>JAGCGA010000021.1 GCA_017649855.1 Bacteroidales bacterium
AACGGCTGCGATAGCATCGTCACCCTGCACCTCACTATCCACCATCCCGCCTATTCCGAAATCTCGGTGTCGGAATGCAACTCCTACACTTGGCACGGCCAAACCTACACCGTTTCGGGCGACTATACCGACACGCTCGCTGCCGCCAACGGCTGTGACTCTATCGTCACGCTGCACCTGACCATCCGTCACCCCGCCTATTCCGAGCTCTCAATGTCGGAATGCGGTTCCTACACCTGGCACGGCCAAACCTACACCGTTTCCGGCGACTACACCGACACGCTCGTCGCCGCCAACGGCTGCGACTCTATCGTGACGCTGCACGTGACCATCCTTCATCCCGTCTATTCCGAAATCCCGATATCCTCCTGCAACTCCTACACCTGGCACGGCACAACCTACACCGCCTCGGGCGACTACACCGACACGCTCGCCGCCGCCAACGGCTGCGACTCAATCGTCACGCTCCACCTGACCATCCTTCATCCCGTCTATTCCGAGATCACCGTATCGGAGTGTAATTCCTACACCTGGCACAATCAAACCTACACCGCCTCGGGCGACTACACCGACACGCTCGTCGCCGCCAACGGCTGCGACAGCATCGTCACGCTCCACCTCACCATCCGTCATCCCGTCTATTCCGAAATCCCGATATCCTCCTGCGGTTCCTACACCTGGCACGGCCGCACCTACACCGCCTCGGGCGACTACACCGACACGCTGGCCGCCGCCAACGGCTGTGACTCCATCGTCACGCTGCACCTGACCATCCTTCACCCCGCCTATTCCGAAATCACAATGTCGGAGTGCAACTCCTATACTTGGCACGGCCAAACCTTCACCGTCTCGGGCGACTACACCGACACGCTCATCGCCGCCAACGGCTGTGACAGCATCGTGACGCTCCACCTGACCGTTCTTAATCCCGTTCATTCCGAAATCCCGATATCCTCCTGCGGCTCCTACACCTGGCACGGCACAACCTACACCACTTCCGGCGACTACACCGACACGCTGGCCGCCGCCAACGGCTGCGACAGCATCGTGACGCTCCACCTGACCATCCTTCACCCCGCTTATTCCGAGATCACCGTATCGGAGTGTAATTCCTACACCTGGCACGGCACGACCTACACCGCCTCGGGCGACTACACCGACACGCTGGCCGCCGCCAACGGCTGCGACAGCATCGTCACGCTGCACCTGACCATCCGTCATCCCGCCTATTCCGAAATCCCGATATCCTCCTGTGACTCCTACACCTGGCACGGCACGACTTATACCATCTCGGGCGACTACACCGACACGCTGGCCGCCGCCAACGGCTGCGACAGCGTCGTGACGCTCCACCTGACCGTTCTTAATCCCGCTCATACCGAAATCCCGATATCCTCCTGCGGTTCCTACACCTGGCACAATCAAACCTACACCGCCTCGGGCGACTACACCGACACACTCGCCGCCGCCAACGGCTGCGACTCCATCGTCACCCTCCACCTCACCATCCGTCATCCCGCCCATTCCGAAATCCCGATATCCTCCTGTGACTCCTACACCTGGCACGGCACGACCTACACCACTTCGGGCGACTACACCGACACGCTCGTCGCCGCCAACGGCTGCGACAGCATCGTGACGCTCCACCTGACCGTATTCCCCGATGTGGTTACCTACGACACCTTGTTGCTCTCCGTACACGACCTGCCCTATACCATTGAGGTGGCGCAGATCGTGATTGAAACAGAGGAGCCGGCCATAACCGACTACCAATATCTGCTGCAGACTGTTCACGGGTGTGATAGCATGGTCTATTTGCATGTGCGGATTGTCGATGTGGGCATCGAACATCGCGAGCAAATAGCACTGAATCTGTACCCTGTTCCGGCCTATTCCACACTCTGTGTGGCCCATACGGACTTGAACTCGATTCAAATATATAGTATCAATGGTCAATTGCTGAAGACCCGGAATTGTCAGGAAGGAGAGGTGCAGATGGTTGATGTGTCGGATTTGTCCGATGGCACCTATCTGATAGTGGTGAGATTCTCAGATGGAAAAACAGCGAGAAAATTGTTTAATGTCTTAAAATAATATAAAATGAAAAGATTTTTATTTCTTTTGATGACTCTGATGATGAGTTCTTCCATGATGGCTCAAACGACGGAAGAGTTGAATGCCATGTTGGCAGAATTGAATGTTGATTCAATGCAAGCCACCGTGGCGGAATTACAGCAATATCAACGTTGCACTTTTTATGGCACTCGTGATGCCGCCGAATATCTGGTTGGGAAGATGCAACAATATGGATTGCAAAATGTGAAGATCGACTCCTTCTATAGTTGGCTCTATGATGCTCATATTTATAATGTAAGGGGTTTTATTTCTGGAACTGAAAACCCTGATTCGATAGTCTTGGTGGGTGCGCATTACGACAAGCTGATCAGGGATACGAATGGCGATACACTGACGACCCTGTTGGGAGGTGTGGATGATAATGCAGCGGGCGTGGCCCTTATCCTGGAGGTGGCCCGTGTTCTGAACAACCATCACTTTTCTCCCCGCATCACGGTGGAGTTTATTGCCTTGGATGCCCACGAGATGGGCATGTTTGGCAGCTCCGTGGATGCTGTGGACCGTCTTCCTCACTCGGAATATGTCAAGTTGATGTTGAACAACGACAGGATAGCCTATGATCCCCAGAATTTGCACATGATGACCATTCTATGGTATGAAAATGCCATGCAGGAGCGTTCCGATGCGGCCTTGATGTTTGAGAGCTTCTCTCAACTGATTCCCATTATGATGGATGTGGCTGGCAATCTTCCTGAAAGTCAGCAGGAAGATGCCTACAACTACTCGCGGTATGGATTCCCTGCCGTCTCCTTCCGCGAAACCACACTTTCTCCATTTCATCATACCGTAAACGATGTGATGGACAACTGTAGTTTCTTCAATGTGGTGGAATTGGCGAAGGTCAATATGACGATGATCGTTCACTATGCCTTCCACGATGTCTTCTCTCTCCCGGATGGCATAGCTTCTTATACGAATGAGAATCTGCCGATAGCGCCTAATCCCACGACAAGCGATGTGCGGATAGACCTTTCATCTTTTACTCCAGGTGAGATGACGGTGGAGGTGCTGAATGCCCAAGGCCAAAAATTGGCTACTCACAAGGTGAATGAGACCTGTCCGACCATCTCCCTGCGGACGTATCCTTCGGGACTTTATTTCGTGAAAGTGTATGGCCCTCATCAGTTGTTAGGAACCTCTAAAATTCTGAAATGGTAATGAGAAAAATAGTCCTTGCAAGCCTGCTGTTTATCGGGATAGCGCAAGGTGCCCTGGCACAAGACAGTACTTTTGCCCGATTGCACCTCAATGTCTTATGTTCCCCGACCATGTATGGGCGCGGGTATGCCTATCATGGTGACAGCCTTGCTGCCAATTATCTGGTTCAGTATCTGGAGGCTATGTTGCTGAAACCCCAGGAACAAGAATATAGTTTTCCTGTGTATGCCATGGAAGGTCCTGTGTCTATGGTCTTGAATGGGAAGCCGCTGACCGGCTGGGAGGACTTTGTCATCGCCCCCTTCTCGCCCACCATGCATGCTTCTCTGCCGATTATCCATTTGGACTATCGGACATTGTTGGACCAATCGGCTTTGGACCAGTTCTTTGCTACACATAAAAAAGCGAAGAAGTCGATGCTGTATGTGGATATCACCCAGTGTCAGAATGCAGATACAATCAAGATCTTGCAACGACTTTTTGGCATGTTGCAGCGCTTCAAGAATTCTTTTCAATGCCAGGGGTTCCTGGTCGGAGTGGATGAGATGTCGGCATGGACTGTCGGTATGGGATACCATAAATCCCAGTATGCATCTATCTATGTGAAGAAAGGGTTGATGGATGCGGAGAAGAACAAAATCAAGATTTCCTACACGAACGAGGCCCGCCAGCACCGGGCGCGCAATGTCATGACGTTGATTCCCGGAACGGAGAAGTCTGACAGTCTGGTGGTCCTGACCGCCCATTACGACCATCTTGGCATGATGGGTGAAGAGGTGATGTTCCCTGGTTGTCACGACAATGCATCCGGCACGGCCGCTGTTTTGGACTTGGCCAACTACTTCCGGCAGCATCCGCTGAAATATACAGTCGCCATTGTCTTTTTCAGTGCTGAAGAGGCAGGGCTGCTGGGTTCCACCTACTTTGTCTCTCACCCCCTTGTCGACTTGCAAAAGGTGAAGATGGTCGTCAACTTGGACTTGATGTGTGGCGGGGATGACGGCATTATGGTGGTGAATGCCAAAGACTCTCTGACGAACGGATTTTATAATGCTCTGTTGCAGTTGAACGAGACTTTCCATTGGGTGAAGGAGGTCAAGGCACGCGACAATGCGGCCAATAGTGACCATTTTCCGTTTACCGAGAAGGGCGTCCCGGCTGTTTTCATCTATACGTTGGGAGGACGCGTGGGTGGCTATCATAACCCGTATGACACCCCGGCTGGCGCATCGTTGACTGCCTATGAGGGCATCGCGCATCTGGTGATTGAGGCGCTGGAGCAACTGCGGTAATACCTTTTATTTCAACATCATAACACTCAGCCAACGGCCAACAGCTAATTGCTAAGAGCCAATGTCTGATATACAACGACGAGGCCTTTGCCATGCAAGACAATGGTGAAGGCCTCTCTTGTTGCCTCATTGAGAGATCCTTCCCAAAGATGTTGAAAACAACGTTCTTGAACGGGGTACTTGAGCCCGTCAAAAGTGAGTGGCAGGTCCTTGTCTCTGCTGAAGACAGATACCTGCTGCCCGGGGAAAGAGGGTAGGGTGGCGGTTTCCCGGAGGATGTTGAAGACGCCGTGCCTGGTCAACATGGCCAAGTCCATCCATTCACCATAGGTGGCCATGATGCTGAGGTTGGCGATGAAATGATCCTCCCGCTTGCCTTCGCAGCCCAGCAACAGTACTCGATCGTAGTGCCTTTTCATACAATATTTAAGGGCTTTTTGAAGATCATTGTATTCCGTGCTGGCATCATGGACAAAGGAGTGCCCGCATGCCTTCAGTTGCTCTGGAGACAAAGAGTCTCCGTCGCCAGTGACGATGAGCTCTGCTTGTGTTTCTGGCTGATGTTGCAAGAATGAATCATAGGCCCCGTCGCAACAAACGATGACCTGCGCCCTCTGCAAAAGCGTCATGGCGGGAGCAAAAGACGGGAAGTCACCATTGGCGATGATGACCACGGGAAAGGTGGTGAGTGTCTCGCAGAAGGAGGTGGTGTCTAGAACCATTTCACCAGGTTGAAGTCCAGATCGTGCGGCAACAGCGGATGGGTCGGGATGACACGGACAGCATAGCTCCAGTTGCCCACCTTCTTGGCATCCACTTCGCACTTGTAAAGGGCGATGCCTTTGTCTTGCTGCTGAAGGGCAAATGGGTATTTGGCCACCAATTTGGGCTCTCCGTTGTGCTCATTGTCCACCAGCACCAGTTCCACTTTCAATTCCTCGGCCGACAATTCGCCACACTCCAGGGAGAGTTCCATGCAGAGGCGCTCTCCGATGTAATAGGTGCTGTCGGAATGATTCTGGCTGGTCAGCGATTTGCAGGCCAGGCTGTCCCATCCGCTGATGACATGCTCTTTCCATTTGATGAGTTGCCGTGTCTTTTTCAGATTGTCAGCGCAGAGGTCGAGGGATCGGCTTTCCAGTTTATGGTAGAATTTGCTGTAATAGTCATCCAGTTGTCGCTTCATCGTATAGATAGGCGAGATCTCGGCGAAGCATTTCTTCATCATGGCAACCCAGGTCTCGGGGATGTTCTCCTTGTTGCGGTTGTAGAAGGCGGGGGCGATTTCCTCTTCCAGTGTGCTGTAGAGAGTGGAAGCGTCCAGCTCGTCCTGCAGACGGTTGTCGCGATAGGTGATCTCCTCCTTGATGGCCCAGCCGGCGCCAGGCACATAGCCCTCTGCCCACCAGCCGTCCAACACGCTGAAGTTGAGCACGCCGTTCATGACCGCCTTCTCGCCCGATGTGCCGGAAGCCTCCAAGGGTCGAGTGGGCATGTTCAGCCATAAGTCACAACCCGAGATGAGCTTCTTCGACAGAATCATGTCGTAGTTCTCCACAAAGATGATCTTGCCTACAAACTCAGGCTTGTGCGACAGACGGATGATGTTGGTGATGATGTCTTGCCCGGCCTTGTCGTGCGGATGGGCCTTGCCGGCGAAGATGAATTGGACAGGCATCTTGTCGTTGCACAAGATCTGACGCAACCGCTCTTCGTTGGTGAACAGCAGGTGTGCGCGCTTATAGGTGGCGAAACGACGGGCAAAGCCAATGGTGAGCACGTCGGTGCGGATCTGTTTCAAGGTGGCCGTGATGAAGGCCGGCGACTCGTTGCGGCGACGCAACTGCTCACTCAGCATCTCCTTCACGGCGGTGATCATCTCCTTGCGGAGCTCTTGCTTGAGATTCCAGATCTCTTGGTCGGCCACCTCGTAAATCTTCAACCAATGGGCAGGGTTGGACTGGTCCGTCAGGAAGTCGGGACCGAACACCCGGCGATGCAGCGCCTGCCAGCGCTTGTGTGCCCAGGTGGGGTAGTGCACGCCATTGGTGACATACCCGATGTGAGACTCCGCAGCAAAACGGCCATCGTAAAGGTCGGCGAACATCTCTTGTGACACACGACCGTGAATGCGACTCACACCGTTGACCTCCTGGGAGAAGTGGCAGGCCAGGATGCTCATGGAGAACTTGTCGTTGACGCAGTCGTCATGCTTGCGCCCAAAGCCCATGAAGGTCTCCCATGAGATGTTGAACCGGTCGGGATAGGTGGCGAAATAGGTACGCATCAGGTCTTCGTGGAACGCATCATGTCCGGCAGGAACCGGCGTGTGCGTGGTATAAAGCGAGGAACTGCGCACCAACTCGATGGCGACAGCCATGTTGACATGCTTTTCCTGCATGGTCTGATAGATACGCTCCAAGTTGACGAAGGCGGCATGGCCCTCATTCAAATGGAAGAGGGTAGGCTCTTCTCCTAACAACTTGAGCATACGCAGACCGCCAATGCCGAGCAGCATCTCCTGCTTGAGGCGGTTTTCCTGGTCTCCGCCGTATAAGGTGGCCGTCACGCCACGGTCTTCATCCCAGTTGTCGGCAAAGTCGGTGTCCATCAGGTAGAGGGGGATGCGGCCTACATCCACACGCCAGATGCGCGCGTACAGGTTGCGGCCTGGCAGCGACAGACAGATGGTGAGCCAATTGCCCTCCTGATCCTTGAGCGGGGTGATGGGCAGCTTCGAGAAACTCTGGGGCGGGTACAAGTTGACCTGCTCGCCATAACTGGAGATCTGTTGCGTGAAATATCCATAACGGTACAACAGTCCGATGCCGATCATGTTGACATTGGAGTCGGAGGCCTCCTTGAGATAGTCGCCCGCCAACATGCCCAAACCGCCAGAATAGATCTTCAGCTCGTTGCTGATGCCGAACTCCATGCTGAAGTAGGCAATCTTCTGCTCCGGACGGGTCCGAGGAGTCTCCATATAGCGTTGGAAACTATCAAATACCCGGTCTAGCTTGGACAGGAAGTCCTGATTTTTCATGAAGGTCTCAAGTTGCTCATACGGTAGCACTTGAAGCAGATAGACGGGGTTCTGCTGGCAGCGTTCCCATAACTCGGTTCCGGCAATCTCTTCGAATAATTCGCGTGCTTCGTAATTCCAGCTCCACCAGAGATTTTCGGAGAGCTTTTCTAGTTTCTCCAGACTCTTGGGGAGATGCGACTTGATGGATATCTGTCTCCATTCGGGACGTTGGATGTTGGTGTGTTTCACTATCTGACTGATATTTGAGGTTTTATTCTGATAAAGTTCGTAACGGCTGTCGCTCATGGCCAGCGCTTTCTCATAAGCATCCAGGTAGAAGTCGTAAAGACTGCTCCAAAGAGCCTCTTGTGATATCTCGGTGGCCTTTTGGTCCAGCTGGGCCTTCTCTTCAGGTGTGCACTTGCTGTAGAAGCCGATAGCTTGGGCAATGTTCTCCACCACCTCGTCGTCGTTGTGGTCGGTGCGGGGCACCACGGTCACACTGCGCTGGTCGGTGAAGTTCTTGTTGACCCACAAGCCGAATCCCGCCAGCGAAGTGGTGATGGTCGGGATGCCAAAGGCGATGCTCTCCAGCGGTGTGTATCCCCAAGGCTCGTAGTAGGAGGGGAATGCCGACAGGTCAAAGCCGATGAGGAAATCGTAGTAGGGTAGGTCGAAGATGCCGTCATGGCCATCGAGATAGACGGGCACGAAGACCACCTTGACCTTCTGGTCGGGGGCATTGTGCAGCCCATATTGCTTGCAGGCACGGATGATAGGGTCGTTGTAGGGGTCGTGCAGCACATGGGTGGAGAAGTCGTCCAGCACTGGCGTGGAGGATATCGGCTCGCTCATGCGCTGAAGCAGGTCTTCACGCTTGCCGCTGTGGCCAGCGGGCACGGCGATGACGGCGCATACCGTACGGTCCGGCTCCTGCTGGGCATAGCGCGCCAGACTGCGGATGAAGACGTCAATGCCTTTGTTCTTGAACTCGTAACGGCCGCTGTTGATGACCAACAGGGTGTCGTCGGGCAGCTGCTGTTGCATCAGCGAGGAGGCAACGTTCAATATTTTCTGGCGGGCAGCCATGCGACGCTGGTTCCGCTCATCTCCCTGCGGCACAAAGCCATTCTCAAAACCGTTGATGGTGATCACATCCGCCGGCTTCGGGAAGAAGGCCGCACACTCTTCGTTGGTGATGTCGCTCACCGTGGTGTAGGCATCTGCCACCTTCGCTGAGAGGTATTCCAGCGAGTACTTCGACTGCACTCCGAAACGCTGGGCCGTCTCCAGGGGTGGATACTGACGGATGTTCTCGTATAAGGGCAGGCCGTTGCCCGCAATGCAACGCCCTAATACGGTGGCGTGAGTCGTGAAGACCGTCGCGATCTGCGGCGTTACCGTTTCCAGATGCAAAATGCCCGTGCCCGTCATCCACTCGTGGAAGTGCGCGATGATCTTGTCCATGGAGTTGCAGTAGTAATTATAGAAACTCTCGATGACCTTGCCGGCGGCATAGCCGAACAAGGCCGGCTCGATGTAGTCCCACTGCCCCGAGATGGAGTCCAGCTTGTAGTTGATCCAGAAGGTGGTCAGGATCTCATTCTTGCGTTCAAAGAAGGGGGTGAAGTTGACCAGGATGACGACGGGAGACCCGCAGATCTGCCAACGCCCGATCCGAATCTTCAACCCTTCCTGCTGCGCCATCTCACGCCAATTGCGAAAAAGAACGGGATCCTCTACAAAATCCCCTTGATACTCTTTCGAGATGTCAGGACCAATGCAGATGTAATGGTCCCCAAATTGTTGTACGGCTGTGGATGCTTTGGAAGAGAGGACCGTGTAGATACCTCCCACTTTGTTGCAAACTTCCCAGGAAGTTTCGAAAATATAGTCTGCACTCATAAATCTCTTCTTAAAGAAAATAAAGGTGCAAAAATACAAAAAAACCAGGGAAATCCCAAATGGAAGCCTCCGTTAAAATATTTTTTTCTTTGGCGTTGGGAGTAATGAAAAAAAGTGTATTTTTGCGGCCTCAAAAATGGCGGGGTAGCTCAGTCGGTTAGAGCGTCGGATTCATAACCCGGAGGTCACGAGTTCAATTCCCGTTCCCGCCACTCCCCAATACTGGTCAAAGTGATAGCACTTTGACCTTTTCTTTTATCCCGAGATTCGTTTTTTATGCCTCAAATGCTTGAGAAGTGCATAATTCTTTCTCAAAAACGCAAATATTGTTCTTGAATCCAAATTGTTTTTGTATATTTGCCGCCGCTATCGGAAATCAGCCCGAAAAGTTGGTAAATGACTGATTTCAACGAGTTAGAGTGTTGATCTGAGGATTAAAAACATCTACTAGAGTATGAATATTGAAGTTTTAAAATCAAAAATACACAGAGTTACCGTCACGGAGGCGAACTTGGAATATGTTGGAAGCATCACGATTGATGAAAAACTCATGAAGGCTGCCAACTTGATCGAGAATGAGAAGGTCCAGGTGCTTAATGTCAACAACGGCGAGCGTTTGGAAACCTATGTCATCAAAGGTGAATATGGCTCCGGCATCATCTGTCTTAACGGTCCCGCAGCCCGCAAAGCCTGTGTCGGCGATGTGGTCGTCATCATCTCTTATTGCACCCTCGACTTTGAAGAAGCCAAACAGTTCAAACCGTGGATTGTGTTTCCGAAAGATGGAAATACCCTGTAGATTGTAACCTTAACCTTGTTTTAATAGATAATAATTGAAATGTATAAACTGATACTTATAAGACACGGCCAAAGCGAATGGAATCTGTCGAACCAGTTCACCGGTTGGACAGATGTGGACCTCACCCCCGAGGGAATTGAGGAGGCGAAAGAGGCCGGCCGCATACTGAAGAACTCTGATCTGGATATCCGCTATACCTATACCTCCTATCTCAAAAGAGCCATCAAGACCTTGAACTACGTGCTGGAGGAGATGGACCGTATGTGGCTGCCGGTGGAGAAGACTTGGCGACTGAATGAGAAACACTACGGTATGCTGCAGGGCCAGAATAAAAAACAGGCGGTGGAGATATATGGACAAGAGCAGGTCACCCTGTGGCGCCGCAGCTATGATGTGGCTCCCGAACCCCTGCCGGAAGACGATCCGCGCCACCCCCGCAACGATATCCGTTACCAGAATATCAAATACAAGGAGGCACGTCCCGGTACGGAGTCACTTTCCGATGCCACCCGCCGCATCATCCCCCTCTGGAACGTGGATATTGTGCAGAAACTCAGACAATACAAGCAGGTGATGGTCGTGGCGCACGGCAACTCCCTCCGCGGTATCATCAAGTTCATGAAGAATATCTCCAATGAGGATATCGTCAAACTCAACATCCCTACCGGCATCCCCTATCTGATGGAACTGGACGATGATATGCAGGTGGTGAGCGACCGGTATCTCGGCGTGACGGAAGAGGAGCTCAAAGCCAGACAAGAAGGAGTCGCCAATCAGACGAAAGCATGACCTTGACACTTATTTAATCACTCGTTTTTTCACTTTTTCTGGAAAATAAAACAACTCAACAAATAAACGACTCGACATTTCAACATTTTTATTATCTTTGCGCTCGCTTTTAAAAGGAATTCATTCTTATTATAATTCAAAATAATTAATCACTTAAAACCTATTTGATTATGCCACAAAAAAGAAGAAATGTAATCATTATCGGTGCTGCTGGAAGAGACTTCCACAATTTCAACACCTTTTTCCGTCACAACAAGAACTACAATGTCGTAGCTTTTACGGCTGAACAAATCCCTGGTATCGACGACCGTCTTTATCCGAAGGAGCTCGCTGGCGAGGATTTGTATCCGAAGGGCATCAAGATTTATCCCGAGTCCAAGTTGACCGAACTCATCAAGGAATTCGACGTTGACGAATGCGTTTTCGCATATAGCGACAAGCCTTACGCATATGTGATGAAGATCAGTGCCATCGTGAACGCTGCTGGCGCTAACTTCTGGTTGATGGGTCCGAAAGACACCATGGTAAAATCCAAAAAGCCGGTTATCGCCGTGGGCGCCACCCGTACTGGCTGTGGTAAGTCTCAGACTTCCCGTAAGATTATCGAATACCTCGTGGGTATGGGCTTCAGAGTAGTTGCCGTTCGTCACCCGATGCCTTACGATCCCGATTTGAACAAACAAATCGTCCAACGTTTCGCTTGTGTGGATGACCTCAAATATCAAAACTGCACCATCGAGGAGATGGAAGAGTATGAACCGCACGTGGTGACCAAACGTAACGTCATCTACGCTGGTGTTGACTATGTGGCTATCCTCAAAGGTGGCAAGACCAAAGATCCTAAGACCGGCAAGTGGGTCGAGATGGCTGGTGCTGAAAAAGATCCCGACGGTTGCGATATCGTGCTCTGGGACGGTGGTAACAACGACTTCCCGTTCTATGTTCCCGATTTGACCATCGGCGTTGCTGACCCGTTGCGTCCCGGCGCAGAGGTTAGCTACTATCCTGGCGAAGTGGTGGCTCGTATGGCCGACGTCATCGTTATCAACAAGATCGACTCCGCTTCTCTCGAGAACATCAACATCGTTCGTAACAACTTGCGTGAGATCAACCCGAACGCTATCCAAATCGACGCTGCCTCTATCCTCACCGTTGACAAGCCTGAGCTGCTCAAGGGTAAGAGAGTCCTCGTTGTGGAAGATGGTCCTACCTTGACTCACGGTGAAATGAAGATCGGTGCCGGTACCGTTGCCGCCCAGAAGTATGGCGCTGCCGAACTGGTTGATCCTCGTCCTTACACCGTTGGCGAACTCACCACGACCTTCGAAAGATATCCGAACATCGGCACCTTGCTGCCTGCTATGGGCTACGGCGCTCAACAGATGAAGGACCTCGAGAAGACCATCGCCAATACTCCTTGTGACGCTGTGGTTATCGGTACTCCTATCGATCTGCCTCGCTTCATCAAGATCAAACAACCCGTTGTGAAGGTTGGTTATGAACTTCAGGAGATCGGCACCCCGACTTTGAAGGAAGTTTTGGACGATTTCATCGCCAAACACAACCTCAAACCGAGAAGAAGAAGAAAATAATCCTTCTAACTATAGGAAAAGAAGAGCGTGCCTTGGCGCGCTCTTCTTTTTTTGTCTTCTGAGCTGTATGATGTAATTGATAATTTTTTGTGATATTGTTTTTGTGTTTAGAAAAATTTTATATTTGCACCCTGCTTTGTACATCAATTACTATTCCTAAACTAATCGCTCTATGAATGTTACATCATCAACCAAAGCTAAAAGAAGAAGTGCCACCTGGGATGAGATTCGCGAAATACTCCGCGAAACCACTGAACTCGTCAACAGAGTGGACCAACAACAGCAAGAGACTGCTCTTCGGATGCAAGAGACCGACCGCCGGATGCAGGAAACCGATCGTAAGTTTAAAGAATTGGCCGCTCGCTTCACTTCCACCACGGGCCATATTATAGAAGGCCTCATGGAACCTGCGGCTATGAAACTGTTTCAAGATAAAGGTTTCAATGTCAATCGTTGCTGGAAAAACTTCAAAAAATATGAAAAATCCTCCGGACGAAAACTGGAGGTGGATCTTTTGCTGCTTGATGATGATATCGCGATTGTTGTTGAGGTCAAGACCAACTGCACCCTGCGTGGCATCGAACACTTTGTCAGTCAGATGGCCTTTTTCAAAGAGGTGTGCCCTGAATACAGCGACAAAACCATCCTGTTGGCTGTCGCGGCTATCAACTACGACCGGGATGCCAAACAGGAGGCCCTCCAAAGAGGCCTGCTTACCATCATGGTCTCTGACAACGACATCTTCACCCTCGAATGCCCTGACAATAGCCAGCTCCTTAAACTTTAGTCTCGATGATAAGCGCGTTGTGGAATCTCCTGCCCTAAGGCTCTGTGCGAGCCTGACGCAAAATGGAGGAGCCTCGTAAGATGCTGTCTGTTATCAATCCTCAGGTGCCATCATGTAAAGAATTGAAAAAAAATCGCACACTGTTGTATGTATTCAAAAAAATATTATCTTTGCCGCGCAAAGTACTTTTGAAAAATGGAACACAAAGACATAGAAAAAACCCTGGTGGACATTAAAGAGATGATGAGCAAATCGTCTCAGTTTCAGGCATTAAGCGGCTGGTCTATCATCATTATCGGCATCTTTGCCTGCATAGGAGCCGTCATGGCGGCTGCGGTAATCGGCCTCGATTTGCCCTTCCTTCAAGATCCCGGCGCATTGGCACCTGTGCCGACCCGCATCTGGACTGCGGTTGGGCTCTCTCTCGCTCTCCTCGCGGTCAGCACCGCCACCGTCACCATCATGTCGTATTACAAAGCCAAACGACACAACCTGCCTTTTGCCTTTGACAGCCGGATGCGCAAGATGAGTCTCAACTTTCTGATACCCCTGGCTGCAGGCGGACTCTTCTCCCTCGCTATGATTCTGCAAGGACACTACGGGCTCACCTCCTCCATCATGCTCATCTTCTACGGCCTCGCCCTCGTCAATTGCCAACATTACACCTACCCAACCCTCCGCTTTCTCGGCTACGGCGAAATACTGCTCGGCCTCATCGACTGCTTCGTTGTTCATCACGCCCTGCTCTTCTGGTTCCTCGGATTCGGTGTGCTCCATATCCTCTTTGGAATTATATATATACTATTGTACGAAAAAAAATAATCGGTGATGGCTTACATTGACGGTTTAAATAAAGCATTTGAGAACAAGGTCCGGCTGGGCGTCATGTCTATCCTGATGGCCAACGAAGCGGCTGACTTCACTACGCTGAAGACGCTGCTACAGGTCACCGACGGGAATCTCGCCAGCCACACCCGCTACTTGGAAGAGGCGGGCTATATACGCTGTGTCAAGAAGTTCGTCGGTCGCAAACCCAATACCGAGTTCTCCGTCACCGAGTCGGGACGCCAAGCCTTTGCCGAGCACATCCAAGCTTTGGAAAACCTCCTCCATCTAACTTCGTAATTTTTTTTGCCTCGATACTTTGAAATACAAAGTTCTTTTAAATATAAAAAGGCCAACAGCTAATGGCTAATAGCTAATAGCTGAAGATACAAAAAAACCAATATTAACCCTTTAAATTTCAACAATATGGACATCTATTCTGAAAAACAATCAATGGGTACGCAGATGTACTCAAATGAAAATCCATCCTCCAAGAAAGCGGGACTTAAAAACCCCCAGACCAAGTTGGGCCTGAAAATCATCATCATCGTGGCGATGGGCCTGCTGATGCTCATCCCGCAGCACATGATCCTAAATCTTATTCGTGAACGCAACTCCAGCTCTCGTGATGCGGAGTCGGAGGTGGGGCGCATGTGGAGCCGCGAGCAGACGGTCGTGGGGCCGGTCATCCTCATCCCTGGCAAGACGAACAAAATACCGGATGTCTATCTGCTGCCGGAGGAACTGACGGTCAACGGCGACGTGCAGACGCAAAAGCTCCACAAGGGCATCTTTGATGTGACCGTATACACATCCGGACTGGACATGCAAGGCAGTTTCCTCTGGTCGAAGTTGGAGGAGTCGGGCATCCATCCCGACCAATACGACTTTGCCGGGGCGCGCATGCTCATCGGACTGGGCGACTTGCGGGGTCTGACCGACAATGTCGTGTTCACCCTGGGTGGCAAGGAGCACAAGATGGCTTCCGGCCAAGACAAAGAATTAGGTGCGGTTCTGGTCTGCCCGATCAGTCTTGTGGAAATGATGACCCATGACAGCGTGGATTATCACGTAGAATTAGGACTGAAGGGGTCCCGCAATCTGCATTTCATGCCGGTAGGCGGTGCCACGAGCGTGCATCTGACCTCCAACTGCACCACGCCCAACTTCCAGGGCAACTTCCTGCCCGTCACGCGCGAGGTCACCGACCAGGGCTTCGAGGCCACCTGGAAGGTGCTGTCGCTCAACAGCAGTCTGCGCGGCGTGATGACAGAATGGAGACAAAGTCTGTGGCGCGACAACGAGTACGAGCCCGGTGAGATGTTCGGTGTGGAGATGCGTCTGCCCGTGGAGCAGTACCAGCAGAACGAGCGTTCCATCAAGTACGCCTTCCTGATTATTGTGCTGACCTTCGCAACGGTCTTCTTCGTGGAAATCCGCACGGGCGTGCGCATCCATCCGATACAGTACCTGTTGGTGGGTGTTGCGTTGTTGCTTTACTACACCTTGCTGCTTTCCTTCAGCGAGCATGTGGTCTTCTGGGGTGCCTACCTCATCGCCTCAGTGATGACCATCGCGCTTATCACCATCTTCATGGCGGCCATCCTCAAAGTGAAAAAACCAGCCTTGTTGGTCGGCGGACTGCTGACCGTCTTGTACGGCTTCATCTATATCCTGATGCAGATGGAGACCTATGCCCTGCTGGCTGGCAGCATCGGACTGTTCATCATCCTCGCAGTGGCCATGTTCATCACGAGCCGGATCAAATGGTACAACTCATGATCCACTGCTCTGAGAAACGGACTGGCAATTGTCAGTCCGTTTTTTTATGGCAATGACATAGGATTTGACATGATAATTGCATATTTTTTATATCTTTGCACGCTGAAGATCAAAACGTTTCTGCGATTATGAGACTACGAGTCGTCATTCTTTTATGGGTTTGCCTAGTTGCCGGCGGGATTCTCTTCGCGCAAGAGAGTCCTTACCTCTCTCATGATATATCGGCACGGCTACGGCCCATGCCATCCGTGAGCAGCACCATGCTGAATGAGCTTCAGGATATATGCGTCAGCGGCACTGTTTTGACAATAAAAGAAACCCAGAATAGCCAAACCAATCCGGAATATGACTTGTCTAGTTACTGTTTATTCGATCACAACAAAAAATACGGCAAACACGTCCTCTACACCACTACTCCGAAGATAAATACCACTTTTTCGTATGATAGCACGGGGAGAGTTGTCAGTATTGACCAAGAAATCGTCAAAACAACCTATTATAAGAAAATAAAGAACACCTATTTTCAGTCCAAAAACGACACCCTGATTAGACGCACGAAGGATCAGAGAAAATCCTCAAGACATTCCCTTAGAAAACCGACCTGTCAGTCCAGCCAACGCATCTATAACCGTTTCACCTTTGAAAACGGGCTCCCCATTCTTTGGGAACAGAAGGATGAAACGCAACCTGACTGGCAGAGAATAGAAGCCCTGCGCTATGATTCTCTGCAACGAATCATCAAGGTCTATCAGTATGGATCAAATAATTTACTAGCCATCACCACTTACACCTACGATGCCGACAATAGACTGGTAACGGAAACGATGTTCCCTTTCCTCGCAGAAAAAAGCGATCCTCCCATCCTGCAAAAACAATACCTCTATGATGACTCTCTGCAATCCACTCAAGTAATCGACCTCTTAAGCGACAGCATATCAGACTATCCTACAGACAATTGCAGCTTCACTTCCCAATACGATCCCGAAGGGATGTTGCGGATGATAGAAGGGGAAAAACTTGCACGGTTCAATCCTTATCCCAACCGGTGTTGCAGCATCACCACTCTCATCAAAAAGGTCATCTTCGACTATGACGACCACGGGTCTCTCTGTAAGAAATGCTATTACTATGGAGACCATCTTGCCTACTCGTTGACTTGGAAATATGAGTATGATGAGAGGGGAAACTGGGTTAAATGCAGTTTATACGAAGGCAATCATCGGAATTGCAGTCGCGTGCGGAAAATCACCTACCGATAACCGGGAATCACCATTCAGTTTTTATACAAAGAGAGGGGCGGCATAGCCGTCCCTCTCGCGTTATCGTTATAACGAATGTAAGGTTTATCCTCTGAACGGGAAGTTTTTGCCCGGATAGATGGCCTGGCTGCCGAGCATCTGCTCGATACGCATCAGCTGGTTGTACTTGCAGATGCGGTCGGTGCGGCTGGCGGAGCCGGTCTTGATTTGGCCGGTGCCGAGGGCCACGGCCAAGTCGGCGATGGTGGTGTCCTCGGTCTCGCCGGAGCGGTGTGACATCACAGCAGTGTAGCGGTTCTTCTGGGCCAGGGAGACAGCGTTGATGGTCTCCGTGAGGGTGCCGATCTGGTTGACCTTGATGAGGATGGAGTTGGCCACGCCCTTGTCGAGGCCCATCTGGAGGCGCTTCACGTTGGTCACGAAGAGGTCGTCACCCACGAGCTGTACCTTGTCGCCGATGGTGTCGGTGAGCAGCTTCCAGCCGTCCCAGTCGTCTTCGGCCATACCGTCTTCGATGGAGATGATCGGGTATTTGGAAGTCCAGTTCTTCCAGTAATCCACCATCTGGGCAGGGGTGAGTTCCTCGTTGGTGGACCATTTGAGGCGATAGAGTTGTTTCTCTGTGTCAAAGAATTCGGATGCGGCGGGGTCGAGGGCCATGCATACATCCACGCCGGGCTTGTAGCCGGCCTTCTCGATGGCTTGCAGGATCACCTCCACAGCCTCCTCGTTGGATTTGAGGTTCGGTGCGAAGCCGCCCTCGTCGCCCACGTTGGTGGAGTAGCCTTTGCCTTTGAGCACTTTCTTGAGGTTGTGGAACACCTCTGCACCCATACGCACAGCTTCGGCGAAGGTGGGGGCACCTATCGGCATCACCATGAACTCTTGGAAGTCCACGCAGTTGTCGGCGTGGGAGCCGCCGTTGAGGATGTTCATCATCGGCACGGGCAGCACGGTGGCGTTGCAACCGCCCACATAGCGGTACAGGTCTTGGCCAGTCTCCTGAGCGGCGGCCTTGGCGGCGGCGAGGGAGATGCCGAGGATAGCATTGGCGCCCATCTCGCCCTTGTTTTCCGTGCCGTCGATCTCGATCATGCGGGCGTCAATGTCCGCTTGGTCGCTGACCTCCATGCCTTCTATCTGTTCGGCCAGCACGTTGTTCACGTTCTGCACGGCCTTCAAAACGCCTTTTCCTAAAAATCTGGACTCATCGCCATCGCGAAGTTCCACGGCCTCGTGCACGCCGGTAGAGGCGCCCGAGGGCACGGCAGCGCGACCCATCGCGCCAGCAGCGGTATAAACATCAACTTCTACTGTGGGGTTGCCACGAGAGTCTAAAATCTCTCTTCCTAAAACTTTAATAATCTGACTCATTGTTTTTCTTATTAATATTTAACGGGCGGCAAAGATACAAAAACCATTGGAACTGAACGCCATTTTCCGTCAGGATATGTAATTTTAATTGGTGATTGTATACCTGATGGCATTATTGTGGTTGTTTGCTATTACATCACAATTATTAATTGTTTTTGTTATAGAGAGGAAACCATTCTTTTTCGGCCAGCAACATCCTTGGACAAAATATATTCTCCAACTTTTCTTTTGATAGAAAAGTTGCCAAAAGATCAAGCCGACATGAATGCCGCCCGCGTGCTCTATGGGGAAGTGTTTCGGAGAAACACTATCCTAATAACCCCTTATAAGGCGTCAGCCGCAATATGGGGTACAGGCTACGCGCGGGGAACATCTCGCGGCGCGGGGAGTCCGTGCCAAGATGA
>JAGCGA010000022.1 GCA_017649855.1 Bacteroidales bacterium
TCCAGTTGAATTACTTTCATCCCCGTCAGGGTATAGGGATCCACCTGTGCCAACTGCTGGGGCATGGCACTTTCATCACAGTACATCAGTTCAGTGAGCAGATTCACCCGATTGTTGATGTCATCGTAAATCATATCCAAACGCAAATCCAACTAATAGGAAGAAAAGGACATGGATTTTTTTCATAACCGTGTTGTTTTTATTATTTCGGGGCAAAGATAACAAAAATGTTGAAGTGTTGAAGTGTTGAATTGTTGGGGGCTCGTTCGTGTCGTGCCCTATGGGGTGATGATTTCCGTGAGGAGTTAAGAAACTAAGAAATTAAGAAACTAAGAAATGAAGGGGTACCTCCGTAGTTCAAAGTTCATAGTCAAAGTTCAAGGTTTCAACTGATAACTCTTAACTATATTCTCACCCCAGCCTAAATATGCACCTCCAGCACCTGGTCGCCGACCATGAGGTAGAAGGTGCCGGGACGAAACTCGAAGGTCTGGTCTTTGTCGTTGAAAGACTGGAAGAAGCGCTCGTCAATGGTGAAGGATACCGTCTCGGACATGTTGGAACCCAGTTTCACGCGCTCAAAGCCTACCAAGGTCTTGACGGGTCCCTCTGGGTCTTGCGGGTTTTTCAGATAGACCTGCACCACCTCGTCGCCCGGGCGGTTGCTCTCGTTGGTGACCGTGCAAGTAAACTTCCTCCCATCCACATCAAACTGGCAGTTGGAGTAGGAGAAGGTGCTGTAGCTGAGGCCATAGCCGAAGGGATAGAGGGGCTTTTCCGTCATGAAGCGATAGGTGCGGCCGTGCATGTCGTAATTGTCGAAGGGGGGCAGGTTGTTGTGGGCGCTGTAGAAGGTCACGGGCAGTCGTCCCGCGGGGTTGTACTTGCCAAACAGCACATCGGCCACTGCCAGTCCGCCGGCCTCGCCGGGGTACCAGGCGCACAGGATGCCGTCCAGGTTCTCATCCTCCCAATCCAGTGCGACGGCACTGCCGGTGTTCAAGACCAAGATGACGGGCTTGCCAGTCTTCTTGAGCTTGCGCAGCATGCCGTTCTGGATACGGGGCAGCTCAATGGAGGTACGGTCGCCGCCATGGAAGCCGTCCACCTCCACATCCAGTTGTTCTCCCTCCAGCGCGGGCGAGAGGCCACCCACGAAGATGATGAGGTCGCACTTGGCAATCTCCTTGTCAAAGTTGGCGGGCAGCTTATAGAGGCCATCCACGTGGTGACATGCCATGTCGTAATAGACGGACGGACCGTTATGCTTCTTGGCATAGTCCTGAATGCCTTCCAAGATGGTGACGGTATGGTAGGGGGTGCCGTTGTAGTTGCCCCACATCATGGTGTCGTTGGCGGCATTGGGGCCGACCACAGCGATGCGCTTATATTTTTTCGGGTCGAGCGGCAAGATGTTGTTTTTGTTCTGCAACAGCACCATACTCTCGCTGGCCATGCGATAAGACAAGCCAAAATAGTCGAGGGGTTCCACTTCCACCTCCTTGCCGCCTTTCCAGCGGTACATCTCCTCCTCGGAGAAGAGTCCCAAGCGCATGCGGGCGGTGAGGATCTTGCGCACGTGGTCGTCGATGATGCCCTCGTCTATGTAGCCAAGTTTCACCGCTTCTTTCAGGGCGGGCAGGCCGCTGCCGCATTCGAGGTCTATGACGGAGCCGAAGGCGGCCGAGGCGGCGTCAGCGGCCGTGGGGTAGGTCTCGTGGCGCGGGATGACCGTGTCGCGCTCCCAGGCATCGTTCAGTGCCCAGCAGTCGGTGACAAACAGGCCCTCGTAGCCCCACTGCTCCTTGAGAATCTTCACGAGGAGGTGCTGGTTGGTGCAGCAGGGCTCCCCGTCCAGGCGGTTGTAGCCGCACATCACCTGCTGCACATTGGCCTCCTTGACGAGCGTCTCGAAGGCAGGCAGGTAGGTGGTCCAGAGGTCGCGGGGCGTCACCGACACGTCAAAGGAGTGGCGGATGGACTCGGGACCGCTGTGGACGGCGAAATGCTTGGCGCAGGCCAACGACAGGAAATAGTTGGGGTCATCACCTTGCAGGCCTTGCACACAGGCCTTGCCCATCTGGGCGGTCAGGTAGGGATCCTCGCCGTAGGTCTCCATGCCGCGACCCCAGCGAGGGTCTCGGAAAATGTTGATGTTGGGGGTGAAGAAGGAGATACCCTTGTAGTCGCCATACTCTTTGTTGCGTTGGGCCTCCTCAAACTTCCAGCGTCCCTCCTCGGCAATCCAGGAGAACATCTGCTTCACCGCGGGCACATCGAAGGTGGCGGCGAGACCGATGGGTTGAGGATAGACGGTGGCATAGCCGTTGCGGGCTACCCCGTGCAACGCCTCGTTCCACCAGCTGTAGGCCGGGATGCCAAGGCGCTCAATGGCCGGGTTCTGGTGCTCCATCATGGCCAGTTTCTCATCCAAGGTCAACTGACGCAGGAGAATCTCAACCCGCTGCTCCATGGGCAAAGCCGGGTTGCGGAAGGAGAGGTCGGGAGCGGATTTTTCAACATGGGTGGACGCTCCAGTACTATTGGAACAAGAACCCAGAATGACACCGACGTTTTGCGCCGACAAAGAGAAGAGAGTGAGGATATTGACAAGGGTAAGAATCCAATATTTCATGTTGATGCGGTTTTTAGGAGCGCAAAAATACTATTATTTCTGAATTGCAAGGCTGCCATCTAAAGATCCTTTTTCTTATCTTTGCCCCGTTGAAATTAAATATGCTAAAAAACTGTCATGAACCTCGAAGAATTCCGTGAATATTGCCTCTCGTTAGGCGACGTGGAGGAGAAGTTCCCCTTCGCGAAGATGCCTGGCGGCGACTCCCTGTTAGTATTCTACGTCTGCGGCCACACCTTCTGCTACTGCGACCTCAACGACCTCAAAGTGGTGGTGAAATGCCAGCCCGAGCGCATCCCCGAACTACTCGACACCGCCGAAGGCGTGGAGCCCCCCGACAGCCACTTCAGCATCAAATACTGGGTCGGCCTCAACCTCCAAACCATCTACGACGAACTGCTCAAAGAGCTGGTATCCGGATCTTTTGAGATTGTGAGGGGGAAGTATACAAAGAAGAAAAAACCTTCTCAAAAGTGAGAACACATTGAAAAATGCGACCAATATTTTAGAGCTGAAACAATTTAATGGATTATGGATCAGGCGATAAAAATCATTTCTCCTCCATTCATGCCACCAAATAGTTTCTATGGATATTAATCTGGTAAAATGAAAAACAACAGCTTATACAACGAAATGCTCTCCCGCCAAGATGCGGTACAGGCCGTGAACATGTCGCGGTTTTTCAAGACGGGCGAAGGACAGTATGGGGAGGGCGACCTGTTCCTCGGCGTGAAGGTGCCCGTAACGCGCGAGGTGGTGAAACAATGTTGGGAACAGACCTCTTTCGAAGAGTTGGAAGAGTGCATCTCCTCCGAGTACCACGAGATACGCCTCGCCGCCCTGCTGACGTTAGTGCAGTTTTTCAAGCATTCCAAACAAAACATGGGACTGCAACAATGCTGTATCAGCTTCTATTTGGCGCATCTTCCGTATGTCAACAACTGGGATTTGGTGGACTTGTCTTGTTACGAGCTCCTCGGCAACTGGCTGTTGGACAAGGATCGTACTTTGCTCTACGACCTCGCCCGCCACGGCCAGACCATTTGGGAGCAACGCATCGGGATGGTGAGCACCATGCAGTTTCTGCGTCACGGACAGTTGGACGACACCTACGCCATCGCGGACATCTTCTTGGAAAAGCCCCAACCTCTGCACGACCTTCTGCAAAAGGCCGTTGGCTGGCTGTTGCGCGAAGCGGGGAAGCGCGATGAACAACGACTGAAAAGTTGGTTGTCAGCGAGATACAAAAATATGCCGCGAACCATGTTGCGGTATGCCATTGAAAAATTTCCCGAAGAGGAACGGAAAAAATACATGCAGAAATGAAACTAAAAGTACAACTAATCCAATACTTGGCCCCAAAGGCCTTTTTGCTGATTCTCCCATTGGCCCTTTTGATGCTGTCATCCTGTACAGCCCAAAAAACAGTGGAACTGCCCGACATCATACAACGCTCTCCCATCCAAGAGTACTCTCCCACCAATTTTCTCGTCATGTATGACACCATCGTGGGAAAAGAACCGCTGCTCAAAGCCATAAAAACGTATCAGGCGGAGATCATCTACGATTACAACATCATCCCTGGCATGGCCCTCAAGAAGCCGGAAGACAAGACCCTGGAGGAGACTATGCAGTTTTTCAGGAAAGTAAAGGGTGTGGTAACGGTGGAATATGACTTTATCCACCACTTGGACGACCCTGTCAAACCCCGCTTGGAAATCGAGTAGAGGTTACAGCTTCCGCTTTGATCGGCATCAATGTATAAATTTCGTTCTAATTTTCATCCACCAAAACTTATTTGAAATATTATTTTGCCGGTATCGGCAAAAAATCGCATCTTTGCCGCGGTTTTCATTAGATTCTTGCCGATAGTATGGAGTACATCTCAATCACCCCGGTTTGCCGAGAAATTCGGCATCAGCCTCAACGACTACCTTCGCGACACCTGTCTTACGGCACAAGACCAATACAAGGCATTGCTGGAATACTTCAAAATCAAGTATTAAAATGAAAAAACTAATCTCTTTCCTCCTTCTCCTTTTCTGCGCGACCCTTTCTTTCGCACAAACGCCCTCCAACAAGTCTGGCGCAGTCCAAGACACAGCGTATGACCACGGTTCCAACATAGTGTTTCCTGAAATGACGCCGCAACTGGTGGACAACCTTGAACTATTAGGCCGTGTCTGGGGATTCCTGAAATATCATCACCCGACCATTTCCAAAGGCTCGCACAACTGGGATTACGAACTTTTCCGGATGCTGCCCGGTTACCTGAAAGTGACAGACAACCAACAACGTGACGCCTACTTGGCCAAATGGATTCTTCATTATGGGAAAATCCCTGTCAACAAAGAGGTCAAGTCCGTGAATCCCAACGCTTTTCTGAAGCCTGATTTGGCATGGATCAATCCCGAGGATCTGTCTCCAAAGCTCTACAAGACGCTGATGAACCTCTATCAGAACCGCAATAATGGACTTTATTATGTGAGCTATTCTTCTATATGGGTAAGAACGGCGAACTTCACCCACGAAAACGACTATGCCGAGATGGAGTGCCCTGACTCCGGTTTCCGGCTGCTGGCTCTCTACCGGTATTGGAACATGGTATATTATTTCTTCCCGGACAAATATCTTATGGATGCCGACTGGAACACGGTCATGAAGAAATATATAGCCTCGTTCATCTCCGCCGAGGACAAAAAGAGCTATTGGAGCGCTGTCAGGCGCCTGATTGCCCAAATTGATGACACCCACGGGGCCGTTTGGTCAATGAAATCCACACAGTCGTTGGATTATTACCGACCTCCGTTCAAGGTGAGTTTCTTGAACAATGACACCTTGGTGGTTTCCGATTATTGGGATCCGGAAAAAGTTGACAGTGCAGGTCCGCATATTGGGGATGTCATCACCCATATCGATGGCCAACCTGTTTCGTTTAGGATCGACAGTCTGGCACCCTATTATGCCGCTTCCAACCATCGTGCAAAGCTCCGACAATTGTTGTGGGATATTTGTAGCGGCGACAAGCCCACCGTCCGCATCTCTTTCATGTCGGATGGAATCCCCAAGGAGTCCACTATCACCCGATATAATCTGGAAGAAATGGAACTCCATTTCCAAACAGACAGCATCTGCTACAAAGATTTAGGCGACAGTATCGGATATGTCTCCATGGATGATATCACCAAAGAATGGGTGGAACGCATCGCGGACACCTTGCACACCACCAAGGCGCTGATCTTAGACTTGAGAGAGTATCCTAATGAGACCATCAACTATATGTTATATGGTGTTTTGTCTGACAAATCAAGACCATTTTTCAAGGCCACTTGTCCAGATTTGACCAATCCCGGATCTTTTATTTGGACCAATCCTAATTATACTGGCAAAGGCAAGCAATCATATACGGGTAAAATCGCCATTCTCATCAATGAGCGGTCGCAGAGTCATGCAGAGTTTTGCACCATGATGTACCGCACGCTCCCGAACAGCATCGTCATCGGGAACACGACAGCGGGCGCGGATGGCGATGTGGTGGGCATTCGGCTTCCGGGTGGGGTCTGCTCCTATTTCTCCGGCATCGGCATCTATTACCCGGACGGCACGGAGACGCAGCGTGTCGGCATTATCCCCGACATCTACGTCTGGCCCACCGTAAAGGGCGTCCGCGAAGGTCGGGACGAACTGTTGGAGAAGGCATTGGAGTGGTTGAATCAATAGGTGAGGAATGTCGCTCCTCCCTTTTGTGGCTTAGTTGTTGAAGAACTGCCGCACGCGGTTAAAGACGCTGCGGTCGTTCTTGCCAGGCTTGGGCACGAAGTTCTCGTGCGTGCTCAGCTTTTCCAGCATCTCCTTCTCCTCGCGGGTCAGGCTCTTGGGAGTCCACACGCTGATGTTGACGATAAGATCGCCCATGCCACCGCGGTTGATTTCGGGAAGGCCTTTGCCCTGAAGCCGCAGGATCTGGCCACTCTGGGTGCCGGCCGGGATCTTGATCTTGGCCTTGCCCGTCAGTGTCGGGATCTCCACCGAAGCGCCTAAGGCTGCCTGCGGGATGCTGATGTGGTAGTTCAGGTAGAGGTTGTTGCCGTCGCGCTCGAAGATGTCGTGGTCGGCCACCTCGATGGCGACGAGCAGGTCGCCGTTGATGCCGCCGTTGGGGGCCGCGTTGCCCTTGCCACGCAAGGTGAGCTGCATGCCGTTGTCCACGCCGGCGGGAATGGAGACTTGCACCACCTCCTCACCCTTCACGATGCCGTTGCCGTGGCAGTGCGGACATTTGTCTTTGATGACCTCGCCCGTGCCGTTACAAGTGGGGCACTCCGACACCTGCTGGATGACCCCGAACATGGAGCGTTGCTGCTGCATCACCTGGCCCCGGCCATGACAGGTGGGACAGGTCTCCTTGCTGTGCTCGTCTTTGGCACCCGTGCCGTTGCAATGGGTACATGCCACGTACTTGTTGATCTTCAACTTCTTCTCCGTGACGGTAGCCACCTCTTCCAAGGTCATCTTGACCTTGATACGGATGTTGGTGCCACGGCGCACGCGCTGGGCTGCACCGCTGCCACCCCCGCCAAAGAAGTCGCCAATATTGAAACCACCCCCAAAGCCGCCACTGAAAATGTCGGCGAAATGACTGAAGATATCGTTGATGTTGGCGCCGGAGAAGTCGGTGGCCGCACCGCCCATGCCAGCATGGCCAAACTGGTCGTAACGTGCCTTTTTGTCAGGATTGCTCAGCACATCGTATGCCTCCGCCGCCTCCTTGAATTTCTCTTCAGCATCCTTGTCGCCCGGATTGCGGTCGGGGTGATACTGCATCGCCTTCTTGCGATAGGCTTTCTTTATCTCGTCTGCCGAGGCCTCTTTGGTGACCCCAAGCACCTCATAATAATCTCTTTTTTCTGCCATAATGTCTCCTTTCTTTTATTGACCCACCACCACCTTGGCATAGCGAATCACCTTGTCAGACAGTTTATAGCCCTTTTCTGTCACATCGATCACCTTGCCTTTGTCCTCCTCTTTCTCCACAGGGAAATGGGTGACGGCTTCGTGCAGATCGGTGTCAAAAACCTGTCCAACAGCTTCAATTTCGGTGACATTATGACGCGTGAGCATTTGTTGCATCTTGTTATATATCAAAACAAAACCTTCCTTGATGGCATTGATGTCATCTACCTTCTCGTTGGCGGCAATGGCGCGCTCAAAGTCATCCATAATAGGCAGCACACTTAAAATCACCTTCTCCGAGGCAGTGGCTATCAAGTCCAGTTTCTCCTTGTTGACTCGTTTCTTATAGTTGTCGAATTCTGAATAAAGACGCAGGAAACGGTCGTTGAGCTCCGCCTTTTCTGCATTCAACTTCTCGATTTGCGCTTCTAACTCTTCTATCTTCTGCTTCTCCTTATTATTCTTTTTGGAGAAGAAAGACTTCCCCTTTTTCTCCTCTTGAACCTCTTCCTTAGCCGGTTCTTCAGTCCCATTTTCGGAGGATACAGTCGGTTCAGTGTCGGGGAGTTCTTCCTTATTCATCGGTTCTTTAATTTCTTCTTCGTTCATATTAATATGTTTTTCAATCACTTGCAAATATTGTTAAGACTTGTATGACAATTGTTAGGCCATGATAAAGCCCATTATTGCATTGCAAAAATTTTGCCAAAGATAGATAATGCTTTTTCTTTTGTTCAAAATACCTTGGGGAATAAGATGATAGTATTTAAAGAATATACAAAATATTTGTCAAAAATGACAATAAAAAAGGTGATTTTGCAAAATATTTCCCCAAAATAATTTATACTTTTGCTTCGCCTTTGCATCATAATTATACTTGTAAATTTTTAATAATCAAAAAGATACTATTATGAAATCCAAAATCTATGCTTTATTGCTTTTCTGCATGGCGATAGCATGTACCACTTTGATGGCGCAGCAGAATTCGCCAGCCAATGTGACGGCGACGGCCCTGTCACACGAATCTGTCAAAGTTTCTTGGAGCGCGCCGCAGGGTACCACCCAGCCGCTGCGTATCAACCTGTGGAACCAGTCGCAGATGGTCATCTATCCTGGTGGCGGCTATGGAGGCAACGATGTCAGTTGCTCCTATGGTGGTCAGACTATCCTGGGCCGAAACATCAATGAGACGGCCAAATATAAGGTGGGTGACGACTTCACGCTGCCTACGGCCGCGCATATTTCCACCATCGACTTTTACGCTTATCAGACAGGCTCTTCCACAACCTCGACGTTCACCGGGGCTTTTGTCTCCATCTACGATTCGGAGCCTGTTGACAGCACCTCGGTTCCCATCTGGACGTCTGGCCCGAACAATGTCATGACTTCCGCTGAGTGGACGGGCATTTACCGTACCAGCGCTACTGCCTTGAACGACACTACTCGTCCTATCATGCGGGTGACCACGGCCATTGACACCACCTTGCCTGCCGGCACCTACTGGGTGACGGTCTCCATGACGGGCTCCCTTGCCAGCGGTCCCTGGTGCCCGCCAGTCAGCATCCCCGGTATGGTCAGCACCGGCAACGGTATCCAACTGGTGAATGGCGTGTGGCAAGCATGGTCTGATGACACCTCCTTGGAACAGCTGGGCGTACCCTTTGTGGTGAAAGGCTCTTTCGTGTCAGAAAATCTGATGGGCTTCAACATCTACCGCGACAATGTGCTGCTCAATACCAGCATCATCGAGAGTTTTGATTATACGGACGAGGGTCTTATGATGGAGACCCCTTACTGCTACACCGTGGAGGCGGTATATACGCCTGGCGGAACTGCCACATCCGATCCGGTATGTGTTACCACACAGCCGGATCCGTGCTCTATCTACACCCTGCCTTACACGGAGAACTTTGACGATTATGGCACGGGCACGGGCACGTTCCCGACTTGCTGGACCAAGTATTACAGCGGCTCTACGACCACCTATCCCTATTGTTATTCCACCTATAACTACTCTGCTCCTGCCAGCTTGTACATGTATGCTTCCTCAGCCTACTATGATATCGCCAGCACCCCGAGAATTGATTCAAGCATTCAGATTAACACGTTGCGGGCGTCTATGATGCTTCGGAAAGGCGGCGCCAACTATAAGGTCATCGTCGGAACCATCACGAACCCCCATGATGGCTCCACCTTCCATCCTTATGATACCTTGTCTCCCACTGCCACTTCTGTCTGGGAACCCTTCGAGGTGAACTTTGACAATTATACGGGCAATGACCACTACATCGCTTTCAAATGTGGCGATATGGGAGCTGTTACCGGCATGTACATCGATAATTTCGTGTTGCAGTATATTCCTACTTGCGAACAACCGGTAAACCTCACCTATGCACCCCAAGATGAACAGATCGTCATTTCGTGGACACCGAGAGGCAATGAAACCCTTTGGAATATTTCATATATGTTCTCCGATGAGACAGACTGGACAACCGTGTACGGAGTCACGGACTCTTCCTATGTCATCCAGAATCTCACCCCTTCCACCGATTATGAACTCATTTTCAAAGTGCAGACCGACTGTGGTGCGGGTGATGAGAGCCTGTGGACTAGCGAGAACATAGTCTTCACAACACAGTGTGAGGCAATCACCATTCCTTATGAGGAAACGTTTGACTCCTATGGGGCAGGCACGGGCACGTATATGCCCTGCTGGATCCGTGGCGGCTATTCCAGTACGACCTCTGAATACCCTTATCTCAGCAGCACCTATAGCTTCTCCTCCCCGGCTGCCCTCTATTTCTATGGTACTTCCAGTACGCCAAACTGGATAACCACGCCCAAAATCAACGGAAACATCAGCGATTACGAGGTGAGCTTCAAGTTGCGCAAGACCTCTGCCGCCTATAAGCTTGAAGTTGGTGTGATGACCAATCCAAACGATGTCAGCACTTTCGTTCCTTTGGATACCCTCTCTCCGCAAGTCACCTCAGAATGGGAAAGCTTCCTTGTCTCGTTGGCTCCCTATACGGGAAATGGCAAATACATTGCATTTAAGACTCCCACCGGCAGCGCCAACTATATGTATATGGACAATGTGGTTGTGGACTATCCGCATACCTGTGCCTATCCGACCGGCCTCCATGCAGACAACATCACCACCAACTCCGCCGATATTATTTGGTCTTCTGTGGAGAATGTGACCAGCTACAACCTGGCCTATAAGCTGGAGAGTGACAGCGTATGGACTTCCGTGGACAATATCAGCGACACAACCTATCAGTTGTCAGGCCTTCTAGATGGCCAAGATTATCAGGTGCGGGTGAGCAGCAATTGTCCTGACGGCACTAACAGCTTCTGGAGTGATATCCTCAACATCCAAACCTACTGTCTGCCTATTTCAACCTTGCCTTATACAGAGAACTTCGACAGCTATGGTACAGGTTCTTCCGCTTTCCCGACTTGTTTTACGAAGTACAACACGCTCTCCACTTCCAACTATCCCTATATCAATACTACCCATTATTCCTCTCCGGGTGCCCTTTATTTCTATAGCACCTCAACCTATGCGGATGGCGCCTCCCTTCCGGCCATCGACAACACCCTCAACATGCAGGATTTGCAAGTCTCCTTCAAGGCTCGCAAAGCTTCCGCTGCTTATAAGTTAGTGGTCGGTGTGATGACTGATCCGCTGGATCCCACCACCTTCGAGTCGTTGGATACCATTTCGCCGGATGCCGTCAGCACCTGGCAGACCTTTGACATTCCCTTGTCCAACTATACGGGCACAGGCCGCCACATCTCCTTCCGTACGGGCTTCACCATCACCAGCGGTATGTATATTGATGATGTCGTCGTGGACTATATCCCCGCATGCATCAAACCGTATGATCTAACCTTCACTGACGTGCAGACCAATAGTCTGACGGCCAGCTGGACGAACGGCAACTCCGGCAGCTCCTCTTTAGTACAGTACAAGAGCAATTATGAAGAACAATGGACGGAGATCACCGTCACGGACACCTTCGTCGTGATTTCGAACCTGACGCCCAACACTCCCTATGAGGTAAGGGTGTCTGCCATCTGCGGTGACGGGACTCAGAGCTCTTGGACGGACATCAAAACCATCAATACCGGTTGCGGCATCATCAGCACATTCCCTTATCATGAGTATTTTGACACCTATGGAACAGGTACAGGCACGATGCCGACCTGTTGGACCAAGAACTACAGTGGCACCACTTCCACCTATCCCTATATCAATGCCACGAATGCTTCCGCTCCGGGCTCCTTGTATATGTATGCAGCATCCAATTACTATGTGATTGCAGCCACTCCTGAAATTGACAGCACAATCAGCCTGAACCAGTTGCAGCTGTCGTTCATGGCCCGCAAGAGTTCTGCCGCCTATTCTCTCATTGTAGGTGCGATGAGCGATCCCACGGACCTGACGACCTTTGTGCCGTTGGATACCATATCCCCTGAAGCTACTAGCACCTGGGAGCAATATGACCTTACCTTCCCGAACTATACGGGCAATGCCCATCACTTCGCTTTCCGCAGTGGATCCGGATCCGCCGCAAACACCATCTATGTGGACAATGTGGTTATTGATTATATCCCCAACTGTTTCCGTCCTTCCGACGTGATAGCCAGTCACTTTGTACAGAATGGGGTAACCATATCCTGGACCCCTGGTGCCGATGAGAGCGCATGGAATGTCGCCTACATGGCCGAGACCGATTCTGTCTGGACAGAGTTGTATAGTGTGACAGACACCTTCTATCAATTCTCCAGTCTGGAGGCTAACACCACCTACCTGGTAAAGGTGCAGTCGGATTGTGGCAATGAGGTGAGCGAATATACCTATCCGATCTCCTTCACCACGCTCTGTACAGCCATAGACTCATTGCCTTTTGCTGAAAACTTCGAAAGCTATTCCACGGGTGCGGCCAACTTCCCGACTTGCTGGATGAGGATGACCAACTCTGCGACTAACTATCCTTATGTGAGCTCTACAGCGCACAACTCGTTAAGAGCCCTCTACTTCTATCGTACCACCAGTACCTATTGCTATGCCGTGCTGCCAGAGATAGACGCCTCCATCGATTTGGATGATCTGATGTTGTCCTTCTATTCCAGAAAGAGTATAGCCGCTGCTAAGTTAGAGGTAGGTATCATGACAGATCCTTATGATCCTGCCACCTTCCAGCTGATTACGCAGGTCTCCCCTGCAGAGACCAGCGTTTTTGAGGAAAAGAATGTCTTCTTCACGGGTTATGCAGGCACAGGCCGCTTTATCGCCTTCAGGGTTTTGGAGGGTACCGCTGCTTCTGTCTATGTCGATGATGTAGTCTTGGACTATGCACCCGATTGCTTGGAGCCCCAAATGTTGACAGTCTCCAACATCATGTCCTCCTCGGCCATGGTCACCTGGGCATCTCCTGAAGAGATCAACACCTGGGACATTGTATATGGCCCAGCCGGTTTTGATATCACCACGGGAACCATTCAGACCTTGGGAGATTCCTATTTTGAGCTTACAGGCTTGACGGCCAGCACGCAATATGACGTATATGTGCGAGCCTTCTGCGCGGAGGGTCCCACCGAGTGGGTCTCCACCACCTTCTCTACCTCTTGCCTGCCTGTCAGTGAGTTTCCCTATGTGGAAGACTTTGACAATTATGGGACCGGCACATCGGTTTTCCCCGCTTGCTGGACTAAGATTTCCAATGCCACCTCTGCTCCGTATGTCTACTCCACTACGGCTTCTACAGGCTTGACATTGCCCGGCGCACTCTATTTCTACACCACCTCTGCCACCACGTATCAGTATGCCATCATGCCCGAGATGGACGCGAATATCTCAGACTTGCAAATAGACTTGGCCTTCAAGGCAGCTATGGGCAACGTCCATCATGTGGATATCGGTGTGATGACAGATGCCAACGACACCTCCACATTCGAGCTGATTGAGACCATCGAACCAGTCACGTCTGTATGGAATGGGTTTACGGTGCCCTTCACCTCCTATACTGGAACGGGCAAGTTCATTGCCTTCCGCGTCTTGGGCGTCACGACCTGCTATGTGGATCATATTATCGTGGACTATGTCCCGGGTTGTGTGATGCCGCACAATCTGGAGGTGGAAGCCTTGACTACCACCTCGGCCGATGTCTCCTGGACTCCCGGTCATGGCGAGGGCGAGTGGATCGTCTCCTACGGTCCTGTGGGCTATTTCCCCAACACCAGCGGTGTCTCCACTACCGTCAACCAGCCTTCCTACACCATCACGGGCCTGGAACCGGCTACTACTTACGACTACTATGTCAAGGCGGTGTGCTCTGCCGATGAGACTAGCGACTGGTCCAACAAGTGTACCTTCCAGACCAACTGTCTGCTGATAGACTCCTTGCCCTACACGGAGAACTTTGACGATTATGGCACTGGCACCACGGCTTTCCCGACCTGCTGGAATCGCTATAGCTCATACATTACTACCACGCGTTACCCGTACATCAGCACAACCCATTTTAGCGGCGTGGGTTCCCTCTATTTCTACTCCACTGCCACCACCCATACCATCGCCGCCACGCCAGAGTTTGACCCGACCATTGACCTGAGCACGGTGCGCGCCTCCTTCAAAATGTACAAGTCTTCCGCATCTTACCATTTGAAAGTGGGTGTGATGACCGATCCTACCAATATCAGCACTTTCGTGGAGTTGGCAGACCTGACACCTAGCACCACCTCCACTTGGCAGGACTTCTCCGTAGATTTTGATACCTATACCGGCAATGGCCACTATATTGCCTTCGTCTCCAATGGAGCCGCCAACTATATGTATCTCGATGATGTGATGATTCAGTATATCCCGACTTGTGAGGCACCGGTCAATCTCCACTTGACCGATATCGGATTGAACACGGCCACTGTTGCTTGGGAGGTTGCCGACTCACTGGGCGTCTCCTGGGAGGTTGAGTATGGCCCTGCCGGCTTCAACCTGGGGACTGGCACCACAATCTCCACTACGACCCCTTCGGCGACCCTGACAGGACTTACCACCAACACGACCTATGATGTCTATGTGAAACAGATCTGCGGTCCGGACGATGAGAGCATCCATAGTCAAGTGTTCTCGTTCAGCACATTGTGTGATCCCATCAGCACACTGCCGTATCAAGAGAACTTCGATCAGACAACGGGTAGCACTACCGGCACTGTCAACAATTTGCCAAACTGTTGGGATTTCTACAACAATGGCACCATCTCTACTTACGCTGGATACCCCATCGTGTACAACAGTTCCACATATGCTTCTTCCACGCCCAATGCTATACGTTTCTATACGTACACCTCTTCCACCTATGGTGACCAAGTGTTGATCTTCCCGGCCCTCAACACTACCACTTATCCGCTCAATACGGTGCAACTTTCCTTTGATGCTCGAGGCTATTCAACGAGTAGCACTTACAATTTCTTGTTGTATGTGGGTGTGATGAGTGATCTGACCGACATCACCACTTTTGTACCGACGGATACCATTAACGTGACATCGACCGCTTACTCTACCTTCACGACAACCTTTGAAAACTATAGCGGCACCGGTACCAATATCGTTCTCTGGGCACCGCATTTCTCTGGAGCCTCTTATAATGTAGGCTATGTGGATAATATCGTGATTGAGGAGATCCCGTGCGAGATCCCGACCAATCTGCAGGTAGGCACCATCACTTCCACCTCGGCTGTTGTCACATGGACGCCAGCAGGCAATGAAAGTGCCTGGAATGTGGCTTATCGCGAGACTACTGGCACATCCTGGGTTACACTGTCAGCCTCCACACCTTCAGTCACACTCTCCAATTTGACCCCGGAGACGAACTATTCGGTGCGCGTCCAAGCCGACTGCGGCAATAGCCAAAGTGATTGGAGTGAGATAGAGACCTTCTCCACCTTGGTTGCGCCAAACTGCCCGACTCCGAGCAACTTGCAGGTGGCCACGGATGGAACAACGGCAACCTTTACCTGGACGCAAGAGCCCAATACTGCCAACGAGTGGGAACTCTGGTACCGCCCGGTGGGTGGCACCTATCAGATGGTGACGACAAATGCGCTCACCTATACCTTGCAAGGCCTGACGTTGGATATCACCTATGAAGCCTATGTGATCGCTCATTGTACCAACGGTGTCAACAGCGACCCGTCCAGCGTGGTCACCTTTACACCGGCATCCACACTCACATGCCCGTCACCGACGAACCTGACCGCTGACGTGGCCAATACCGATGTGACCCTGACCTGGCAACAGGAGACAGGTACTGCCAATATGTGGCAAATCAACTACCGCCAGACCACTGAGAACACTTGGAGTACCGCCACTGCTACCGCAACCACATACACCTTAACCGATCTGGTGGCCAATGTGGACTACGAAGCCAATGTGGTGGCTATCTGCAACAATGGCCTGACCAGTGATGCCTCTAATACGGTGAGCTTCCATACCACGAATGTCGGTATTATTAATTATTTGGAAGCAAGCGTCAACCTTTATCCGAATCCGGCTACCGAGAAGGTGACGGTGGAGGTAAACGATGCCAACATTCATGTCGCAAGGGTGGAGGTCTTCAATGTATATGGTCAGTTGATTCACGTCATTACCTCTTCGGAGAATCCGCTACGTATCAACATTAGCAGTTTGGCTGATGGCATGTACTACGTGCGTGTCACGACCGACAGCGGTGTGGTTACGAAGAACTTCGTAAAGAAATAACATACAGGTTGATATAAACAATTGAGTGGCGTGTGGCTTCGGAAATCGGGGCCGCACGCTTTTTTTATGCACAAAGAAAACAGTGGGGCCCTTAGGTATGGAAGGTTTGTCGTACAAACTTTTTGAATATGATAATGGGAAAAAATATATTTTTGCGCTTTCAAAAAGCGATGATTTATTAACATTAAAACATGGTTGTTATGAAAAGTATGAAAAACATTGTCGTCATCATGTTATGTGTGTTCGGGATGTGCCAGGGTTTACAAGCTCAAGCACCCTACAAGCACAGCATCGGTGTGACAGTCGGTAATTTTGAGGCTCTCTCTTACAAGACCTTCTTGGCTAATCATCTTGCCTTGCAGCTGGATTTGGGATACAAATACACCTATGCCGCCCACCGTTATGGCTCTTTCTACGTCCCTACCGTTGAATTGAACCCGAATCTCATGTATGAAGGCCATTTCACTAAAGGATTGTATGGTTTCCTTGGTGGCGGTGTCAGTCTGGGTTATTCCTGGATTGCCAGCCACGCTTACCTTGTTCATGACTATGGTAAGTTCGGGGTCAATGGAATTCTCGGATTGGAATACAAATTCAACATCCCACTCACCCTGCAATTGGATTTCAGACCGGGTTACGGCATGTTGTTTGATAACGACGTACGCGCAAATTACTTTGACTGGAGTGCTAATTTAGGCGTTCGTTACACGTTCTAATTCTCCATTACACATCGCGCATAAGCGAACATGTGTGTGAGCCATTTTTGATGCGATATAGCATCACACAAAAAAATATAGGCTGCCCCCTTCTCTGGGGCAGCCTTTTTTTCTGTGAGATAATCAGCAGGGGAAAACAATAAGTTGTCACAAATAGACTCCACAAAAGATCATCTTCCATCAGGAGTTTGTGCAGTATATAGTTCTATTTCAGAATAAAAATCCTTAAAGTCGGGAGCCTTATCCGTGTTCTCCGTTTTCCGCTCACGAGTGTCGGTATAGTCCATCACCTCCTTTTCCGTTATGCCAATAGAGCTCATGTTGTGCCGGTTATGATAGCGCATGGTGGCTGCCATGTAGGAGAGCCACGACCGCCAATAATGAACGCCTTTAAGAGTGTGCTGCACTTTCTCAGAGCGAATGCATTTTATGGGTATGTTGCTACCTTCATATTCTTCAGGATGCTCTTTGATGTCACGCATGGTCTCTTCCACGGTAGTCACCCAGTTGTTCCACCGCTCTTCAACCATATTCATAGCCGAGAAGCATTGTCCCACTCTGTCAATAAATTCCACATTTCCCATGTTCTTCCAGGTCTCAATGTTGTTGGAAAAAATACGCTCCGCTGATTTATCGTACGTCAGGAAAAGCAAGTCAGAGGCTTGTGACATCAGGTTACCCAGTTCATCCTCCGGCATCAGTTCCAGTTCTTCAACAGGTGTGCTCAGCAACCTTGTGGTCGCACTATCGGTAGAGACCATATATGATGCGATTTCATCCAGATTTCGGGAGAACTTCTCAATATTGCTCATCACCATCATGGCCGAGAGGCGACGATCTTTAGCACGATGGTGAGCTTCCATGAGCTTAGTGGCCATAATAGTCAGCAAAAGCGAAATGGTAGTAGCGAGGATAATCATGCCAAGCTGTTTCCAAAAACTGCCTTTTAAGGAACTTACATTGATTCTCGGGGGTTTGATGGGGAGTTTAGCCATGTTTCTATGTTAAAAATAATAAAGGGCAAAAATACAATTATTTTAATAAATACGTTAAAAAATTTACAATCGTCCACTTTTTGATCCATGGTATCTTACTGTCCTCTGACGATTTGTGGAAGATGGGGATATGAATAGCATCAGCATCCTGCTTGCACAGCATGCTGTTGTATTGTGCAAGAACCTGTTGCCCAGATACAAAAAGGCATTTGAAGAATAATAGGGGAGGGTGCTGCCATTGCTGATCCGGCAATTACTACCCAGCGCACTTTTTATTCACTTCAACCCACCTTTTAATAATTGTCGAACAATTCTTCACTTTTCGTCACGGCATTTACATTTCATATTTTTTGCCGGGGAAGAAACGGGGGACGCTCTGGCAGTATTTTTCATATTCCGGATATTTCCCGCCGCTGATCTCTTCCGCCAGCGACGAGCTTCCCTGGAACAGGACTACCAGCAGCAGCGCACCGATCACGCTCCAGTTGAGGATGCCGATTCCGGCAGCGATGGAAAAGAGGTAGAAGCACACCCAGATGGACTGTTCAGCGAAATAGTTGGGATGACGGCTCCGTCCCCAGAGGCCCGTGGTGTTGAATCCTTTGTTGTAAGGAGCGGGCAGGTCTTCCAACTTTTTCCCCTCTTTGATCATCGCCCACTTGCGGGTCTGGAATTTCCATTGTTGTTCATCAGCGACAGTCTCCCAGATGATGAATCCCAGCATCAGCACGGCAGCGACGGCATCCAGCCATCCGAAAGGTTTGTCGGAGCCCATAGCTACCAATGCAGGAAAAGTGGTCATCAGCACCAGCACGTTTTGGTATATGGAGATGAAGAAGAGGTCGAACAATGCCCAAACCCAGCGTTTCTGAAACGGCGGACCAGAGCGGAGAATAGCCCAGCGGTAGTCCTCTTCCCCTTCCCAGAACTTGAGTTTGTATGCACCTTTGCGGGCGAAATTCATCGTGAGACGGAGTCCCCAAAGCGTGGCCAGGACGGCCATCACCACCAAGCGGGCACTCATGCCACCCTTGACGGCAATCACCCACGTGTAAACGATGGGGAGCAGACTCCAGAGCTTGTCCATCTGACTGTTGTTTCCGGTAAGCTCGCCTACGATAAAGCAGAAAGCAGCGCTACAGGATACAATAATGCCCAGAATCTTAAGTATTTCCAGCTGTGCTTCATCCAAAGTGGGGCCCACTGCGAAATAGAGGATCGGGCAGACCACGATGGACAGTATCAGCAGGGCGCCCATCAAAGGGATATTCATTTTCTTCATAATAATGTTTTTTTTGAGGCGGCAAAAGTATAAAAATTCCTTAAGTGATAATCAAGTTTCATTTACTTTTTCTGTTTTGGGATTTTAAACATATCACTGCCGCCACCGCTTCCACGAGTCCAAACACGAAATAGATGTTGCTCATGGCGTTGAAGCCCCATACCCACCATTCGAGGACGATCCAGAGCATGAGGATGATGCCGCAGGCGAGAACCACCCATTGCGCGAGCGGGTGCTTCTTGAAGAGCAGGTATGCCGCCGCAAATTGGGTGAGGCCGTTCAGGGCCAGTAGCACGAAACCCGACGGGATGAAGTTCCGGAAGAAGATGTCCGGCCAGGGCATCTTCGCACGCAACAGTTCTAACAGTGGATCCATGCCGAATTTCACGCCAGACGGGTCGATCCACATCATCGCGGCACCGGCCACCGCACCGATGGCAATGAAAAGGGTCAGGAATTTTTCGAGTTTGAGCATACTGTTTTCATTTTTCCCGCAGAAATCGCGGATTGAAGCAAATTATTTTTCCCACGATTTTGGTTTTCTTACAAGAGGCAAGAACTCCTTACTGCACGCCCCGAACTTCTGGTAGTTGCGACGTGCTTCATCTACACTGGTGCCGTTTGGACCGCCTGCACACTCGCTTGTCGGCATCTCATTTTCAGACCCTTCGTCTTCCCAATAACAAACTGGACAAATATCATAACTCTTATTTTCCGCTGATAACGTCAGGCAATTGCAAATCGGACATCGTTTCAGGGGTTCTTTTCTTCTCATATCAAGGATATTTCCGGTGGCAAAAGTACATAAAATGCGGGGACTCTATGTATATCTGGCTAAAAAATAAGTATTCCCGATAGAATAAATAACACAGACCTACCTTCTGCGCTAATCAGCGAGTTCTGCTGGAGATATTTCTTGCAGGACTTGCTGATTTTATGATAGGCGTATCCCGGACACCGTGTCCGGTTATTTCTCATAGTTCTCAAGAGTCAATCCAAATACTGTATTGATGGTCGAAGAGCCAATTGTCTTTTATTTTCTTAAGCACTATAATGCCGCCGTATTTGCAGTGGTGATATTCCACAACGGCATGTTGAAGGGAACGGTCAAAGATAATTTTATCGATAGTAAAAAAGGACACAACCTCTGTGCGAAAAAGCCAATAGCAGAATATTGAACCGGCATAGTCTCTCAAAAATATTATTCTTTCTAATTCTTCTTGAAGTTTTGCCTCCTCGTAATCGTAAGGTTCTTTCTCATTACCCGTCATAGTCAAAGTGTCGCCTTCTTCCACCAGCTCCCAATCATCAAATGTTTCAGTTTTCAAAGGGGGGATTATGAATGTAAGATAATCATTGAGGATAGTTTTATAACCTTCAGTCAGATAAACTGTTGTGAGTCCTTCTATTTGATATTTCGGTCGAAAATCAACGGCGGAATCAACGGTAACGTAAATTGTTTTATCCAAATCGCCTTCTTTGAAAGCCATAGATTTCTTATTCACGCAGCCGATTATATCCAGCGAATTTTGTAGAAAAAGCACAGGTCCAAGAACTTCAATTCCAATTTCAGAAGTAATTTCCGGTCGAAGGATTGCAGCGTACACTTTGTGAGCCTCAGCCAGCCATTTGTCGGGTGTCTCCGCCTCATTATCGGTATATTCACGCTGCCAGTTATCGAAAAATTGTCCCAACAGGTCATACGATTTTGTTTCGTAAGCCCGTTCTAACAGTTCCCTTTGTCTGTTGGCCTGCGAGAAAGATGCAAACGGCCCCATGGCAAGGAACAACAAGAATAGTATCCACAAAAAGGGGGTCAACTTCATTACAAATCTGTTTAGATTGCAAAGATATCATTTTTTTATGATATAAGATTTCCCTTCATCTTCTATAACTGTCATGGTTTAATTATTTTCCGGCGGCAAAAGTACGCAAAATGCGGGGATGCGCTTCCATCATTATTTGTATTTTTGCACCCGAATTTAATCATCGAGAAATGAAAAAACTGATTGTCATTTTGATGGCGTTTTTGTTGGTGGAGACGTTTCATGAAACGTCTTTACAAGCCCAGGATTTAGCCTATTACAAACAGATTGTCAAAGAGCTGAGTTCCGCGAAGTACCAGGGGCGCGGCTATTTCTACGGTGGTGCCAACAAAGCCGGTTATTACTTGGTAAAGGAATTCCAGAAAGTGCACGTTGACAAGGTGGCCGTACAGCCTTTTGAATTGAGTATCAACACGTTTCCGAACAAGATGAAGTTCTCTGTAGATGGCAAGAAGCAGGTTCCGGGCGTGGATTTCGTGATGCGTGAGTACTCGCCGGGGGCACGCGGCACCTACAGCCTCTACTACATCGACACGCTGAATTACAACCCGCAGAAGATTTTCAGCGACCTTGCAAAACCCGAGAACAAGGATTGCTTTGTGGTTTGCGACTTCTGGTTCATTTATAAGCACAGGGAAGATTTTCTGAAGATGGAGACTGGGAACTCTTGCGCCAACGCGGGCATGATTTACACATGGAGAGAGCCGCTGAAGTTCTACAAGGCCTACGGGGAGCAGGTGGTCGATAAACCAGTCATCTGGGTGTCGGCGGATTTCCCTAAGGATGCCAAAACCATTACGGTAGATATTCAAAGTATGTTCCTTAAGGATTATGACTGCTTTAATGTCATTGCCAAAGTGGAAGGTCGCCGCCACGACAGCTGCTTCGTTTTCACGGCGCACTACGATCACCTCGGCAACCTCGGCAAGAAGGTGTTCTATGCAGGTGCCAACGACAACGCCTCCGGCACCGCCGCCATCGTCACGCTGGCCGCCTACTACGCGAAAAACAAGCCCGAGTACGACATGTACTTCATCGCCTTCTCTGGCGAGGATGCCAACTTGCGTGGTTCAGAATGGTTCGTCGCACATCCGACATTCCCGCTGGAGCAAATCAAATTCCTCTTCAACATCGACATGATCGGCGACAACAACCCAGTGCAATACGTGGAAACCAACTCCGACCGCGGTTTCGCAATGTTCGACAAAATCAACGGACAACAGAATTACTTTAAAGGGTTGAACCGCGGTGAGTTAGCTGGTAACAGCGACCACTACCCGTTCGCCCTGCGCCACGTGCCGTGCATCCTCTTCGAGAACGAGAGCGGCGACGCGTTCCAGTACTACCACACCGTCAACGACGACTGGGAGCACGCGGTGTTCGACACGTACGAGCCGCTGTTCCGGTTAGTGCGGGATTTTATCGAAAGGTATTGATGTGTTGTTTCCCGCAGAACTCGCAGACTAACGCAGACTTTTTTTAGCGCAAATCTGCGAGTTCAGCGGGATATTTTTCTGCGTAAATCAGCGAAATCTGCGGGAAAATTTATAACCCATTCACCTTTCGATAAATGCCGCTTTCGATATCATCACTGTTGAAGTTCACTAAAATCCCCAACTTTTTCCCGGTGATTTTCAGATAGGTAAGTAGTTGTTTGTGGTGAACATTCATTAGGACTTCCACCGATTTTAATTCCACGATGACTTTGTCTTCAACCAACAAGTCCAACCGATAATCAATAGGAAGAACAACTCCATCATAAACCACCTTGACCGGAACCTGCTTACGAACACTTAATCCGTCTTTAGTCAATTGATAACACAATGCAGCCTCGTAAATGGACTCTAACAATCCGGGACCGAGTTCCTTGTACACCTTGAAAATGGCACCTCTGATTTTGTAGGAAATTTCGTTTTCTGTCATACTGTAATACTTTAGATTTGTTATTTTGTTTTAGGCTGCAAAGATATCATTTTTTATTTATTTTTAACAATATATTACATGTTTTTTATGTCAATATACTAATTTAAGGGGATTTAATGTTTCCCGCAGATTTCGCAGAACAACGCAGACTCTTTTTCTGCGCAAATCAGCGGGTTCAGCGGGAGAATATTTTCTATTTTTGCGCCCTTAAAAACAGCCCGTTATGAAGAAATACAGAACCCCCATCCTCCTGTTCGCCATTTTCGAGGTCATTGCCGTATCGCTTTGGCTCTCAACAGGCAACCTCTTCTTTCTGTTGAACTTTTCTTACATCGGCATCTGCCTCGGTGTGGGCGGGGTATTGATGAAGGCGGGATGGAAATACGCCCGCGAATTCGTGCAGTTCACCGTGGGCAGCTATATTTTGGTATTCCTCGGACTCATCTGTCGTGAGAATATGCAGATGGAGGGATTCTGGTACTATCTGCTCTCCGGGGTTGTCGGGGCGGGGGTGCTGCACTACCTCATTGCCAAGATCTTCGGACCATTGCTGTTCGGGCGCGGCTGGTGCGGGTTCGCCTGCTGGACCGCGATGATCCTCGACCTGTTGCCCTACAAGCAGCCCGCAAAACCACGGAAATCTTTCGGATGGGTGCGCTATGTGATGTTCGCGCTGTCGCTCGCCGTTGTCATCCTGCTGATGTGCCTCGGCAAAGCCGACAAAACCACGATGTTCTACCTTTTCGTGGCCGGGAATGTGCTCTACTACGCCGTCGGAATCGTCCTGGCTGTCGTGCTGAAGGACAACCGAGCCTTCTGCAAGTACATCTGCCCGATCACCGTCTTCCTGAAGCCGATGAGCTATTACTCGCTGCTGCGTGTCAAGTGCGACGAGGCGAAGTGCATCCATTGCGATAAGTGCCTGAAAGTCTGCCCGATGGAGGTGGAGGTCAACAACAACTCGCGCAAGCGGAAGAACGCCACCGAGTGCATCCTCTGCCAGCAGTGCAAGAAGGCGTGCCCGGTGGGGGCACTGAAATAGCTTTCTCCCGCAGATCTCGCAGATTGACGCAGACTATTTTCTGCGCGAATCTGCGAGTTCAGCGGGATATTTTTCTGCGTAAATCAGTGGATTCTGCGGGCATCCCACTACCACACAAACGGAATCACCTTATACCGAACTTTTTGTTTGTACTCCGTGTAACCCTCAAGTCCTTGCTCCAAAACGACTTCTTCGTTGCGGATGCGCTTGGCGATGATGGGGATGTAGAGCAGCATAATCAGAAACGACCACGGGGAAGCCAGAACCAAGGGCATAGCGAGGAAAAGTACCAATGTGGCGGCGTACATCGGATGCCGAACAATGCTGTACAGTCCCGTGTCCACCACTTTCTGATGCTCCTGCACTTCGATGGTGCGCGACAGCCAGACGTTCTCGCGGAGCACCTCAGCGTAGAGGGCGTAGCCTATCAGGAACACCACGGAGGCGACATATACCGCCCAATTCGGCAACAGGCACCATTGGAAACGGAAGTTGAGGCCGGCCACCACGAACATCGCGAGAAACATCAGGCCGCTTAACGCGACCACCCACTTCTGTTCCCCTTGTTTCTCCTTGGCATCCAACCGCTTGCGCAACAGCTCGGGCTGACGGAGCAACAGCACCACGCCCGCAATGAACATTGGCCCGAACAGCAGGGCGATGAAAAGCCATCCCTGCCAGTAGGCGAAGGTGCCCGCCGGCACAAACAGCAATACCCCCACCAGCACTAATCCGGCGAGGAATTTTGTCAGGGCTTGGAAAAAGAGTTTTGAGGTCATATCTTTTATGTTTTGTTTTTCCCGCAAACTTCGCAGATTATCGCAGACCCTTTCAACGCGATTCTACAGATTCAGCGCGAGAGCCATCGGTTAATCCTCTTTCACAATCGGGTAAAGCTCCACGAATTCGCCCTGGTGGCTTTGACCGTCGTTGATGAGCTCGGCCATCTTCTCCCCTACCGTGTCAATGTCGTGGAAGCCGGGGAGACTCATGTTGCCGTTGAGGTCGGTGGTGGTGGGACCCGGGTGCACCGAGAAAATCTCCAGCGGGGTGTTGTGCTGCTGGAACTCGATGGCCATCACGCCCATCATGGCGTTTTGGGCGGCCTTGCTCGTCACGTAAGCTAACGGATGCCAGTAGGGACTGATTTCCGACGGCACGGTGACATTGACGATCCGGCCGTGGTTCTTCGCAAGCAGAGGCATCAGCAGCTTGGTGAGCGCGAAAGTGCCGACGAAGTTCACGTTGAGGGTTTCCCGGATGTCGCTGAGTTCCGTATGGAGACTGTCCACGCCCATGTCGCCCGGGATGCCGGCGTTGTTCACCAACAGCGCAAGTTCAGGATATTTGTCGTTCAGATCGCGGGCGGCGTTTTCCACGCTCTCAAGGTCGGCCAGCTCCACGCATACCCATCCGGGCACATCAATGCCCAAGGCGGTGAACTCGCGGATGGCCTTCTCCGCACGTTCCTGATTTCGCGCCCCAATGATGATTCTCCAGCCGCTCAGGCCGAGATGTTTCGCAATGCCGAATCCGATTCCTTTGTTGGCTCCGGTGATGAATGCAGTCTTTTCTTTCATTGTTTAACGTTTAGAAATTAATTTGACAAAAGGCTGCAAAAATACATTTTTATTGGTTCTCCCGCAGATTTTGGAAACTACCGTAAACCCTATTCCTCCCGCTTCCAGAGATAGTCCGCTATCTGTAACAGTAAACGGGCATTATCGAAACTCCCTTTGACGTAAAACTTCTCTGGAAGGCAGGCCGAGACCCAACGTGAAAGCGCAATGCTGTAGCATCGGAACGGGATGCCGTTGTATTCCACCAACCACGGGATGAA
>JAGCGA010000023.1 GCA_017649855.1 Bacteroidales bacterium
GACTCCGGCATTCGCCGTTAACCATAGTTTGTCCGAAACAGGATAGTGGAACTCGAACTTCAGCGGCATTGAGAGTCCATAGTATCTCGTAATATTAGCATAATGATCATTCGGTGCTATATAACCGAAATCCAAGGCTGCAGACACGCCCAAGAGGTCTGCGAAATGATATGAACATTCCAGGCCAAATCGTCCGCCGTAGCGGATGAAAGAATGGGTGCTCTTCACCCCTGTAACCGCATTGGTCATTGTTAAAGGATGTGCCACATCCGCCTCCAGTGTGTACCCGAAATGGAAACCGTTGAAGGAGTCGTCGTGAAGAGCAGATTTGGTCTCGATTTGATGAGATTCGCCCACAGGCTTCGTTGTCTCCGTCTGCGCGGGAGCAAGGGAGTTCAAGCCTAAAAGCATGAGCCCCGCCAAACCGTATTTTTTGATGCTGTCCATTGCTGAAACGTTTTGCTGTTCATAATGTACGACGCGATTTTCCAAAAAGGTAACGGTCTGGGCCCACAATTTTTCCAACGAATCGGGCGGTGTTTGCGCATCGGCACCGTTCAACTCGTAGAACAGTTGCTTGAATTCCTCGCTGTGGATGTAGTCGGCGATAATGATGGTGTCCTGCACGCGCAACGTGTCGCGCACATAGACGGTGTCGCGCACCACGTGCCGCTTCACCACATACATAGTGTCGGCACTTTGTGCGAGAAGGCCTTCTATTGTGCTGAATACCAGCATTAATAATACGTTGATGCGATGCCTTTTCATAGTTTCTTCATTAAATAGACCGTGTCTTTCACGATGGCGGTGTCACGCACAAAGACCGTGTCGTTCACCACAATCTCTTTGGTGACGACGATGATTTTGGGTTTGGTTTTTGCCTCGGGATGCTCCGTTGGTGCGATAGTGTCAGGCACAACCATCTGAATATTTGACGCATTGAGGCTGTCGGCAGGCAATTGGGCAGGGGTGGTTGGCTCTTGCAACGGGCTGCTGTCCATTGTAGTACGGGCAACCTGCCAGATGCAGACTCCGCCGACAACCCCCGCGATGGTCGCGGTGGCTAAGGCCGCGCGGTGCGTTGCCACAAAGACACCCGGACTGGACGGTGCCTCCGCCGCTGCCTGCTGTATCTGTTTGATAGTGAGCGGCTTCGAAGGTGCGTAGGTCAGCGAGGAAAGCCCGTTCCGGAACATCCGATCGGTGCGGGCGGCCTCGGAATGTTGTAATAAGAATAGTAGTATCATGACAAAAACTCCCTTTTTGCGTTTTTCTTTCTCGTGTGCCATTTGGGTGAGCAGCTGCCGCAGCCGTTTGCGGGCGCGGTAGAGCGTCTCCTTGGAGCTGGCGATGGAAATGTTCAGCAGGTCGGAGATGTAGGCATGTGACTGTCCGTCAATGGCATAGAGGTTGAAGACGGTACGCTGCGGAACTGGCAGCTGTTGCACTGCCGCAAGCAGTTCCTCCTGCGTGAAGTCCATCTCCCAAATGGATGGCTCCTCCGTGGCAACATCCGGTGTCTCCTCCTCTACAAACGGCACCATATCCATACTTTGCCGTAGATGCTGGATGGCGTGGTTCACGGTGATGCGCATCAGCCAGGCCTCGAAATTGCCAGTGGCCCGGTAGGTGTCGGCACGTTCCATCGCCTTGAGGAACGCTTCGTGCGCCAGGTCCTCCGCCAATACCAAGTCGTTGACATAGCGATGGCAAAGCCCGATCATCCTGCCGATGTTGGCCGCATACATCTTTTCCCAAAATGCTGCATTCTCCATTTTTCGCCTTGTTCATGAATACGACGCAAAAATAGCAAAAGGTAACAACAATCATTCATTAAAAAGTTGCATCTACAAAATCTATAATTGAAGGGGAAATCATGATTATATGGAAAAAATAATTACTTTTGCGAGTTCTATTTTTAGGTCTTGCAGAAGCAATTGTTTTCATTGATAGAGAAATAATAAAATACACGATAATGAAAAAACTACTCTTGAGCCTGGTGCTCACCTTCTTCACTTTCGGCCTGCTGATGGCTGACGAGGGCATGTGGCTGCCCATTTTCCTGAAATACAACGAGGCGGAGATGCAGTCGCTCGGCTTCAAGCTGACCGCGGAGGACGTCTATAGCGTCAACCATCACAGCATGAAGGACGCCATCGTCCTGTTCGGTGGCGGCTGTACCGGCGAGCTAATTTCTTCCCAAGGACTGCTGCTTACCAACCATCACTGCGGCTATTCCCAGGTGCAGGCACACAGCACGATGGAGCATAACTATCTTCAGAACGGCTTCTGGGCCAAGAACTTCAGCGAGGAGATACCCACACCCGGCCTCACCGTCACCTTCCTCATCTACATGGAGGATGTGACCAGACAGGTGCTTCAGGATGTGAATAGTAATACCAGCGAGAAGGAACGTCAGGAACTGGTGAAGCGTAATATCGAGACCATCATCTCTAAGCTTGAGAGTACAACCCCCTTCAAGGCGGCCATTAAGCCGTTCTACTATGGTAACCAGTACTTTATGTTCGTGACCCAGACCTACCGTGATATCCGGCTCGTGGGCGTGCCGCCCGAGAGTATCGGCAAGTTCGGCGGAGACAGCGACAACTGGATGTGGCCGCGCCATACCGGCGACTTCTCCCTGTGGCGCATCTATACCGACAAGAACGGTCAGCCCGCCGACTACTCCCCCGACAATGTGCCGATGAAACCTGCCAAGTGGTTCCCCATCTCCATCGGTGGCGTGGAGGAAAACGACTTCACCCTTGTCTTCGGCTATCCAGGTACCACGCACCAGTTCTATCTCTCTGACGCGGTCGATATCGTGGCCAATGTCCAGAATCCCATCGCCATCCAGGCCCGCACCATCCGTCTGGATGCCATGAAGCGCTATATGAACCAGGATCCTCGCATCCGCCTCATGTACTCCGCCAAGGCCAACAGCATCTCCAATGGCTGGAAGAAATGGCAGGGCGAAAGCAAGGGCATCCGTGAGTGCAACGTGGTGGAGATGAAACAGAAAGAGGAACAGGAGTTCGTCCGCTGGGTCAATGCGAATCCCGCCTTCAAAAACGAGTTGGGCAACCTGCTTCCGGAGATGAAGAAGCTCTACAAGGATTATCGCTCACAAGTACAGACCACTACCTATATCAGCGAATGCCTCTTTGGTGTTGAGATGATCCAGAAGGTGGTGCATCCGTACGTGCGCACGCTCGTGAATGGCGATGAGGCCAGTTTCGCTGCAAATCGCGACAAACTTATTGACAACTACAAGAGATTCTGCGAGAGCTATTACCAGCCTATCGACAAGGAGTGCTTTGTGAACCTGATGACCTACTATTTTACCAGCCAAGAGCAGTCTCAGATTCCAGCATCCCTGCACAAGTATTGTTCGGGCGACTATTGTGGGTCCGAGGCAGCCGTCAAGGTTATGATGGAGCAACTCTGGGACAAGATGGCCACCACCGCTCCCTATTTCACGGATCCCGACAAGTTTGTGGATTTCCTCACCAAGGCTAACTATAAGAAAGTGGCTAAAACGGCCAAAGCAGAGGTGGTCAGACTCTATGACGAACTGTATAAGATCTACGTCTCTACTTATAATGAAAGCCGTGTTGTTGAGAAAGATCTGGACAGACATTATCGCGACTATGTCAGTGCCTTGATGAGCAAAGAGACCGACAAGGTCTTCTATCCCGATGCCGACCTGACGATGCGTGTCACCTATGGCCAGGTGAACGGCTTTGAGCCCGCCGATGGCGTCCGCTATAGCCACTACACCACCTTGGACGGTATCATCGCCAAAGAGGATCCCGACGTGTATGACTACCAGGTGGACCCGCGCCTGAAACAGTTGTGGGAGAAGAAAGACTACGGCCGTTATGCCAATAGCAAGGGCGAGTTGCCCGTGGCCTTCATCGCCAGCAACCACACTACCGGTGGCAACTCCGGCAGTCCTGTCATCAATGCCAACGGCCATCTTATCGGCACCAACTTCGACCGCGTCTGGGAAGGCACCATGAGCGACATCCACTACGACGTGAACCGCTGCCGCAACATCAGTTTGGACGCCCGCTACTTCCTCTTCATCGTGGACAAGTTCGCTGGCGCCCAGAACCTCATCGACGAGATGACCATTGTAGAAGATTAAACATAGGATTATGATCTCTTTTGACGACATCGACAAATACGACCGGCAGTATGCGCTTTACATGCGGTACCTCTGCCTGGTTCACAACCACATCTACTATCGGAATTTTTATATTCTGAACCAGGAGAATATACCGCCAAAAGGGAAGCCAACCATCGTGATCGCCAACCACCAAAACGGGCTGATGGACGCGATGGCCATCCTGCATACGATGTTCAAAGACCAGCGCCAGCCTGTCTTCATTGCGCGGGGCGACATCTTCAAGAAGGACCGGGTGGCCAAGATCCTCCGTTTCCTGAAGATCATGCCCACCTTCCGCACCCGTGACGGCAACGTGAACGACGTGCGCAGCAATGTCGGCCTCTTCAACCGTGCGGCCCGCGTGTTGGCCGATGGCGGCACCATCGTCATCTTCCCCGAAGCCGCCCATCAGCATGGTCACTATATGAGCACCTTCAAGAAAGGGTTCGCCCGTATCGCCTTTGCCGCCGAAGAGATGAAAGACTATAACCTCGGTGTCCAAGTGCTACCCCTCAACATCCATTACTCCAACTACTTCACCTTCCAGAGCGACTTGATGGTCACCATCGGCAAACCCTTCACCTTCGAAGAGTTCTTCGATGCATACAAAGAGAACCACGACACCGCCTATCATGCCCTGTTGGACAAGGCCCGTGCCCGCGTCAAGGAGCTGACCCCCGATATTGATATCCCCGAGTATTACAACGAGATAGAGTCGCTGACCGAGATGATGAGCGTGCCTTTGCTCCGGAGGAAGAAGCTGAAGGTGAACTATCTGCCTAACCAGAAGGATGCCGCCATGACCATCATCGCCAATGTCAGACAGTACAAGGAAAAACAGCCGGAAGCCTTTGAAAGTCTGATGATGAAGACGCGGGAATACCTGTCCCTCCTCAAAAAGACCAACCTGAACCACTGGGTCGTCAACAGGAAACTCCACATCCCCTCCATCTGCCTGCGTATCTTGATGTTGTTGGTTTCCTTGCCGCTCTTTTTGTTCGGCTGTATCAATAACTTCGTGCCGCGTTATATCACCAAGCATTTCACCGACAAGGTGAAGGATCCTATGCTGCACTCTTCGTTCCAGTACGTCATCGGCACCCTGCTCACGTTCCCCATCTGGTATCTGTTGCTCATTGCGGTGGTCTGGATTGTCAGCAAACACTTCTGGGTGGCCCTGCTCTATATCCTGCTTACCTTCGGAACCGCCTTCCTGGTACATCATTATAAAATCCAGTTCAAAAAACTCATGGCCATCTTCCGTGCCCGCTATATCCGTCATTCCGAGGAGTATCGACAGCTCTCAAAACTGAACATGGAGATCACGGCCACTATGGAACAGTTGTTATTCTAATCTTCTCCCTGCAGATGATCCAAATCAACAAACTCTCGGTTAACTTCACTGGCGACTTCCTGTTTCGAGACATCTCCTTTGTGGCGGGCGACCGCGACCGTATCGGCTTGGTAGGCCATAACGGGGCGGGCAAATCCACACTGCTCAAAATCATCCATCGTGAGATGGAGCCTGCCTCCGGCACCATGGTCATCACCACGGGTTACAAGACCGGCTATCTGCCGCAAGAGCTGGCGGAAACCTCCTACAAGACTGTCTGGGAGGAGACCATGTCGGCATTTGTGGAGGTGAAAGAGTTGGAGAATAAGATCCAACGGCTCACCAACCAGTTGTCGGAGCGTACCGACTATGAATCAGACGAGTACGCCCAGCTGGCGCAACAGCTGTCGGATGCCAACGATCGCCATCAACATCTGGGAGGCAACACCATCGAGGGCGAGGCAGAGAAAGTGCTCATGGGCATGGGCTTCAAACGCTCTGATTTCCAACGGCCCATGGCCGAGTTCAGCAATGGCTGGCAGATGCGCGTCTGCCTGACCAAGATCCTGCTGCAGAAGCCGGAGATTGTCCTCCTCGACGAGCCCACCAACCATCTCGACATCGAGTCTATCCAGTGGTTGGAAGACTATCTGGCCAACTATAGCGGCTGTGTCATATTGGTCTCCCACGACCGTGCCTTCCTGGACCGCGTGACGAACCGGACGGTCGAGATCACCTGCGGCACCATCCAAGACTACAAATGCAGCTATTCGCAATATGTGGAGCAGCGATTGGAACGCATTGAACATCAGCAGGCTGCGTATGAAAACCAGCAACAACAGATTGCGCAGATTGAACGTTTCATAGAGCGCTTCCGCTACAAGGCCACCAAGGCGCGACAGGTGCAGAGCCGCATCAAGATGCTGGAGAAGATGGACCGGGTGGAGATTGACGACTACGACAGCAGTTCCATCACCTTTAAGTTCCCGCCAGCGCCGCACTCAGGTCGTATGGTGGTGGATGCCAAACAGTTGTCCTTAGGATATGGGGAGCTGAATGTGCTGGATAAGATTGACTTTCATCTGGAGCGTGGCGATCGCGTGGCGTTTGTGGGACGCAATGGCGAGGGCAAGTCCACCATGGTGAAAGCCATTGTGGGCGAGCTGGCCCCGCAAGGCGGACAACTGGAGCTTGGCTATCAAGTTGTTATCGGTTATTATGCCCAGAATCAGGCTAAGTTGTTGGATCCGGAAAAGACGGTCTTTGAGACGATTGACGATGTGGCGGTAGGCGATATCCGGCCCAAGATACGGACCATACTCGGCAGTTTCTTGTTTGACACAGAAGCCACCGAGAAGAAGGTGAAGGTGCTCTCTGGTGGTGAGAAAGCGCGGTTGGCACTGGCCAAACTGTTGCTCTCACCGTTCAACCTGCTCATCCTGGACGAGCCCACCAACCATTTGGACATGCCCTCCAAGGATGTGCTCAAGAACGCCCTGCTGCAATATGAGGGCAGTTTGATATTGGTCTCCCACGACCGTGACTTCTTGCAAGGACTATCCACCAAGACCTACGAATTCAAAGACAAGCAGTTGCGTGGCTACATGGGAGATGTCTATGATTTTCTGCAGCAGCGTAAGATCGAGACGCTCAATGAGTTGCAGCGCAATGTGCCGGCTTCTTCCGGCAGTGGGGAGAAAACTGTCTCCAGCAACAAGGAGAGCTACGAGCAACGCAAGGCACAGGAGGCCGCCGACCGCAAGAAGAAGAACCGCCTGCGCAAGTTGGAGGATGAGGTGGAGCAGTTGCAACAGCAGGTGGCGGATATTGAGGAAAAACTGGCCCAACCCGACCAGTATGCGGCCGAGATAGCCTCTGGAGAACTGTATCGCGCGTACGAAACTGCCAAGCAAGCACTTGAGGAGAAGGAAATGGAGTGGTTGGAACTGAGCGAGTAGGGGAGTCCCATTGTCGCGTGACAGAACAGTTTTTTTGAAAAGTGCTTATGTCCCTGTCTTTAAAACATATAATTCTGATTTATTTGGCCATCATCAATGTGGTCGCTTTCTTTGCGTACGGCATCGATAAGTGGAAGGCGCAGCGCAAGCGGTGGCGCATCCCGGAGAGTGTGCTGTTAGGCTTGGCGGCCGTCGGCGGCAGTGTCGGGGCGTGGTTGGGGATGCAGGTATGGCGCCACAAGACCCAGCACAAGAAGTTCCAGTACGGCGTGCCGGCGATATTTGTCGCGCAGGTGTCGCTGGTGGTGTGGTGGCTGGCGAGGTGATTGTTTTGCTGTCCACTTTTTGGAGCTGGTACAAACCATATCACATCCATTATTCTTATCTGTCATTTTGTGACAAAAAATAGTTGTTTTATATGGTATTTTAAAACAAAATTGTATCTTTGCAGGTGGTAATTTAAGACATTATGTATGTTTAAAAGACAGATAATAAGCAGCTTAAAAAAATGGAAAGAGAGTATTCCGCACAAACCATTGGTGTTAAGGGGTGCTCGTCAGGTGGGAAAGACTACTTTGGTGGAACAGTTTTCATCTGAATTCGAGAATTATCTCTATTTTAATCTTGAACTCAGTAATGATCGAACTTTGCTGGAATCCGATATTCCTCTTCCCCAGCTGCTGTCCTTGCTGTTTGCCCAGAAGAACAAACGTCGCGTACAGGGTAACACTTTGATTTTTATCGATGAAATACAAAATTCTCCGAAAGTTGTCGCAAAGTTACGTTATTTTCACGAAGAATTACCTGATATATACCTCATTGCAGCAGGTTCGTTGTTGGAAAATGTTGTTGACATACACGCTTCGTTTCCCGTAGGACGTGTAGATTACCTGCCAGTGCGGCCATGTTCGTTTTATGAATTTTTGTCAGCAACTGGACACGATGGTCTTTTTGACTTTTGTAAAACGCCTGCCTATACAGTTCCAATTCATAAGGAAATCATGGGGTTGTTCAACCAGTATTGTTTAGTGGGTGGCATGCCGGAGGTCGTTCAGGATTTTTCGGAACACCAAGATTTTGTTTCTATTGACAAAATATTCAGCAGGCTGGTCCGTGGTTATATGGATGATGTGGAAAAATACGCGTCTTCAAAAACAGTTACTGAAGCTGTTCGTTTTTTAATACAATATGGGTGGACACACGCAGGGGAAACCGTGAAACTGACGGGCTTTGCAGGCTCTGACTATCGGGCACGTGAAATGGGCGAGGCTTTCCGCCTGCTTCAGAAAGCAATGCTGGTGGAACTGGTGTATCCTTCCACCTCTTGTCGTCTTCCATCCATTCCTGAACTGAAACGGATGCCCAAAATGTTCTGGATGGATACGGGCATCGTGAACTATGTGGCTAAAGTACGTAGTGAAATCATTGCGGCAGGCGATATATTGGACGTCTGGAAAGGGCGGATTGGTGAACAAGTGGCAGCCCAGGAATTACTCACACAGAGCACGGACATCAACCAGACCAGGAGTTTTTGGACAAAAGGGCGCGGTGAGCGGGGTGCTGAAGTGGATTTGACATGGGTGGTCGATTCCCAACTCATTCCCATTGAAGTTAAAACGGGGCATAACTCGCATCTGCGGTCTTTGCACAGTTTTATGGAAAATGCGCCGACGGACATCGCTGTGCGAATCTGGTCTGGATCATACAGTGTTGACGATGTACACACAATTGGTTCCGGCAGAACATTCCGGCTCGTCAATCTCCCGTTCTATCTCATAGGGGAAATGGAAAATATCATCCGAAAACAATAAAAACATTGTCGGTCAGCGACAATGTGAATGTGGTGTGGGGGCTGAAGATGGGAAATAATGAGAAACCCCCATTGTAGAGGTGCGGTGAAGGGTGTCTTAATATATTTCCATAATTCTCCGTATTTTGAAAATAGGTATTTTTGCAGTTTGAAATAGTATCGTTATGGCAGATAATAAATCATTCTCTTGGATTCCGTTTTATCAGGAATTGGCGGAAAAATTGTTGGAATATAAAGACAAAAGGGAAGACCTCGTCCAGTTTGTATATTCTTTGGGCGATTGTTCTAGCTTTATCAAAAAAGATGACGGATCTGAAGTCGAAGACATTGATCCTTTTACGGCTTTTGCAGTATTTAATCGTCAAATAGGGGATGCAAAACGTGTGAAAATCGCAAAGTCGTTTAAAGATTATTTCTCAGTTCTGGCCGAAGTTCCTGATGATTTTTTAGGGGTTCCTGTCATGAACAACCAAAATTCTACATTTTTCTATAGACAAACATCATCTGAGCAAATACCCCTATTATGGAATTTGTTTGAAGCCGAATTAAATGATGATAAGTCTAATCTTGTTGTTGCTTTTGATAGTTTACAGAAGTTTCTTGGTATAAAGTGGAATCTTACAATCGGTATGTATTGGATTAGACCAAATTCATACATGCCTCTTGATGAACTCAGTCGAAATTATCTTGCCAAGATTGGAGTTTCTGTTTTTAAAGAAACTGACTTAAATGGAAAAAACTATTTGTCATTATTGGATACAATTAAGAAGAAAATCGAGAAAAAAGAGATAAAGGAAAAAAATATCCCTGAAATCTCTCATGCTGCTTGGGAAAAAACAGAAGGTAGAAAGTACTTTTACGCAGGTTTTTCATTCGGGGGTAGTGATTCTCAATTAGATAGATTTATAAATGATGGCGTTTGGGAAGGCTCTGGGAACAAGACAGTCAATAATTTGATTCAAAAGGTAAAGAAAGGGGACATCTTAATCTTGAAAAGTTCATCAGTAAAAGGAACAAAAACGCCAAGTCCCACACCATTCATCAGAATATCAGCAGTTGGAATAGTACAATCTGAAGTCAAGCCAATTGAAAATAGTGACCATTATGGTTTCAATGTTAGATACATTAAAGTCGAACCAAAACGAGACTTTGATGGTAATCAATTTGGAAAATATAGGCAAACATTGCACTTGTGCAATGATAAAGAAGTGATAGGTTTTGTAGATCCATTAATAGAACAAAGTATGATACCCGAAAAAGTAAATAAGTATGGCGACATTCTCCACCTCAAGAAGAACATCATCCTCCAAGGCGCACCGGGCACAGGAAAAACCTATAATACCGCAGCGTTGGCTTTGGCAATCTGCGGTGTAAAGGCTGGCGAGAAATTTACGGTGATTGAAGATGATATGAACAGAGAGTATGTAATGGATTATTCTAAGCATGATATTGTGATGAAACGTTACGAACAGATGCGTTACGATAAAAAGAATAATCCTGATGGACAAATCGGTTTCTGTACTTTCCATCAATCCATGGATTATGAGGATTTTGTGGAAGGAATAAAACCTGTTAAAATAGAAGAGTCTGAGATGTACTACAGAGTCGAGGATGGTGTTTTCAAAAGAATGAGTAAAATTGCTACTAATCCTCAACAAGCAAAACAAACAAAAACACTTGATTCTGCATTCGATGATTTGATTCAAAACATTAATGACGGTAGCGTGCGATTTTTGCCAATGAAAAATGGCAATATGACTGCAAAATTATCTGTTTCATCACAATTGGCAATTAAATGGGAAAATATTGATGGAAATATTAGTGCGAATTGTGTTTCCAAAGACAGGTTACTAAAACTTTGTGAAGTTTATAACACAAAAAAAGCTCTGGAATCTATGAATAACATCAATGAATCCATCAGAAATGTTATTGGTGGTTGCAACACATCGTATTATTGGGCCATTGCTAACTATTTGCTAGATATAATAGGAGAAGATAATAGTCTTGCTGAAAAAACAGAAAACTACGTCCTCATCATCGACGAAATCAACCGTGGCAATGTGTCGAAAATCTTTGGGGAACTGATTACGTTGTTGGAGGCGGACAAGCGTATCGGGGGCGACCATCCGATAAGAGTCACGCTGCCTTACTCGAAAGAGTCGTTCGGGGTGCCGTCGAACTTGTACATCATCGGCACCATGAACACCACCGACCGCAGCGTGGGCAATATCGATTATGCTGTGCGTCGCAGGTTCGCGTTCGCCACGTTGAAAGCAGACAGGGAATTGGTCGAGCGAAACTCCATACCAGAGGCAGTTGCATTGTTCGATGCCGTGGAGTCTTTCATCAAGAAGCATAAGATTGATATGGATTTCGAGGATCTGATGGTCGGACACAGTTACTTCTTCGCCAATGACGAAAACGAACTGGAACTGAAGTGGCAATATGAAATTCTGCCGCTGCTGAACGAATACATCAAAGACGGTATCGTCAATGCGAAAATCATCAAATCGGATATGTCAATTGCAGACTTTATCGGGGAATGGAATCCCGTAATGGCCAAATAGCAGAGCGATATGACAGAGAACAATGGATAACAAGCCGAAAGACATTATTCTATTGCAGGAGCACCAACCTTTTGCCAATCCGGACGGAGTTGGCAATGGGCTGGATTATTCCAGCAAAATGGATTATCTTTATGGGCTGAATCTGAGATTTCAGGAGACGGGTTTTCTTAAAGAGCCGAAATTTTTGGGAATCAACGATTGGACCGCTTCCTATTACATCGGGGCTGCATGGCTCGTGCCGGATGAACTCGCTGTGGTGGTCACACCGAAACTGCCAGACATCGATTTCGTCCAGATGTTCTTGGCGGCTTTGGAAGTCGATACTCAAAAAGAATCGAACTATTTTGCCCAATGCTACGGCATACATTTCGATGAACCTCAAATCGAAACCCGCGAAGAACTCAATCAACTGACACCTTTGTTGGTGTTGCATTTTATTTCCTTGTTGGAACGGTTGGTGAAGCATGGCTTGAAGAAAGACTATCTACTTCACGAAGAGAATTTGAAAGCCAAGGTGAAAGGACGGATTCTGTTCGGCAAGCACCTCAAGACCAATATATTCCAACAACGCAATGGTCGGATGTACTGCCAATATCAGGAATACACCGATGACATCCCTGAAAACCGCCTGATGAAAAAGGCCCTGCTCTTTTCTGAACGCATACTCGATAGATGTGATAGTCTGAAAAGACAGTCCCAATACCCTGATGTCCAATTGCGATTGAATCGTTTGAAGACCTCATTCAGCCATATATCCGACGATATTGAGCCGTATCAGGTGCAGAAGTTGTCATCCAATAAGCTGTTCAAAGGATATAAAGAGGCAATAAAGGTAGCGAAGATGATCCTGCGCCGTTTCGACTACTCCATTCGTGAAGCGAGTTCCGAACAACATTCCACCTCGCCGTTTTGGATTGATATGGCAAGGCTGTACGAGATGTGGGTTTTATGTAAATTGCAGAAATGCAGCATTAACCCTGTTTTGTTTCAAGAAAGTGGCTTTTATGGGCGTCAAGTCGCCGATTTTGTCATCAGAGAGGAAAACCTGATTTTGGATGCCAAATACAAATCCAAATATGTGGATGATTGGGTCGACATAGACGACATTCGGGAGCTGAGTGGAAATGCCCGCGATGATCGGTTGTTGCCAAATTTGCCGGAGGACTATTCTCCACGTTGCATTATCCTCTATCCAGGTAAATCCGATGAATTGAAACCGGAATCAGACATTTTATTTGAACAACAAGGTCAGAAGATTCCACATTACCGCAATTTCTACAAAATCAGTGTGCCGTTGCCCGTTTACGACAATGAACACATATAAGAATTCACTTACTCATTCCTCCTTCATCTCATAATGCGGCACAGTTTCAAAAAATAATTGCACAACAGGAGGTCTATCACCAAAAAAAGAATATCTTTGCAGACTACTAAATTTAATACAGTTCACTTATAGTCAAACAATTAAATATTCTTATCATGATTAGTGTGAAAATGCAAGAGGCTATCAACGCCCAAATCAACGCGGAAATGTGGTCCGCTTATCTCTACCTGGCCATGTCCATGGACGCTTCGAACAAAGGATACAAGGGCATCGCCCACTGGTTCCACAAGCAGTACGATGAGGAAATGGAGCACGCATTCAAGTTCATCCACTATCTTGAAAGCCAGCAGGCCCGGGTGGAGCTCAAAGCTATCGACAAGTTCCCGACCTCGTGGAAGTCGCCGCTCGACATGTTCAAGGAGACCCTCAAGCACGAGAAAGTCGTGACCGGTCTCATCCACGACCTCTATGCCTTGGCCACCAAGGAGAAGGACTATGCCACCACCATCTTCCTGCAATGGTATGTGACCGAGCAGGTTGAGGAGGAGGAGAATGCCCAGGAACTCATCGATGCGATGAAGTGCGTCGGCGATGACAAGGCTGCCTTCTTTATGTTCGACAAAAGCCTCTCCAAACGCTAACTGCAAAAAAAATTTCCACAAAAAAACTTTTGCCTGGCACTAAATGTCGGGCAAAAGTTTTTTATAGCGTTGGATTCTCTTGGTGGATGTCAGTGCGTTTCTACTGTTGGACAGTTCTTTGCGAATGGCACCGTCTTTGTGCGTGGTGGCTATGTCCGTCGCCATGTCACCTCGCTACCCTCACTGATCTTCCGCACCAACCCCGTGACGCACCAACTCACAAAGCATATAGCCAGTATCAGCAGCACTTTCGGAAGCATGGGAAACGATGCGGGGGGCTCGATGGCAATTCCAGAGGGTAATAGCCAAAGTGGTTTCAGCAAGATCAGCACGATGCCGATGGCGCCCGTGACGATGCCCGAGATGAACACGGCCACCATCATCCGGCGGTAACGTCTCGTCTGCGCCTCGCGATATCGCTTCGCGTATTCCGCCGCCTCCAACTTCTTGGAAAGCTGCGCCATATATTCGTTTCGGTTGCCCATGTCCGGCTGGTACTGGGCGAAAAGGTCTTCTATGGTTGTCTTTTCTTTCATTGTTCCAAAATTTGTCTAAGTTTAACTCTCCCTCTCGAAAGCTGTTGTTTCACAGCCAATTGGGAGCCTCCTGTAATCTTCGCAATCTCTTTCACGGAGTAGCCGCTGACGTAGAACAGCAAGATGGCGCTCTTCTCCTTCAACGGCAGCGTGCCGATGGCCTCGTACAGCTCCTGGTATTGGAAGGAGTCGTCGGCGCGCGGGCCGCCCGGTATCTGCTCCGCCGCGTCCAAGTCCGTCCGACGGTTCCATCCCGACCGCTGGTGGTCGAGGAAGGTGTTGTAGGCGATCTTGAACAGCCACGTGGCGAACTTGGCCCGCTCCATGAATCGCTCCATCGCGATGTACGCCTTCACCATCGCCTCCTGCGCGATGTCCTCCGCCTCCATCCGGTCGCCCTCGCACAGGGCAAGCAGGAATCTCCGCAAAGACTCCTGCTCCTCCGAAACTAAGACTATGAATTGTTCTCGTGTCATTCGGAGATTTGTTGCTGGGTTATCCGTTTCTCTTCGGTCGCTATTTCACTCTGTAGCATCTTCTTGCTGACAAGGTAATGGATGATAAGGGCTATGCCTATGGCTGTCAAGACGCCGCCCACGACTACTCCAGTGGTCTTGTCCCCTAAAAACACAAAATCAAACAAATGGGTGAAGAAGAGGACTATACCGATCAATGTGCAGATACAGCCGCCCAAAAGTTTTTCTAACAGTTTTTCCTTCAGGGATTTCTTGCCGTCTTCCGACGACATGTCCAGTTTGTCTAACACTTCGGCCGGGTCGAGATCTGGGTTTTTCTCCAACAGGGCCATCAGAATTTCCGTCTTCTTGTCAATTTCGTGATTTTTCCGTTTGTTGGTCATCCACAAGATTACCAGCGGTAATGCTATGCAGAGTCCGCCTATTACAAGTGTCATCGCAATGAGTTCTATAATATCTTCCATGACTATTATTTATTAAGGTTATACATTTTCGTTATTTACCGAATCGATTCATCTATTAAACGGATGAGGTAGGCAAAAGGTGACAAGGAGGCGAAAAAAATTTTACATTTGCACCCGAATAGGACGTAACACAAATGAACGAAATGAAAGTCGTTGAAATTAGGAAGAGCATCTTCGCATGGAATGAGAAAGATGAAGATTTACACTGCTACTAACATACTTATTATTAACTTAATATCAATATCTTATGTTTTTCCAAGTCTATGGGGCTAACGCCCTGGCTCAATGGGGAATGCTGCTCGTCGTCCTCGTGGGTCTTATCCTGTTCAACGAGTTCGCCCGTCGCACCAAAGCCGGCGGCATCATCACCTTTTTCGTCATCCCGGTCATCCTGACGGTCTATTTCGTGGCCATCGCCATCGGTGCGCGTGCCGGTGCCGACTGGGCAGTGAACAACCAGACGCACGTCTATATGAACGGCTGGTTCCACTACGCCAAGCTCTACGCCGCCCTTACCGGCTGCATCGGCTTCATGATGATCAAGTACAAATGGGGCATCGGCGCCAAACACTGGTTCAAGCCGTTCCCGTTCATCATCGTGGCTATCAACATCCTCATTGCTGTGGCCTCCGATTTCGAGTCAGCTATCATGGGCTGGAACAAGTGGTGGCTCTCCAGTGAGGGCGTGTGGCTCTATGGCGGCTGGCACAACGTCATGAACGGCGTCGCCGGTTTGCTCAACATCCTCTGTATGACCGCTTGGTGGAATGTGTTCCCCTCCAAGGACAAGAAAGACATGATCTGGGCCGACATGACCTGGGTCTTCATCGTGGTCTATGACATCTGGAACTTCGCCTACACCTACAACTGCCTGCCCACGCACAGCTGGTTCTGCGGTATCGCGTTGTTGCTTGCCCCGACGATCGCAGCTATTTGCTGGAACCGCGGCGGTTGGATCATGAACCGCGCCA
>JAGCGA010000024.1 GCA_017649855.1 Bacteroidales bacterium
AACGGGGCTACAGACCAAATGGCAGGCCACGCACACTGATGGATCAGGGCAAACCTCTATGACACTATTCGACTTTAACCAAGACAACATCATGGAGATTGTTTATCGTGACGAGTCAAACTTGCGCATCATCAATGGCAGTGGGACAAGTCACCTGACGGGCAACGACACCATCCCCTTCTACAACCTATACACCAAGAGCATGTCTGCTGGCACGTGGAAGGAATACCCCGTGGTGGCGGATGTGAACGGCGATGGCGCGGCGGAGATTGTGACGTGTGGCAAGGTCAACTCAGGACTCGGCTGGGTGGGTGGCCAGTTATGGGTCATCGGAGGCATACACCCCTGGGCACCTGCAAGACCCGTTTGGAACCAATACATGTACAATGTGACGAACGTCAACAAGGACCTCACCATCCCTGTGCCCCTGTTTGACAATGCCACGGCATTCACCGATCCGCAAGGCATCGTACGCCGGCCATTCAACAACTTCCTTCAGCAGGCCACCACCCTCGACCAGTACGGCAGACCCTTCCTGCCGCTGGCCAATGTGTCCATCCTCCAAGAGCCTCAAATACAGATAGAAGACAATCTCCTGAAGGTACAGGCCATCATCTGCAACACCGGCATTCAAACATTCATGGCTCCTATTCCCATCACCCTTTACACACAATGGGGTGAAATGATTCAGTCTCTTCAAATCGACCTGGACCTTCAACCCGGAGAATGTCAAGAAGTGGAACTCGAATTTCCATTGTCAGACATAGCCAATCATGAAGACCCCTACCCGTTGCATTTGGTGACGAACGACAACGGCCTCGGTCCTGCACAATATGGTGGTTTGCAGGCCGAGTGCGACACCACCGACAACGCCTGTTATTTTGACGGACGTCCCTGCCAAGTCACCGTTCCCAACGTCATCACTCCCAATGGTGACGGCATCAATGATGCTTTGGAGCCGCAACTGGAAGGGGATTTCCTCAGCATGGAAATGGAAATCTACAACCGCTGGGGCAAGCGGGTTTACAGGCAAGAGGGAAGAGATTCACTCCTATGGGATGCTGCCGAAGTCAGCGATGGCGTTTACTTCTGCGCGATGGAATACCAATGCGCCACCTCTGGGAAAAAGCGAACACGAATAAATTCAAGTGTGACGGTGGTGCGGTGAAAAAAATGTATTTTTGCACCCGTAATAACTTACTCGTATTATCTAGGGAAAAATGAAAAAAATCGTTGTTGATTTCTCTTACAACCATTATTATCATGCAGGCTCGAAAGCCAGAGAGGATGTCAATCGTATTGCTATGAACAATGGGTTTACTCCATTTTTAATAAACACCCACACGGTAAAAGAACAAGCAGAAACACATCCTTCCCCTATTTACCAATTTTTCTATAGAATCAGGAAATTATTCATACTCCTATTATCTATAGCGAAAATAAAAAAAAGAACTTTAGTACTAATACAATATCCTATTGCTCCGTTTACTGAAATTCATACTCTTTTCTTTTTTCGTTGTCTGAAGAGAAAAAAGTGTCATTTGGCTGTTTTGGTACATGACACCGTGAGCTTTCGCAACGATGAATTATTTGCCAAATCTGAAACAAAAATACTGAATACTGCCACCGAACTTATCGTCCACACCACTCAGATGATGGAATTGTTCAAGAGAAATGGCATTGTTCGGCCGTGTAAGTTGCTATGGCTGTTTGACTATCTGACAAATGAAGTCCCCAACAAGGACTATCGTCAAAGTAGCAATCACAGTATAGCGTTTGCTGGAAATTTAGATAAAAGTTTATTTCTGAAAAAGTTAACTGCTATACATTTCGGAAATGTCCGACTGAACTTATACGGGAACAAGCCTTCTGACACATCAGATTATCCTAACTGGATGAAATATGTCGGCCGATTTAGTCCTGAAAATATCACCATGCTTACAGAAGATTGGGGATTAGCTTGGGATGGCGACAGCATTGAAACTATCCATGGTCCACTCGGCAATTATTTAAGATATATTTCCCCGCACAAAGTCTCTTTATATATAGCAGCAGGTATTCCGGTTGTCGTAAGCAAAGATTCCGCTTTAGCTCAATATGTGGAAGAAAACCATTTGGGCATTACCATCTCATCATTGACTGAACTTGATCAAATAATCACTGCCCAAAACGAAGAAGAACTCCTGCTCATCAGAAAAAGTGTCGCTGAGATGTCCCAAGTTTTAAGAAACGGAGGAAGGCTCGGAGCTATCCTGAAGGAAATTGTCAGAGAGATGGACAATATCTATCTGCAAAGTGTGGTCTAAAAGTATAACGAGAAAATGATAAAATTGTCGTTTTCATAAAAAAAAAAATGACATGAAAAAGAAGATTCTTTTTATTATGTTCAATCTTGCAGGTGGTGGTGCAGAAAAAGTGTTGGTGGACATCCTTCAACATTTTGATTATAATCAATATGATGTAGAATTGGCATTGATAAAGCGTAAAGGTGTTTACCTTTCAGACATTCCGAAAAATGTTATTATCAGGACACTTTTCAACCGGTTCACTGCCCAGTTAGGATTCAAACTATTGAAATATTTCAACATTCACTTTGTGAATAAACTTATTATTCAGCATAAAATAAAGGATAGATACCATGCTATAATTTCTTTTATGGAAGGCTATCCACTTGTGGTTCATTCATACTTAGCAGAACAAGCAGAAGTGAATATCAGTTGGGTTCATACCGATCTTTTCACTTATCATCGCACCAAGCACCTTTCTATTTATGGTGATAAAATGGAGAAAGCTTGTTATGACAAAATGGACAAACTCGTTTTTGTTTCAAAAGACAGTTGTAGCCAATTTGACAAACTATTCGATATTAATGTACCAAAAACAGTTATTTATAATCCAATTCCCAAAGATAGCATTATACAGTCAGCCAACAACACGCATGTTGAAAAGAAGAAATTTGTAATTGGAAATGTTGCCCGATTTGTAGAAGTGAAAAAATTGGATAGGTTGATGAGGGTTGCAAAACGACTTAAAGACGATCACTATGATATTGAATTCTGGTTGATTGGAGAAGGTGTTTTAAAAAACGATTTAATAAAATTGCAGAAACAACTTGGATTAGAGGATTACGTGTTTTTTAAGGGCTTTAAAAAGCCAGCATATCCCTATATAAAGCAATTCGACCTGCTTTTGATAACTTCGCTGACTGAAGGTTTCCCTTTAGTTGTTTGTGAAGCTCTCTGTTTAGGAGTTCCTATTTGTTCCACGCGAGTCACGGGCTCTATAGAAATACTTGACAATGGCAATTTCGGAATACTAACTGATCATGATGACGACTCTATATACAATGCGGTGAAACAATTGTTAGACAATCGGAATCAGTTACAATATTATCATGAAAAATCTCTCGAACGATCAGCAATGTTTGACATTGACAAAGCAATGGAAGAGATATATGCTCTTTTCTAACAACACTTCGCACAAATAAAAAGATTATTCGTACCAGACCATTGTTTCTTATTTTGGAAAGAAAAATTTATAACAAGAGGCTATCTCTCTACCTAAGATTTAGCAGTTCATCACAGCGTCGAACACACGTTCACAATTGTGTGTATCGCGAATGGGGAAGAATCGGTCCACCGTAGTCTCATAGGAGGGTTCAAGAAGCATACCATTATACAAATAAGTCTCCAATGATGACAACAAACTATCTACATCCTGGGCCACAGGGCCAAAAGCGCTCTCATCGACATAACCTGACCCGATATGTTTGCTAAAGAAAAGATCCTTGTCAAACTGGTAGAACAATACCGGCTTTTTCATATAGGTAAAATCAAAGAACACGCTGGAGTAGTCCGTAATCAACAAGGCCGACTCCTTAAGCAGTTGCTGCACATCATAATGAGCCACATCGGCGATGATAATACGCGACGAAGTAACCCCCTGCTTAAATTTACTGACCACGGGTTGAAAACGGTGGTGGGGGTAGAAAATCAAGTCTATGTTATAACGTTCGAGAAGTGAAGCCAATCGGGGCTCAGTCAAAAGAGCCTGGTAAGTTTTAAAATACTGACTGTCAGCAATCTGATCTAGATGGATATAACCGCGCCAAGTGGGCATCAAAAGCAGCTGGCGCTTTACTTGGAAATCCAACAGTTTGTCGTATCGGCAAAAGCCCGTATAACGTGCGATAGCAGGTGGGTAGTGGAACTGCTCCACAAAGTAATCAGCCTCGGGTGCAGCACCACAGATGATTAAATCGAAAAAGGTATTCCCAAATGCAAAACGACTTTGAAGGTTCTTTGTGATACCATGCTGAAGGAAGACCACCTTCTTATGCTTGAAAATATGAAGTATGCGGTTAAGCCACTTGGCCAACTCAAAAGGCAGCGGAGTATGCCCCGACCGAAGGTGGGTGCCCACCAGCCAATGGGCTTGGCAGAAAAGTTTGCAATGCCTGAACGACAGATAACGCACAAGATGGTTTTCATATTCCGTCAATCGTGGACGATCGGGAGAGTCGTCGGAAATGATATAATAGACTTCTATTTCCGGATGATGCCGTAGGACGTATAAAAAGAAATGGTAGCCATTGTCACGAGCATCGTTGCCCATCTCCGAAACAAGCATCAGCTTGCGATGACGCTGCTTGCCACGTGAGAAAAGCGTCACGAAGAATGCCGCCGTGAGCTTCAGCATTGCAATGATATATTGTCCGAAAGAGGTCATGATTGCACCGTCTCGGTTTTTCTAAAAGGAACGTAACAGAGAACGATGGCACCTGCCATTAGGAGTATTGTGATAATAGAGACGATCAAGCCGATGTTGTCCAGTCGGTGGAAGAGCGGGGCTTCATTTTTGAATTCGATGACGTGGTCTCCAGCGGGCACAAACATAGCACGGAGCACATAGTTGGCACGGAAGTAATCGGCAGGCTTGCCGTCGATGTAGGCAAACCAGTCAGGGGCATAATGTATCTCGCTAAAGACTGCTAATTGGTCACTGCTGCTATGCGAAACATATTTGCGATAGTCTGCACTCTCTTCCTTCTGAGGTTCCAGTGCAATTGTAGCTGTGGTGTCTGTTCCGAAAGCAGAACCACAAACACTATATTTGCTTGTGTCGACAACAGCGGTAACAGAAGGATCAATGTCATTAAGAGCCAAAATCTCCTCATTGGCATTACCTACAGTCTTCACGTCACGCACAAACCAGCAGTTGCCCAAAGCATCAGGCACACGTTGCACCTGACCGTTTTGCATCACCACATATCGAGTGTTGAGCATAGCCAGCACCTCGGGTTTAATATGGCGACTGAGATAGAAATCTATGAGATTCTGGTAACGGCTCAGTTTGGCAGCACTGTAACCACCTATCTGGTTGTGGAAAGCCGCAGGCTTACTGTCATTGAAAGTGTTTACAGCCAAGTTGAACACACGATAATCGTGGTCTCCGAATCGGGCGGCTTGCTCGTCAATGTCATAATCCCACTGGTCGCGGCGAAGTTCGGTTTTACGAGTCCTCACAAAATTGTCTTCGTTGAGGTAACGACGATCGACAGGCCATAAGTCTACAAGAATCAGCACACCGACAATAGCTATAACAACGCCACTCTTCTTCAACTTTTCATTATTATACAGCCAAATCACGAGAGCTGAGAGGAGTATAAAGGCAAGACTTCGCCACGAATCGCTACGCAGCAAGGCCATACGGTCGCTCACCAAGACACTCTTGATCATATCCCACTGATTTCCATATTGGGCAGCCATCTGGGTATCGCTCAAACCGCTGTAGCTGAATGAGCCACTGAGAAGAAGCACCACGAGAATAAGAGCGCTCAAGACTCCAGTTCCGATATAGATGCCGAGGTTGACGCGACGACGGTCGCGCTCCTTATCAAGTAATGTCTTTAAGCAGAGCATAGACATGATGGCAACACATACACTAGGCAGCACCAACGCCATGCTCGGTGTACGGAATTTATTGTAGAACGGGATATGGTAAAAAGCCCATTCGTTGAATGGCAAGAAATTTTTACCCCATGCCAAGACAATGCCGATTATCGTTGCAGCCAATACCCACCAGCGTTCGGGTCCGCGAGTGACAATCATACCTATCAGGAAAAGAAGCATCATCACTGCACCAAAATACACAGGACCGCTGGTAAAAGGCTGGTCTCCCCAATATAGTGGAGCCTGTTCTCCACGGAAAGTCTTGTAGAAGTTGCTCTCTTTGCCCACACGTTCACCGCTGCCACCGCCCATAGCACCGGGGACCAGCAGGGTGTAAGTTTCACCAATTCCATAGCTCCAGGAGTAGGCGTAGTCAATATCAAGGCCTGTGGCGGTATTTTGCGAAGCAGTGTTGCTCTGATCATGATAAAGATCGTCTGGAGTTACTGTAAGCTCATTGCCACCACGCATCGTATATTTGGCATACTCCTGATTAACCAACAAATGACGCACGTTGCAGCCAAGAGCCAATGCGACGCAAACCAATAGTATGCTAGCTGTAAGTGCGAACGATGGGAATTTTCTGTTTATAAAGGCATAAACCAGATACACCAGTCCAATCATCAAACAACCAATGGCAGTATAGAAGGTAATTTGGATATGGTTAAACGAAATCTGCAAAATGAGGGAGACTGCAAAAAGAATGCTTCCCCATAGTATAAGCCGGTTGCGCTTCTTTTTGTCCATATCCTTGTCGATAGCAGCTTTCAGCGACATGGTCATACCGGCAAGGATGGGTGCCATCATAGCAATACACCATGCTTTAGTGACATGGCCAGCCTCAATAATGATAATGTTGTAACTTCCCAAACCGAAGCCGACAGCTCCTAATATCGCCAACCAAGGAGAAAAACCAAGCAGTATCATGGCAATATAGAAACCTATTAGGTAAAGAAAAATAACGGCTATAGTACTGGACAAACCAGTGCCTAGCATCAAAACAACTTTATTTAAATGCTGAAACAGAGACTTCTGTCCATCGCCCCATATCTGGTAAGATGGCATACCGCTGAACATGGCTTCTTCCCACTTCGGGACATGCCCTGTTCTCTCTGCTTCCATGCGCAATTTATAATTTGCAGCCTGAGCTTTCTGTTGGTCTCCTTGCACAAGTGTCTTGCCCTCATACACAGGCATCAGATAGACTGAGGCCAATAAGAACATGGCAACTATCATGCCTATGTGAATCAAAATGTCTTTCTTTTTCATATTCTATATTTGTGTGATTACAGAATCATTTAATCATCTGAATGATTTTCAAGAAATGAATAGCGTCCTCGCGGTGGTGGCCAATCATTATTAGCATTCAAATTTTAAAATGGCAAAAGTACGAAAAATAACGGAAGATAAAATAATTTTCTTATTTTTGCACCCGAAAAGGTATAAAATCAAATGTATGACAAATATTATACTATTTCGGGTATAATATTTTCTAAAACTTCTGTTTTATACCCGAAAAAGTATAATTATGAATGAAACGAAATTGTCAAAGTTTGTGAAGGAACAACGAAAGTTGTATCACCTGACACAAGTGGATCTGTCGGAGAAATCCGGGGTTGGACTCCGTTTTGTCCGTGATTTGGAACAAGGGAAACCAACCTTGCGGCTGGACAAAGTCAACCAAGTGCTGGAACTGTTTGGAGCGGAACTGGGCCCTGTGAAAAAAGAAAGGAGTGAAGTATGAAACAGGCAGAAGTTTATTATTTGGGTAAGCTTGCGGGAATCCTCACAGAAGATGAAAACGGATATACGTTCCGCTACGCAGATGCCTATGTTTCCGAAAAAGGCATGCCAATTAGTTTGACAATGCCATTGCAAACCGAACCCTTTATGAGCGACAACATGTTCCCTTTTTTCGACGGTCTAATTCCGGAAGGCTGGTTGTTAGATATTGCCCAAGCCAACTGGAAAATCAATCCGAGAGACAGAATGTCTCTGTTGCTGGCTTGCTGCAAGGACTGTATCGGCGCTGTAAGCATTGTGGATATTACGGACCAACAAAATGATTAGCGTATGGCGAAATGTTTGTATTGCTATAAAGAATTAGAAGAGGGAATGGTGGATTTTCATCCTCAATGTGCGAAACGCTTCTTCGGCACGACCACCGTTCCAAAATTTCCATATCATCATTCTGAAATCAAAGACTTGGCGAAGGATGTGATTCGCAGCCAAACGGCCATCACTGGGGTACAAGCGAAGTTATCCATGGATATTGAGAAATTGCAGCACGAGTCCCGTTTCACTATTGTAGGATTGTGGGGACGATTCATTCTAAAACCTCAAACCGAGCTCTATCCCAATTTGCCAGAATTGGAAGATTTAACGATGCATTTGGCAGAAATTGCTAAAATACAGGTTGTTCCGCACACACTTGTACGTTTTGCCGATGGACAATTGTGTTATTTGACACGCAGAATCGATCGAGCAGCAAAGGGGGAAAAGATTCCGATGGAGGACATGTGCCAACTATCCGAAAAGCTGACAGAGAATAAATATCGTGGTTCTTACGAACAAATTGCAAAGCTCATCATGCGATATTCCGCAGCGCCCAAACTGGATCTGGCTCGATTTTGGGAAATCGTGTTATTTTCTTGGATTACAGGCAATAGCGACATGCATCTTAAAAACTTCTCACTTTATGCTCCCATTCAAGGTAAACCTCAACTTGCTCCCGCTTACGATATGCTAAGCACCTTGTTGGTAATGCCTTCCGACACAGAGGAATTGGCTTTGACTTTGAATGCCAAAAAGAAGAAAATCTCACTTCAGGACTTCCAAAAAGCAGCATTTACCATTGGTTTGGAAGAAAAAGTATTCCAAAATATTTTGCGGAAGTTTAATGCAGTCATGAATAACTGGTTCGATTTTATTGACCAATCTTTTCTTACTCAAGAAATGAAAATGGCATACATACAAATGATCGCTAATCGCATGAACCGATTGTACAATGAGTAATTACACCTACGGAAGCAAACTATATTTTCACTATCTTTGCACTTTCAAACTATCACCCTATGAAAATCATCATTCTCGGAACAGCATACCCCTATCGTGGCGGACTGGCCGCTTTCAACGAACGGCTGGCCTACGAATTTCTGAATCAAGGACATGAGGTGGAGATTTACACCTTTACGCTGCAATATCCGAATTTTCTGTTTCCCGGCAAGACCCAATACAGTCCCGATCCCGCTCCGGAAAATTTGGCAATATATCGTAGAGTAAATTCTTGCAATCCATTTAACTGGCTGAGGGTAGGAAAGGAAATAGCCCAAAAGAAAGCCGACGTGGTGATTTTTGCCTATTGGATGTCTTTTATGGCACCTTGTATGGGTACAATAGCTCGGAAGATACGTCGCAACGGTCATACCAAAGTGTTGGCTTTAGTGCACAACATGATCCCACACGAGCCCAACATCCTCGACAAGTTCCTTCCACCCTATTTTGTAAAATCCATGGACGGTTTCATGGCCCTCTCCGAATCGGTGGTCAAAGATATCGAGAAGTTTGACAAGCGCCATTGTCCCAAACGTTTCTCTCCACATCCCATCTATGACCATTACGGAGATCGGCTGACCCGCGAGCAAGCCCTTTCTCTGCTGAATCTGGATCCCGACTTTCGTTATGTGCTTTTTTTCGGTTTTATACGAGACTACAAAGGGTTAGATCTTCTAATCGATGCTTTTGCGGATGACCAAATCCGCCAGTCCAATGTCAAGTTGCTGGTAGCCGGCGAGTTCTATGGTGATCCAGCGCCCTATCTACAGCAAATCAAAAATCTGCGGTTAGAAGATAACGTTCTGCTCTATAACGACTACATTCCAGACCATGAAGTCAACCGGTACTTCAGCGCCGCCGACATTGTGGCACAGCCCTACAAAACCGCCACACAGAGCGGCGTCACTCAAATTGCCTTCCACTTTGAAAAGCCTATGCTGGTGACCAATGTGGGCGGTTTGCCAGAGATTGTCCCCGATGGGAAGATTGGCTATGTGGTCGAGCCCGATGCCATACACATTGCCGACGCCCTGTCACGTTTCTTCCGTGAACAGAAACAGGAGGAATTTGAACACAACATAATAGAAGAGAAGAAGAAGTACGCCTGGTCAACTTTTACCAGCGTCTTGTCTGAGCTGATTTAGTACCCAAACACCTTCTCCGCCTCTTTCATCTTCTCGCGGACCGGCACGTCGAAGGGGCAGCGCTCCTCGCAGGCGCCACACCCGACGCACTCGCCCGCGTGGTGCTCTAACTGCTTGTACTCGGCGGCCAGCTCGTCCGTGACCTTGCCCGCCTGCTGCGCATCCACCAACAGCTTGTTGACCTTGGCGATGTCAATGCCCACGGGACACGGGGCACAGTGCTTGCAGTAGGTGCACTCGCCCTTCCCCGCTTTCTCACACACCTGCGCAGTCGGGGCATTCAAGACGGCATTGTAGTCTTTCTCCGCATCCGTAGCTTTCAGATAGTGCAGATAGTCATCCAACTCGTTCGCGTTCTTGGCACTGCAGAGTCCAACTGCCACACATGGCTTCGACAAAGCATAAGCCATGCACTGGTCTCTCGTGAGGGCCTTCTTGAGCGGCGACTTCTCCGCATCTAACAGGCGGTCTCCACCACCATACACCTTCATAACCGTGATGGCAATCTGATGCTGGTAGCAGTAGTCATACAACTCCACACGCACGGGGTCTATACCCGGCAACATGTTGTTAAAGGTCTCCGGATCCCATGGACTGGCCTCAGGCTGGGTGCGGTCAAAGGCCGGGTTGAGGCTGAACATGATGACCTCCACCAAGCCACTCTTGGCAATCTCCAATGCCACCTTGGCATTATGACTGCTCACACCAATATGCTTGATCTTCCCCTGTTTCTTCAGATCTTGCACATATTTCAGATAATCACTGCCTTGGATGGCCTGCCAGTCTTCCATCTTATCCACAATGTGGATCATGCCGATATCGATATAGTCGGTATGCAGGCGAGTAAGCAGATCCTCGAATCCCTTTTTGCACTTCTCCACGTCACGGGTGCGCTCGTAGCTATCGCCGTTCCACCAGCAGCCCACATGGCCTTGGATGATCATCTCCTCACGACGGTCGCCGAGACCATAGCCGATGTTGCTACGCACCTTGGGGTTCGCATCGTAGATGTCCATGTAATTCATGCCACGGTCCAACGCGGCATACACCAGCTCTCGGGAGGTGGCGGAGTCAAGGTCATCGAAGCCACCACAGCCAAGGCCGACGACACCCACACGAAGGCCCGTGCTGCCTAACGTGCGGTACTCCATGTCAGGATTCTCCACAAATTTGGATTTAGCTTTTTTGTCGTTGCAAGAGGTCAGCAACAGTACCGCGCACAGGAGAGCGAAGCACGGCAACAGGATAGGGTTGATTTTTCTCATGTTCATTGTTCTTATAATTTTGATAATCAGTAAAAAATTTCGTATTATACGGTTCAAACCGACGGGGTAATGAACACCCGCCAAGAGCCATCTGCATCTTTCTCGATAAAGTTTCTTTCTTGCATTTTTTGCAGCATTTTTTGAATAGCAGAGCGATTAATACCCACTTCTTCCTGCAGATTGGCAAATGTTGCTTTAGGTTCAAGTTGCAGTTCGCGGAGAATTTTAGCATAACTTGATGTCCTGAACACTACACGATCCCCATCATACCACCAGATATTTTCATCCTTCTCCGTGACAAACAACACATCATTTTCTAGCTCTTGGCAAGTCAAATTCTCCATGTGTTTATGAAAAGGCCGTATGTCTTTTAGGGATGCGTGTGCCCCTTTATACGGAACTGAACCTACAATCAGATCTGCTTGATGTAAGGCTTCCAAATACTCTTTCTTCAATCTGCTTCGTACAACAACCATAGGATAGTCGTGACGGGAAAGAATATAGTTAAACAACAATCGTGCTATACGTCCATTACCATCCTCAAAGGGGTGAATGCGGATATAGCGGTAATGGAACAGGATGGCCAACTCCACTGGCGAGAGTTTTCCCTCAGACTCAGCTTGATTGTACCAATCCACAAGGTCGGTCATCAGCGAAGGCGTCTCTTCGGGCGAAGCGTATTCGAAAAGATCACCATAGCGAGTGATCACACTGTTAGGACGAGTCTTGTATTGCCCCGCATGAATGGTATAACTGGTTTGCATCCCGCCAGGCAAATTGCGGTAAACCGTATAATCTTCACGAAGTAAAGTCTTATGAAGAGTTCTTATAAAGGACTGTGTTAAAGGATGTTTATTATTCATTGCTTCATCAATCATCATCTTCAGTCCAACATTACTAGCCTTCATCTCCTCATAGTCGTGAAAGTCAGCTGCACCTGACACTTTGCCGAACATGAGTAACAATTCTGTCTGGCCGTATGTCAAAGTATTGCCTTCTATATGGTTGGAATTATAGTTAAAATCAACTGTGAACCGACGGCTCAACCTTCTTTGGTCATTTTCTGACAATGGCTGAATTGCTCGCCAATTCTCTAATGCTGTTTGCAATCTTTTGTTTTTCATAAGAATAATTTACCACTAAAATCAGTGGTAAACTTACCACCAATTCGACCGCAAAAATAACATTTTTATTTGAATGGAGAGGGTCTTTTTGTGAAAAATCGTGCTGAGCCTTGTAGCAAGTAACTCCCGCAGTGTGATGAGGACAGGTGGCGCCGTCATTCTCGCCATCCTGCAGTACCATCCTCCGCCGAAACCATAATAAACCTCTTATCTTCAACAGGTTAATGGATACTAGAATTGTTGATAAAAAATCCTGTCTCCATACCGCCATTTTTCAGCTGAAAAATATAACTTTGTAGCGGGTAAAAAACATCCTCTAAACAAATATAACTATCTTATTATGAGCAGTTTCACACACCTCCATGTGCATACGCAGTACTCCATTTTGGATGGCATGTCATCGATTCCGGGGCTGGTGGAAAAATGCCGGGCCACGGGCATGCAGGCTATTGCCGTCACGGACCATGGCGTCATGTATGGCATCAAGGAGTTTTATGACTATGTCAAGAAGACTAACGGCAAGGTCAAGGACAAGATCAAGGAATTGGAGGAGCAGCTAGGCACATTGGAAGATGAGGCTGCAAAAGCTGAATGTCAGCAGCAGTTGGAGGCTGAGAAGAAGAAGATCATCAAGCCCATTTTCGGTTGTGAGGCGTATGTGGCCAAGAAGACTCCCTCCAACCCCACGGGCAGCCGGCTGGTGCACGAGCACAAGGAGAACGGCTATGGCGAGCATCTGATCCTGTTGGCCAAGAATGAGACCGGTTATCACAACCTCTGCAAGCTGATCTCTACCGCCTGGATTGACGGCAAGTATTACAAGCCCCGCATTGACCACGAGTTGTTGGAGCAGTATCGCGAGGGGCTCATCGTCTCCTCTGCTTGTCTGGCGGGTGAGATACCGCAGCTTCTGCTGTCGGGGCATTACGACAAGGCCAAGGAGGCGGCCTTATGGTTCAAGAACCTATTTGGGGAGGACTACTATCTGGAGATTCAGCGTCACAAGACGGATGTGCCGGGTGGGGACCGTACCACCTACGAGCAGCAGCAGATCGTGAACGAGCAGTTGCTCCGGCTGGCTGCCGACACAGGCATCAAGCTGATTGCGACCAACGACGTCCACTTCGTCAACGCGGAGGATGCGGAGGCGCACGACCGGCTGATCTGCATCAACACTGCCGCCCGCATCGATGATGCCGACCGCTTGCACTACACAAAACAGGAGTGGCTGAAGACACCGGAGGAGATGGCTGCCATCTTCTCCGACATACCAGAGGCATTGGACAACACGCAGGAGATCGTGGACAAGGTGAGCACTTTCGCCTTGCAGCACGCTCCCATCATGCCCAAGTTTGACATCCCGCAGGAGTTCGGGACCGTGGAGAGTTACCGGGAGCGTTTCACCGAAGAGGACCTCAAGGCAGAGTTTGAGTCGGGGGAAGGCGGCGAGGGACGTATCCAGAAGCTGGGGGGAGTTGACCAGGTATACCGGATCAAGCTGGAGGCCGACTATCTTCGCAAGCTCACCTATGATGGAGCCGTGGAGCGGTACGGGGACCCCGTCCCGAAAGATGTGCAGGAGCGTATCGACTTTGAGTTGGGCGTCATGCGGAACATGGGATTCCCGGGATACTTCCTCATCGTGCAGGACTTCATAGCCGCTGCCCGCAAGATGGGCATCTCGGTAGGTCCCGGGCGAGGCTCCGCCGCCGGCTCGGTGGCAGCCTACTGTCTGCGCATCACCGACATCGACCCCTTGAAGTACGACCTCCTGTTTGAGCGTTTCCTCAACCCAGACCGTATCTCCCTCCCCGATATCGACGTGGACTTTGACGATGAAGGACGCTATAAGATCCTGGAGTGGATCACCCAGAAGTATGGCAAAGAGAAGGTGGCCCATATCATCACCTATGGCACCATGGCTGCCAAGTCGAGCATCAAAGACGTGGCCCGTGTGCACAACCTGCCGATTGCCGACTCCGACAAGCTCACCAAGATGATTCCCGACCGTCTGCCCGACGACCCCAAGACCCACAAACCCGCCAAGGTCAACATTTCCAATTGTCTTCGCTTTGTGCCGGAATTCAAGGACGCCTACGACAAAGACCCTAAAATCAAGGAGATCATCGACTATGCCGCACAGCTGGAGGGGACGGTACGCCAGGTGGGCATCCATGCCTGCGGTGTCATCATCGGCGCCGACGACCTGACCAAGTTCGCACCCCTCTCCACCGTGGAGGACAAGAAAACCAAAGAGGACATCATCGTGACCGAGTACGAAGGGGCGGTGGTGGAAGACGTGGGCCTCATCAAGATGGACTTCCTAGGGCTCTCCACCCTATCCATCATCCGCGAGGCACTCTCCAACATCAAGAAGTCGCACGGCATAGACCTGGACATCGACAAGATTCCGTTGGATGACCAAGAGACCTATCAGCTCTTTTGCGAGGGCGACACCATCGGCACCTTCCAGTTTGAATCCCCGGGCATGCAGAAATACCTGCGTGAACTGCAGCCCTCCACCTTTGAGGACCTCATCGCCATGAACGCCCTTTATCGACCCGGGCCCATGGACTACATCCCGCAGTTCATCGACCGCAAGCACGGGCGCGAGAAGATTGAGTATGACATCCCCGTCATGGAAAAATACCTGAAGGACACCTACGGCATCACCGTCTATCAGGAGCAGGTCATGCTCTTGTCGAGACTGCTGGCCGACTTCACCCGCGGTGAGTCTGACACCCTGCGAAAAGCCATGGGCAAGAAGCAGAAAGACAAGCTGGATGCCCTGAAGCCGAAGTTCATCAATGGCGGTATCGCCAATGGCCACGACCCTAAGATCTTGGAGAAGATCTGGGCCGACTGGGAGAAGTTCGCCTCCTATGCCTTCAACAAGTCGCACGCCACCTGCTACTCCTGGGTAGCCTATCAGACCGCCTACCTGAAGGCGCACTACCGTGCCGAGTTGATGGCCGCCAACCTCACCAACAACGTCAACGACATCAAAAAGATCACACAGTTTGTGGAAGACTGTCACAAGAAGGGCATTGTGGTCAAGGGGCCCGACATCAACGAGTCTGACCAGACCTTCACGGTCAACAAGGACGGCAACATCCGCTTTGGCTTGTCGGCGCTGAAGGGTGTCGGGGCCAGCGCTGCCGACAGCATCGTGGAAGAGCGCCGTGCTAATGGTCCTTACAAGAGCTTCATCGACTTCATGACCCGGGTTAACCTGCGCAACTGCAACAAACGGTGCATCGAAGTGCTGGCCATGAGCGGCGCCTTCGAGACCATCGGATCTGAACACCGGGCGCAATATTTCGCCACCGACAAAGACGGGCGCACCGTCATCGACAAATGCATCTCCTACGCCAACAAGAGCGACAGCGCCGTCAAGAACCAAGCCTCCCTCTTCGACGATATGGAAGAAGAAGCCAACGAATCTCTGGCCATCGACTTCCCGGAATGCCATCCTTGGAACGGTCTGGAGCAAGCCAAACGGGAGTATGAGGTCGCCGGTTTCTACATCTCCGGCCACCCCTTGGAGGAGTTCAAATACATCATAGAATTCTTCACCAACACCAACCTGTCGAAGATGAACGACGACAACCATCTTATCCAGATGGGAGCCGCCGGCAAAGGGATACAGTTCGCCGGCATGATCAGCAAGGCAGTCATTGCCATGGACAAATCCCAACGCAACTTCGGCATCTACACCCTGGAAGACCAGCAGGGCACATGGACCTGGCGTCTGTTCAAAGAGGACTTCGACAAGTTCAAATGGGCCCTGGAAGAGGGCAAGCGCGTCTTCGTCAACGCCACCGTCAACGTACGGCAATACACTGACAAAGAGGGCAATCAGCGCAAGTTCATCGACATCAAGCCAGTGATGATCTGCAGTCTGGACGATGCCTACGACAAACTCTGCAAAGTGGTGCGGGTAGCCTTGCGCATCCAAGATATCTCCAAGAGCGTGGCCCAAGAGATTTTGGAGCAGCTGAAGCAGCACAAAGGCAAGACGGAGTTCAACCTACGCATTGTGGAAGCGAACAACGTCTTCTTCAGCGACTTCTTCAACTTCTCCATCACCGTCGACCCAGCATCGTTGCTGAAAGACTTCCATCTATCAGTCCCTTACAAAATTGAATTAGGATAACGAATTATGAATATCAAGAACATCATCCTTGTAGCATTATGCTGTCTGTTGACCACGATTTGCCATGCGCAAAGCAGCCGACAGGTCTATTATTACACCATTGACGACAACATTGCCAAGCCGGCGCTCCGCAAGACCGAGAAGGCGGTCAAGGAGGCCAAGTCGCAAAAGGCCGACTATCTGCTGTTGGAGCTCAACACCTTCGGGGGAGAGCTGGATGCAGCCGACAAGATCCGCACGCTGCTGCTGAACGCGCCCATGCCGACGATGGTCCTCATCAACAACAATGCGGCCTCGGCCGGTGCGTTGATTTCCATCGCCTGTGACAGCATATACATGGCTTCCGGATCCTCCATCGGGGCCGCCTCGGTGGTCGATCAAAACGGCAACATCATGCCCGACAAATACCAGTCTTACATGCGTTCGCTGATGCGGACCACTGCGGAGAAGAATGGTCGCAACCCCGACATCGCCCAGGCCATGGTGGACCCGGACATCGCCATCCGGGGCATCTCCGAAAAGGGCAAAGTGCTGACTTTCACCACCGACGAAGCCATCCAGCATGGCTTCTGCGAAGGAGTGGCCAACAACAAGGAGGAGGTCTTGCAACAGGCGGGCCTGGAAGATTACACCCTCACTGAGCAGAAACTATCCTGGATAGACCAGCTCATCCTCTTCCTGGTGAACCCTGTGGTCAGCGGCATCCTCATCATGTGCATCGTGGGCGGCATCTACTTTGAACTGCAGGCACCTGGCATCGGACTCCCCTTGGCCATTGCCGTCGTGGCTGCCCTACTCTACTTTGCGCCTCACTACTTGGAAGGCCTTGCCCAGCACTGGGAGATCCTGCTGTTCCTCGTCGGAGTGGTGCTGTTATTCCTGGAGTTCTTCGTCATCCCCGGCTTCGGGGTGGCCGGCGTCTCCGGCATCGTCCTCATCGTGGGAGCGCTCGTGCTGACCATGATCTTCAACGTGGGCTTCCACTTCAAGTTCGACCCAGACTTCAACGGGGCCTACGAGGTGGCCAAAGACCTGGTCATCGTGATGTTCAGCATCGTCGCCGGGTTCTTTGCGGCCTTATGGCTTTGCAAGAAGGTCATCACCGCCCAGACACGCTTCGGCACCATCGCCTTGAACACGGAACTAACCTCCGACAAGGGCTTCATCGCCCAAGACATGCATTTGCAGGATCTGGTTGGCAAGGAGGGAGTTGCTGCCACCTTCATGCGCCCCGCCGGCAAGATCGACATCGACGGCAACCTCTACGACGCCACCTCCGAATATGGCCTCATCGACAAAGGATGCCCCATCACGGTCGTCAAATTCGAGAACGCCCAACTCGTCGTCCACAAGAAAGCCAACGATTGAGCCGCCTTGCACGCCATATCATCATCATTGCCTGCTGCCTGCTCTGCACTTTGACACTGCCGGCACAACGGCATCACACCCTCATCCCCGCTTCCTTCACGCTGGAGGAATACCCCGCCATTGCAGAACAGATCCTGACCTATCTGGAGGATCATGGCTACCCCTTCGCCTCCGTGACCCTACAGACGGACAGCGTCACCCAAGAGCCCGCCATCCGCATTGACACTGGCATCTACGTCACCTTCGACTCCATCGTCGTCAAAGGCGATGCCAAGCTATCCACCTCTTATCTCTATCCCTACCTAAACATCAAAAGGGGCAGCCCCTACTGCGAGTCGCTGGTCCGGCAAGTGGACAAACGGCTGGCTGAACTGCCCTTCATCACGATAGCCCGTTCCAGCGGCGTGGCCTTCGTCAAAGACAAAGCCATCCTCTACCTCTATCTGAACCGACAGTCGGTCAACCAGTTCGACGGATATATCGGCATCACACCCAGAGATGAGACATCCGGAAAAGTGGCTGTAAACGGAGAACTGGAGCTGTCGCTCACCAATCTGTTCAAAATCGGCGAGCACATAGCCATCCATTGGCACAGCAGCGAACGGCATTCCCAATATCTCGACATTGCCGCACAGTTCAACTACCTCTTCAAGACCCATTTCGGTATCGAAGGCAGCTTCAATCTGGACAAGCATGACACCTCCTTCCTGCTGCTGCATTATCACATCGGCATCCCCTACTCCTTTCACAACCGGAACACCCTGACGCCCTATTTCGACTACCGCAGCTCCACCGTCCTCAACCCCTCCCTGCTGGATTTCACTTCTGACTCCACCTGCATAGATTATCGGAAACGGCTGTATGGCCTGCAACTGCATCTCCAGCAAACAGATGCTACCTTTATCCCACGCAAAGGTTGGGAAGGGCAAGTGGACCTCTCCGTTGGCAGAAGGGTCATCCTTCCGAACGCGCAGGTGGATGAAAGCCTCTATGAAGGCCTTGAATTACGACAAACTCACTATCGGATCCGAAGCGGCATCAAAGGGTACATCCCTATTTGGAAGTATTTCACCCTGGTCCCCACCTTACAGTTCGGGACCCTGCTCCATGGACCGCATTTCTACAACGAGCTCTTCTTGATAGGCGGGGAGGGACAGTTGCGCGGGTTCAATCCGAACGACCTTGCCGCCTCCACCTATCTGCTATACTCCTTGGAGTTCCGGTATCATTTCATGAAGAACTCCTTCCTGAACCTCTTCTTTGACGGGGGCACTTACGAGCAACAATTGCACAGCATGTACCAGAAAGACTATCCCTTCGGCTTTGGCATCGGCATCAACCTGGCCGTGCGCGCCGGCCTCTTCTATCTGAACTACGCCCTGGGCCGCCAACAAGACAATCCCATCTCCTTCCGAACAGGCAAAATCCACTTCGGCATCAAAGTAGCCTTCTAAACATCCAAAGACCTATTATATTTGATAGCGAATAGTATAAAAAAAAATGTAATTTTGCACCTTTATTGAATCAGATATCTTTTCATAGAACATGTCTTCACACCCGATAAGATTGTTTCTCGTGCTGTTGTCAAGCCTGCTGATGATGACTGTCCAAGGCCAAGAGTTCACCTCTTCCAACCTGCCCATCGTCATCATCACCACCGAGCTTATCCCTGGCACTGGCAGTCATTACGCCATACCCGACGAACCAAAGATATCGGCCACGATGAAGATACTCTATGTCAACGATTCCACCATCAACTATGTATCCAACCAAAACGACAGCGCCTTTTTGAATTTCGTTGGCCGGATTGGCATCGAGACGCGCGGCTCGACCTCCCAAGGGCACAACAAGAAGCCCTACGGTTTCGAAACGCGGATGGATGACGACGTGACCAATCGCAATGTCTCTCTCTTGGGGTTGCCAGCCGAGAACGACTGGATCTTGAACCCGATGAACGACGAGCCCGCCTTCCTTCGCGACGCGCTTTCCTACCAGCTATATGAGGAGCTGGGCCATTATGCGCCCAGGACCCGCTACTGCGAAGTGATTGTCAACGGTGACTACCGGGGCCTTTACTTCCTGACCGAGAAGATCAAAATTGACGCCCATCGGGTGGACATTGTCAAGATGGACAGCACCGACAACACCTATCCGGCTGTCACCGGAGGGTACATCATCAAAGCCGATAAGCTGACAGGTGGTGATGTTCCTGCATGGACGACTCCCGCCTACGATTATTGGGAAGAGGTCAGCTACATCTACCACAATCCCAAACCCGAGGAGATCACGACGGCGCAAGAGAGTTACATCCAGCTGTATTATGACTCGCTGGCACAAGCCTGCGCTCTGGACGACCAGGACCCCGGCTCCGGATTTCCCGCGTTTCTGGACATCCCCACCTTTGTGGACTATATGATCTTGGGGGAGATGAGCTCTAATGTGGACATCTATCAAAAGAGCACCTTCTTCCACAAAGACCAGATGGGCAAACTACGTGCCGGGCCCGTTTGGGACTTCAACTTGGCCTACGGCTACGACTTCGGCTCGGTAGGACGCTCCGGGCATGACGTGCTCCAGTTCGCCAATGGCGACAACACCGGCTCCTATTTCTGGCTTCAGTTGTATGAGGACGACATGTTCCGCTGCCTTCTCTTCGACCGATGGAAACAGCTCACGAAGGAGGAAGGTGTCCTTGACATCAACCACGTCTTCGCCATTATGGACAGCCTCTCCGCCCGCATCAGCGAAGCCATGCCTCGGGAGCGCACGCGCTGGGGACGCAATTACGATTACAATGCCCATATCGCCACGATGAAGAACTGGATACAGAAACGTTACGAATGGCTGAATCATGAGCTGGGTAATATTACCGAATGTGGTGAGATCACACTTCCCCCATTGGTCATCAGCAAAATCAACTACCATCCGCCTATCATGATGGGGCACACCTCCGATGAACTGGAGTTCATTGGGATCACCAACAACGGGGAGGACACGCTCGACATCTCCGGGGTCTATTTCCGAGAGCTGGGCATAACCTATCAGTTCCCCGCAGGATCGTTCATCAGCCCTCATGAGGAGATCTTCCTCGCCTCCGACCCGCAAGCCTTCCAACAATGCTATCTCCATACCGCCTACGGCAAGTTCTACCGACATCTGGACAACAAATCCGAATCCTTGGTCTTGGCCGATGCTTGGGGCAACATCATCGATGAAGTCACCTATACCGACAGTCAGCCGTGGCCCACGACCGCCGATGGCCTGGGCGACTTCCTCATCCTGATCGATTTGGATTCTGACAACAGTATGGGAGAAAACTGGATGGCGGCAGACAGATTTGTGGGAGTGGAAGAGCATCAGCTGCCGACCCTCTTGACGGTCGTGCCCAACCCTACTACAGGCAAAGTTCGGGTCATGTCGGACAAGCCCATTCGCGACATCACGCTGTCAGACATCAGCGGACGGACAGTGCTCACCCAAAGCGGCGGGGAATACGACCAGACCCTGGACCTCAGCAGTCTCCCTGCCGGCATATACTTCGTTCGGGTTGTCACCCACCATCAGGAGATTGCCACCGCCAAGGTCATCAAACAATAGCCAGACCATGGCCACTTGGGGTCGGCGATTCATGTACCTATTGGACAATAAAAAAGGAGGTTCCCTTGCAGGAGCCTCCTTATTGGTTTATAATGTTCCGACTGATTATTCAGCGGGAGTCTCAGCGGCTTCGGCCACAGGAGCTTCGGCGGTCTCGGCGACGGCCTCAGCAGGCTTTGTGGATTTCTTGCTGCTACGACGGGTACGGGTGGATTTCTTCTTGCCACCACCAGCCTGCGTATAGGTCTCGTTGTAATCCACAAATTCGATCAAGCACATCTCAGCGTTATCACCCTTACGGAAACCGGTCTTCAGGATTCGGGTGTAACCGCCGGGACGGTCGTTAACCTTCTGAGAGATCTCTCTGAACAATTCCGTGACGGCATATTTGTTATGCAGTTGGGCAAAAACAATACGACGGGAATGGGTGGTATCGTTCTTACTACGGGTCACGAGCGGCTCAATATACTTTCTCAGTTCTTTGGCTTTAGCAAGAGTCGTGTTGATTCTCTTATGCATGATCAGGGATGTAGCCATATTGGAAAGCATAGCTTTTCTATGGGCATCCGTTCTTCCTAAATGATTGTTTTTCTTTGCGTGTCTCATATTGCTACTTATTCTTTATCTAATTGATATTGTGATACATTCATACCAAACTCCAGTCCTTTGGATTGTACAAGCTCTTCCAACTCGGCGAGGGATTTCTTGCCGAAGTTACGGAATTTCAGAAGGTCGCTCTTGTGGATAGCCACCAGGTCGCCCAGTGTCTCCAGTTCAGCGGACTTCAAGCAGTTCAAAGCTCTGACGGAGAGATCCATGTCGATGAGCTTGGAGCTGAGGACTTGACGAATCAGGGCTGCATTATCATCAGCGCTGACAGCCTCTTGTGCCGGCTCGGGAGTATCTTCCGTAATCTTCTCGTCTGTGAAGAGGGAGAAATGTTGGATCAGGATGTTGGCAGCTTCTTTCAAAGCATCTTTAGGATGAATAGAACCATCGGTATCAATTTCCATAATCAGCTTCTCGAAGTCGGTTTTCTGTTCCACACGATAGGGCTCGATGTAATATTTCACATTCTTGATAGGAGTGTGAATAGAGTCGATGGCGATAACATCGATACCTTCATGCAAAGAGCGGTTGTCTTCAACGGGAACATAGCCACGGCCCTTGTCGATAGTGATTTCCATCACCAGGCGCACGGAGGGTTCCATACGGCAGATGAGGAGATCGGGGTTCAGCACTTGGAAGAAGTTGAGGAATCCATTGATATCGCCGGCGGTGAAAGTCTCCTGACCGCTGATGACGATGGTGGCTTTCTCGCTGGTATTATTCTCAATCTTATTCTTCAGACGGACCTGTTTCAGATTCAGGACGATGTCGGTAACATCTTCCATGATGCCAGGAATAGAAGAGAACTCCTGGGTGACGCCTTCTATTTTGATAGAAGTAATGGCATAGCCTTCCAATGAGGAGAGCAACACGCGGCGGAGGGCATTACCGATGGTAACGCCGAAGCCTTGTTGTAATGGGCGAAATTCGAAAACTCCACGAAAGTCGTCCGCCTCATTTAAGATGACCCGATCCGGTTTTTGAAATGTTAATATTGCCATTTTATTTGATTTTTTAATGAATAATCTTTGTGAACTGTGTACAGTGAACTGTGCGCAGCGTACACAGCTCACGGATTACTGATTACTATTTGGAGTACAACTCGACGATAGCCTGCTCGTTGATGGTCTCGGGGATCTCTTCTCTCTGCGGGTAGTTCATAAACTTGCCCACCATGAGGTTGCTGTCCCATTCGAGCCATGCGGAGTTCATAGCCTTGCCGCTCAGAGAGTTGGTGATCACCTCCAGAGCTTTGGAGCGCTCGCGCACCTCAACGGTATCGCCCGGCACCAAAAGACGGGAAGGGATGTTGCAAATCTGGCCATTCACGGTGATGTGACGGTGGCTGACGAGCTGACGGGCAGCGGCGCGGGTGGGAGCAATACCCAAACGGAACACCACATTGTCCAGTCTGGACTCGATGAGTTGCATCAAATTCTGACCGGTAACACCTTTCTTGCGGGATGCCATGTCAAACAATTTGCGGAACTGTCTTTCCAACAAACCGTAAGTGTATTTGGCTTTCTGTTTCTCCTGCAACTGGATACCGTACTCAGACAGTTTGGAACGTCTTTTGCCAATGCCATGCTGGCCGGGAGCATAGTTCTTTCTGTCCAAATATTTGTCAGGTCCGTAAATCGGTTCTTTGAACTTTCTAGCAATTCTAGTCTTAGGTCCAATATATCTTGCCATAATCTTAATCTTTCTTTATAGTTAATGAAATCAATGAATTATACTCTTCTGTGTTTGGGAGGACGACATCCGTTATGAGGAAGCGGGGTCACATCCATGATCTCTTCCACGATGATACCGCAAGTGTTGATGGAACGGATTGCGGACTCACGGCCTTGTCCAGGACCTTTAACATAAACCTTCACTCTGCGAAGACCGAGATCGTAAGCAACTTTGGCACAATCTTGGGCCACCATCTGGGCAGCATACGGAGTGTTTTTCTTTGAACCTCTGTAACCCATTTTACCGGCAGAAGACCAAGAGATGACCTGACCGTCATTGTTGGTAAGGGAAACGATTACATTATTGAAAGAAGCGTAGATGAAAGCTTTTCCTTGAGCGTCAATTCTAACGACTTTCTTCTTGGATGATTTAGTATTTTTAGCCATATTTATGATCCATTAAGATGTTAATGATTACTTAGTTGCTTTCTTCTTGTTAGCAACCGTTTTCTTACGTCCTTTACGCGTACGCGCATTGTTTTTCGTGCTCTGTCCACGCACCGGTAAACCCAAACGATGACGAATGCCTCTGTAACAGCCGATATCCATTAATCGTTTGATGTTCATCTGCTCTTCAGATCTCAGCGGGCCTTCCACCTTAATCTCATTAACCAATCCACGGATTACTGCCAATTCATCGTCATTCCATTCATTTACCTTTTTGTCCCAGCTGATACCGGCTTTTGTCAAGATTCTTTGGGCGGTGCTTCTGCCAATCCCGTAGATATATGTCAAACCGATCTCGCCGTGCTTGTTTTTCGGTAAATCAATACCTGCAATTCTTGCCATATTACTTAAATGTTTATTTAGTTATTAATTTATTATTATCCTTGACGTTGTTTGAATTTAGGGTTCTTCTTGTTAATCACGTAAACAACACCTTTACGTCTAACGACGATACAATCGTCTGATCTTTTCTTTACTGAAGGTCTAACTTTCATTTCTCTTATTTTTTATTTATTATTATTCAAAATTGTTATGCTTTGTAACGATAGGTGATGCGACCCTTGGTCAGGTCGTAGGGAGACATAGCCACTTGAACTTTGTCGCCAGGAAGGATCTTGATGTAATGCAGACGCATTTTCCCGGAGAGGTGGGCAAGGATCACGTGACCGTTATCCAACTGCACGCGGTACATGCCGTTTCCTAACGCTTCCGTGACGATGCCGTCTAAATCGAATGATGATTGTTTTGCCATATATTTCGGTTTAATAAAGTTCTTGTGTGCCTAATACTTCACCAATCAGTTTATAGGAGGAGATCACCTCGGTGCCATGCTCGGTGATGATCAGCTGGTGCTCATAATGGGCGGCGGGCTTGTTATCCTGCGTGTGGATCGTCCATCCGTCTTTCTCCATATAGATCTTATGGGTTCCCAGGGTGATCATCGGCTCGATGCAGATGCACATGCCGGGCTGCAGGCGGTCGCCAGTGTGAGGACGGCCGTAGTTGGTGATGTCGGGACGTTCGTGCATGTCGCGTCCGATACCGTGGCCGCACAATTCGCGAACCACTCCATAGTTGAACTGCTCGCAGTAGGTCTGGACTGCATGTCCAATATCGCCTACCGTGTTGCCGCTCACTGCAGCCTGGATGCCGAGCATCAGGGACTCCTTCGTTCTTTCCATCAGAAGGCGTACTTCCTCTTTCACTTCACCCACCGCAAAGGTGTAGGCAAAGTCGCCATGGAAGCCGTTGAGCAGAGCGCCGCAGTCCACCGAGATGATGTCCCCGTCGCGCAGATATTGGTCGGGCTTGGGGATACCATGCACCACCACATCGTTCACAGAGAGGCAGAGGGCGGCAGGGAAGCCGTCATAGCCCTTGAAGGAGGGGATGGCATGATGGTCGCGGATACACTGTTCACCGATGCTGTCAAGATAGGTCAAAGGCACGCCGGGCTTGATATACTTAGCCACCTCACCGAGGGTGATGGCAACGACCTTTGCGCTCTCTTTCAGCTTGGCAAAGTCAGCTTCGCTCTTATATTTAATCCTTCTGAATGTCATAAACTATTAGCCTCCGTAGATGCCGCCGCCGGTACGGCCTTTAATTCTACCGGATTTGGTCAAACCGTCATAATGTCTCATCAACAGGTGGCTTTCGATCTGCTGGAGGGTATCCAGAACCACACCCACCATAATGAGCAGGGAGGTACCGCCGAAGAACTGTGCAAACTGTTGGTTCACACCGAACATACGGACGATAGCGGGCAGGATAGCCACGATGCCCAAGAAGATGGAACCCGGCAACGTGATGCGGGACATCACGGTGTCGATGAACTCCTGCGTCTGCTTGCCCGGCTTGATGCCAGGGATAAAGCCGCCGTTCTTCTTCAGGTCCTCAGCGATCTGCTGCGGGTTGATGGTAATAGCGGTATAGAAATAGGTGAACAAAATAATCAAGATGAAGAATACAATGTTGTATCCTGCACGGTTATAGTCGATAAAGCTGTTCCAGAAGCCAGAGGTTGTCTGAGCATTGCGGACGAACATCAAGGGCAGGAACATGATAGCCTGGGCGAAGATGATCGGCATAACGCCGGCAGCATTGACCTTCAAAGGCAGGTAGTTACGGACGCCACCGTATTGTTTGTTGCCCACCACGCGCTTGGCGTATTGGACGGGGATACGGCGGGTGCCCTGGACGAGCAGGATACAGAGGGCGATGATGACCATCATGAGCACGAGCTCGATGATGAACACGATCGGACCACCGTTCATCTCAGTGATACGGGCCACGAACTCAGCCTTGATAGCATACGGGAAACGGGCGATAATACCGATCATAATGATCATGGAGATACCGTTGCCGATACCGTTGTCAGTGATTCTCTCACCCAACCACATGATGAACAGGGTGGCGGAGATAAGCAGGATGAACGCACACACGCTGAAGGCTGTGAATCCGAGGATATGATGCTCCAACATGGAAGGAGCGATGGCCTGCGGGAACTGGTTCACCAAGTTGGCGATGTAAGCGGGAGACTGGATAGCCAGCACGAGGACCGTCAGATAACGAGTGATCTGATTGATCTTCTTACGTCCGCTCTCACCTTCTTTCTGAAGACGTTGGAAATAGGGAACAGCCAGAGTCATCAACTGCACCACGATGGATGCGGAGATGTACGGCATGATACCCAAAGCAAAGATGGATGCATTGGAGAAAGCACCACCGGAGAAGAGGTCCAACATACCGAGGATACCCTCTTGAGTCGCTTTGGTAAATGCGGACAGACCGCCGGGGTTGATACCCGGAAGCACCACGTGCGCACCAAAACGATATATCAGGATGATGAAAAGCGTGTAGAGAATACGCTTTCTCAGGTCTTCAATCCTGAAAATATTTTTGATCGTTTCAATAAATTTCTTCATAACAGAAAAAGTAGGGGGTTAAAAAATTACTCAGCAACAGGAGCTTTCACTAAAGTGGCAGTACCACCGGCTTGCTCAATAGCAGCCTTGGCCTTGGCTGAATACTTGTCAGCAACCACATTCACCTTGGCAGTGAGTTCACCCTTTGCCAAAATGGCAATCAGGTCTTTCTTCTTTGCCAAACCATTAGCCATCAAAACCTCCTTGTTGATGTCGGTGATGTTCTTGTCAGCCAGCTTCTGCAAGGTGCTGATGTTGATAGCGCTATATTCTACTCTGTTGATATTCTTGAAACCTCTCTTGGGCAGGATACGATAGATAGGCATTTGACCACCTTCGAAACCGATCTTGCGGCTGTAACCGGAACGGGACTGAGCACCCTTGTTACCACGGGTGGAAGTGCCGCCTTTGCCGGATCCCTGACCTCTACCAATTCTTCTGTCTTTCTTTGTTGAGTTCTTAGCTGGTTTTAAATCGTGTAAATTCATTGTCGTATGTTTCAAATCGTTATTTAATTCTGTTACAACTCTTCTACGGTTACCAAATGCTTGACAGCATTCACAATGCCTTCGATCTGAGGGGTAACCTCATGCTCTACGGTTTGATGCATCTTGTGCAAACCTAATGCTTCTAAGGATCTTTTTTGGCGGATCGGTCTTCCTACCGCACTTCTCACCTGTGTAATTTTAATCTTTTTCATCCTTTCAAATTTATGTTTTTAATTATTGATTATTATCGTCTATAACAAAAATAGCATACTTTTCGAAGTAAAAAGTGTGCTATTATGCATTTTCAAACCATAAGAAATCTCCCCTTCTGTTCCTTCCCTATTTCAATACAGTCCGTGAAAATCAAGCAGTTAGAGCAGCATTCGCTTACTTTTCACCGCCTCATAGCATTCCACTTCAAAAAGCCTGCAAAGATACACTTTTTTTAATATCCATCAAGCTTTTATGAAATATTTTTTTCTAGGACCGATTTCCCATTCCCTGGCTGACCTGAAAAGGCCTCAAGCATTTGACAAATACTGGGTTATTGGCAAGGAGGCTTCCCTTGTATGCCCGAACATCTTTAGTCCGTTTCTCTTCCCAGCCGTGCGAAGCTGTTCCACATGACCGCCAAGTCCACTTTTGGTTGGTAGTCACGGAAATAGAGTTCATCGGCGACACCCTCCATCTCATCGGAGAAGTCCTGTTGCGGGAAGGCATCGGTGGGATAGAGCACTCCAGGGCGCAAGAACTCGCCGAAGCGCTTGGGATGCCGGCAACTGACCCAGCTCTTGCGGTCGGCGAACACCGCCAGGATATTCCGCACAAACCCACGCTTCTCCTTGACGAACCAGATGTCAGCCCATAGCAGCAGCAACAAGAGTGTGGAGGCGGCGATATTGAAGACGCGCTTGCGACGACGGACATGCTTCTGCGCCAACGAGCGGACCGGGATAGTGTAGAGACTGTCTGGGGCGAAGATCGAGTTGCTGCCTATGACGAAATGGCTGTCTTCGGGCGCAATCCGGAACTCGATCTGGGCATCCTGATGACGGCTCATCCAGTCGATAATCTGTTCAGAGGAGAGGTCCTTCGCACAGAAGATGACCTCGTTGATCCGGTAGAGGGAGATCAATTCCGACAGATGGCTGACATGGCCCACCACCGGAGTGGCGTTTTCATCTTGCAAGGACGCGATGCCGGCAAAGGAGCATTTGTCATCCATCATCCGCACGAGATTCAGCACCCGGTGGGCCTCAGCACCACTGCCGACGACCAGCACACGACGGCTCCCCTGCGGGGTCACCACCCCACTCTTCGCAGACCATTTGCGCAGCAGATAACGGATCAGGTTCAGGGAAACGGCCGTCCACATGGCACCCAACAGAGTGACCGCTCGCGAGAATCGCAAGGTCTCCGGCAAGAGGGCGTACACCAGCAAGATCACGACCGTGCCCGTGAGAATCCCCTTGTTGAGATTGGTAAGCTGTACGGGCCTCCGATATCCCTTGCAACACAAGACCGACAACAGCCACACCAGAATATAGCAAGGTATGACTATATAATAATAATGTATAGGGAACGTGCTGTTTCTGGCCTCCAAGACGTTGAGGTCCCAGTAACGGGCCAGCACATACATGCCGGCATAGATCACGAGAAAATCCAACAGCGGAAGCCAGATGCGGTCCACAATGCGTTTCAGCACTGCAAAAGAGGCCCGGAACCAAATGGCAAAGGTGATGAAGAGATTGTACAATCGCGCATTCTTCTGCGAGAAATGCTTCTGCGCGAAGATCTGCATAGCCTTATAGAAGACATGCACGTAGTTAAGACTCCCCTTCTTGGTGCTCTCACCCTTATAATGAATGATCCTCGTCTCCGGGAAATAATAATTCTTGTAGCCGCCTTTCAGGATCCGATAGGAGAGATCTATATCTTCCCCATACATGAAATAGTCTTCATCCAACAGTCCGATCTGGTCGAGCACGCTTTTCCGAAGCATCATGAAGGCACCGGAAAGCACCTCCACCTCGTGAATCTCATTTTCATCCAGATAGGAGAGATGATAGGCACCGAACTTCTTGGAATGCGGGAAGATCTTGGACAGACCGAAGAGTTTGAAGAAGGCCACAGACGGATAGGGAATGCCGCGTTTGGACTCCGGCAGGAACTCGCCCTTTCCGTTCACCATCTTGACACCCAAGCCTCCCGCGTCGGGATGCTCATCCATGAAACGGAGACACTTCTCAAAGGTATCCTCTTCCACAACCGTGTCGGGATTCAGCAGCAGCACATACTCACCCGTTGCCATGCGGATGGCCTGGTTGTTGGCACGGGAAAAACCGACGTTCTCCTGATTGGCAATCACCTTCACCTGGGGAAACTTCTCTGACAGCATCGCCAACGAGTTGTCCACCGAGCAGTTGTCCACCACGAAGACTTCTCCCTCCACATGCTGAAGCGCCTTGAACACCGCATGCAGAGCCTGCTCTAGAAAATAGCAGACATTATAGTTGACGATGACAATGCTGAGCTTCATACAAGGAGATTAGAAATAGGCCAAAACGGTTTTTTTGGAGACCACCTTGTCGCCCACATTGACAAACACCTGGGCGCTAAGAGGCAGGAACACATCCACTCTGGAGCCGAACTTGATCATGCCGACCTCCTCACCTTGAATCACCTGGTCGTCCACCTCCGGGTAGCTCACGATACGGCGGGCTACAAAACCGGCGATCTGGCGGAACAAGACCTTGCGCTCCTCGTCCTGGGAGACCACAATCGTGTTATGCTCATTGTCCACCGACGACTTGGGAAGTTTCGCCAGCACATACTTGCCGGGGTGATAGGCCGAATACTCCACCACGCCGCTGATCGGGTAGCTATTGACATGCACATTGTTGATTGACATGAAGATGGACACCTTTATCCGCTCGTCTTTGAAGAACTCGTACTCAAAGGCCGGTCCGACCGAGAGGATCGTTCCATCTGCAGGGGAGACAATCCCGTCCTCCACGATGTTAGTGAGCCGATAGGGCACGCGGAAGAAACGTACAATCAAAGCCCCTATCAGGAACATAATCGAGAAAAAGATCAGGTTGACCCACCAAAGGTTATTCAGAAAAAGGATATAGCATATGGTGGTCAGCACGATCACCGAAAGGCTGACTATGATAATAAGGGTTCCCGCTGCGTGAAGCTTCATACGATGAACTTTACTTCAAATAGAGAATATAGGTGTGGATAGGGATGTTGTTCTCAGACGAAATGGTGATGAACTGTCTGGGATACATCTTGTTGTTCATATAATGCAACCCCTCATAGCTATAGGTATAGACCACGGAACGGGTGAGCTGGCCTTCGACCGTCACCTCTTCCGTCTCTTTCAGCTTGTTGTTCAGGTAATAACCGGCATAGTCGGCGTAAGCGAAAGGCAAACCGTAGAAGGGATTGAAAGACTCCTCGTCATAGGTGTAGGTACGGGTCACCTGACGACGGAGAGCGGGATACTCTTCCACAATCTTGGAGATGTTATCGAAGTTCTTCTTGCTGCCCTCTTCGTAGGTGAAGGTCTTGGTGCAGCGGAAGACCAGGTCTTTGTCTTGGGCTTCGCGACAGAGCTGTTGCACAGCTTGCGGGTCACCGATCATGCGGGAATAGAGCCTCAGGTCTTTGGAATAGACCAGATTGTCGAAGAAATCCTTATCGTAGTTCTCATCAATCTTCTTGATCCTGTTGGTCTCCTCATCGCGGGACACCTTCATATCCTGACGCACCTGGCCATCGACGGTATAGGTCATCGATTCCATCAGGCCGTCATCATTATAGGTGATATTGACCGTTTCGGCATATTTCTCACCCACATGGTAAATGGAGGAGACGGTTTTATCCTTATTATAGGTAAATTCAAAGCTATAGGCCGAATCGATGGTGATGCTGGTCAGCATACCCTTGTCATCATAATTATACACCTCATTCGGCGCATACACATCGCTGCGATACCAGATCTTTTTGATTTTGCATTTAGGCTGATACGTTTCTACATTCTTCTGGCAGGAGGTGAAGGTGCCAATGGCGAAAACAGCCAGTACCATTAATAGGATATTCTTCTTCATATTACAATTAAGTTTGCTCATTAAAAAACGTGGCAAAAGTACAAAAAAATATTCATAAAAATATTATATTTGCGGCCTGATTTTTTGAGGAAAAATTATTTATCAATTTAAATACATTAGAATATGGTAGAAAAGATTACATCAAGCCAACAGGCCATTGAGATGGAAGCCAAATATGGCGCCCATAACTATCATCCGTTGGACGTGGTCATTGCCAAGGGCAAAGGTCCGTTCGTATGGGATGTGGAAGGAAAGAAATATTTTGATTTCCTCTCCGCCTACTCCGCAGTCAACCAAGGCCACTGCCACCCGAAGATTATCGAAGCCATGATTGATCAGGCTCAGAAGGTGACTTTGACTTCCCGTGCATTTTACAACGACTGTCTGGGACCGTACGAGAAATATGTCACGGAGACCTTCGGTTATGACAAGGTGCTCCCGATGAACTCCGGTGCCGAGGCTGACGAAACTGCTTTGAAGCTCTGTCGTCGTTGGGGTTATGACAAGAAAGGTCTTCCTGAGAACCAGGCTAAGATCATCGTGTGTGACGGCAACTTCCACGGACGTACCATCACCATCGTCTCTTTGTCCATCGATCCGGACGCTTATGCAGGCTTTGGTCCGTTCACCCCGGGCTTCATCAAGATCCCGTACAACGATGTGGACGCTTTGGCAAAGGCTTTGGAAGATCCTATGGTATGCGGTTTCCTGGTGGAGCCCATCCAAGGTGAGGCTGGCGTATACGTTCCCGATGATGGTTATTTGAAGAAATGCTACGACCTGTGCAAGGCGCACAACGTGCTCTTCATCGCTGACGAGGTGCAGACTGGTATCGCCCGTACGGGTAAGATGCTGGCTTGCGACCACGAAGGTGTTCGTCCTGACATATTGGTCTTAGGCAAGGCACTCTCTGGCGGTACCATGCCGGTATCCGCAGTGCTCTGCGACGACGACATCATGTTGAACATCAAGCCGGGTGAGCACGGTTCCACCTTCGGTGGCAACCCCGTGGCCTGCCGCGTAGGTATCGCCGCTCTGGAAGTGGTGAAAGAGGAAAAACTCGCCGAACGCGCTGAATACCTCGGCAAGATCTTCCGTGAGGAGATGAGCAAAGTCAACAGCCCGATGATCAAGCAAGTGCGCGGCAAGGGCCTCCTCAACGCTGTCATCATCCAACCGACCAACGGCAAAGAGGCTTGGGACGTGTGCGTGAAGATGAAAGAGCTCGGCGTGCTCGCCAAACCGACACACCAGCACATCATCCGTTTCGCTCCTCCATTGGTTATCACCGAGGAAGAGCTCCGCGAAGCCATCGAGATTATCAAGAAAGCCATCCTTTCTTTCGAATAATCCCATTTCGCGATTCAAAAAAGAAGCAGCGGGTCGGCATGCCGACCCGCTGCTTCTTTTTTGATGGACATTGAACCTTGACTATGAACTGTGACTTTAAACTGTGAACTTTGACTTTGAACTTTGAACCTTGACCTTGGCCATTAGCCATTAGCCATTAGCCTTGAACTACCAATAACTATTATCTATTATCTATTAACTATTATCTATCATCTTTGAACTTTGGCCATCACACCGCACCATCCCCTCCCCCACAACTATTATCTATTATCTATCACCTGTTCCCCAAAAAAATGTATCTTTGCGCGTTTTTTACTTCAAGTACTTAATCACACGCATGGAATACAACACCAAACGTAACACTCTGACCATCCGGGAATACGGCCGCAATGTGCAGAAGATGGTGGAACAGTTGAAGCTCATCGAAGACCGCGAACAGCGCAATGAGGCAGCACGGGCTATCGTGCGCACCATGGACCAGCTCAACAAGAACACGGAAACCGCCAGCAACAAGGCCGACTCCATCGACTATTGGCACAAGCTGTGGGACCATCTCTTTGTCATGAGCAACTATGAGCTCGACGTGGACTCCCCCTTCCCTAAAGTGGAGAAAAAAGAGGTGAAGCCCGTCATGGAGAAGCCCGACTACAACAAACACCACATCCGTCTGCGCACCTACGGTCGCAACATGGAACGCATCATCAAGGAGGTCTCTCAATACCCGGAAGAGTATCGCAACCGCCTCTCCAAGCCGCTGGTCAACCACCTCAAGATGCTCTATCTGACCTTCAACCGTGACTCCGTCAACGACAACGTCATCAAGCAACAGTTGTCCGACCTCTCCGACGGACTCATCACGGTTCCGGAGGACTACCTGCTGACCCCGACCAAAGAGCTGAACCAACTCATCAGCAACAATGCCTTCTTCGTGACACCACCAGCCAAGAACAAGAAAAAGAAGAAAAAAAAGAAAAAAGCTAATCCAGCAATATGAATATCGTAGAAGTTCAGGAGGTTACCAAACGGTATGCCAACCACACCGCACTCAACAAGGTGTCGCTCTCCATACGTGAGGGAGCGATCTTCGGTTTGCTAGGGCCTAACGGCGCTGGCAAGACCACCCTCATCCGCATCCTCAACCGCATCACCTTTCCCGATGAAGGACGTGTCCTCTTCCAAGGACATCCCTTGCAGGCAGAAGATGTTTCCCAAATCGGCTATCTGCCGGAGGAACGCGGACTGTACAAGAAGATGAAGGCGGGCGAGCAGGCGCTCTACCTTGCCCAACTGAAGGGCATGTCCGCCTCAGATGCCAAAAAGCGCCTCAAGCAGAAATTCGAACAATACCAGATATCCGACTGGTGGAACCGCCCGGTGGAGGAACTTTCCAAAGGCATGCAGCAGAAACTCCAATTCATCATCACCATCCTGCACAACCCCTCCTTCCTTATCCTGGACGAGCCCTTCAGCGGCTTCGACCCTATCAACACCAACCTGCTGAAGGAAGAGATCATGCGACTCTCCCAAGAGGGCTCCACCATCATCCTCTCCACCCACAACATGACCTCCGTGGAGGAGATCTGCAACGAGATCGCCCTTATCAACAAGTCGCAGAAGATCTTGGAAGGCAACATCTACGACATCAAACAACAATTCAGAGACAACACCTACGTGGTGACGGTCGCCAACGACAACCTGCCCGGAGAGAATCTCTTCGGAGAGTGTTTCCAAGTGGACTCGCAACAAAGAGACGAGCATACCACCACCTACACCATCCGCGTCGCCGAAGGACACACGGCCAACGAGCTCATCCAACGACTCTCCCAAAACTGCCGCATCATCTCCTTTGCAGAAAAGCTGCCCTCCATGAACGACATCTTCATCCAACAAGTAGAAACCTTCAACAACGAGCACCATGCAGAATAAGACATTCCTCATCATAAGCCGTGAGTACACCTCCCGCGTCAAGAAAAAATCCTTTATCATCTTGACCATCCTGCTCCCCATTTTGTTGGCAGGACTGATCTTTCTGCCCGTGCTCCTGATGTTACACTCCGAAAAGAAGCAGCATACCCGCGTGCTGGTGGTGGACGACACCGAGATATTTCTCAACACTTTCCAGGAGACCGACAATACGACCTATCAATACCGGTCGGGCGACATCGGCCAGCTCACTCAAGAGATGTTGGAAAACGACGAGATCGACTGCATATTCCACATTCTGGACAATGGCGAAGGCCTCCGCAGCAACCTCTATTACAAGAAGTCCATCCCCTCCACCCTGCAATCGTCGATTGAAAGCCAGATGAATGAGACCTTCTTTGACAAGATGCTGCAGGACTCCCTGCACATTGAGTTGGCGGACTTCCAGAAGCTGCAGGACCTCACCAAAGTGAACATCACGGCCATCCAGATTGACAAAGACGGCAACCAGCGGGAGAATGATGCCGACATGAACATGGTCATCGGCATGATGTGCGGCTTCTTCATCTATTTCATCATCATTATTTTTGCCAGCCAGGTGTTGCGCGGCGTCCTGGAAGAGAAGACCAACCGCATCGTGGAGGTGCTGATCTCGTCCGTCAAGCCCATGCAACTGCTGGTAGGCAAGATTGTGGGCATTGCGCTGGTGGGAATCACCCAGTTCCTGATCTGGGTAGTACTCACCACAGGCATCCTCTTCGGCATTCAGTTGGCGGCACCCAGCTTATTCCAGAATGAGGCCAGCGCCGAGGCAGCCACCGAGATGATCAGCAATTCCAACATGGCCGGACTGGCCGATGGCAATATCTTCCAGGTCATCAACAACTACTTCCCCGTCTCCTTCACCGAACTGTTGCTGAGTTTCTTCTTCTACTTTGTGGTTGGCTATCTCATCTATGCCACCCTCTACGCGGCCACTGGCTCCGTAGTGGACAACGAGAGCGACTCCCAGCAATACACCATGCCGGTCACACTGCCCTTGTTGCTCTCCATCATCACCGTACCAACGATATCCTCAAGCCCGAACGGCCAGCTGGCTGTGTGGCTCTCCATGATACCGCTCACCTCCCCCATCTCCATGATGGTACGCCTGCCCTCGGGTGTGCCCTTGTGGCAACTGCTCACCTCCATGGGCATCTGTCTGCTCTTCCTCGTCTTCTGCATCTGGTTCGCCGCCAAGGTCTATCGTGTCGGCATCCTGATGTACGGCAAGAAGAACGGCTGGAAAGAGATCATCCGGTGGTTAAGGGAAGCATAATCAGACGAACCACATCCCAACCCTAACAAGCAACTAAGATCATGTGCTATCTGATCAGGCCGGCCTTGCCGGAAGATGGTGCCTTTATCGGAAAATGCGTATGTGAAGGCATCGGATTTGAGATTTTCGAGAAAGAGACGGACCAGAACAAGGAAATTGCCGAGAGGATCGCGCCCTTAGCCGCGCGGGAAGGCACGCTCTACAGCTATCGGAACACCTTGATAGCCGAAGTGCATGGCGAAGTGGCCGGGGCCTTCATCTCCTATCCGGGCGAATATTACCACGAGTGGCGCAAAGAGACCTTTCGCGACCATCCCTACTTCAAAGATCTGGACTTGGACGTCATGTCCGACGAGGCGGGCCCGGGCGAGTATTATATCGACACGCTGGCCGTGCTACCCCAATACCGCCGGCAGGGCATCGGCAGCGGACTGATGAAGGAGCGTATCGCCCAGGTGCAGCGGGAGCATCCCGACTTGCGCATCACCCTGCTCGTCGACCCCGAGAACCTCAACGGCCAACGCATCTATTCCCGTCTCGGCTTTCAATTCATAGACCGCAACGTCGTAGCCTTCAACCATCTGTATTGGAAGATGGCCCTGTAGAGACGTTCCATGGAACGTCTCTGCCAACGGACGAACAACCTACAGTTCACCATCTTGTATCTTGATATTTGGGTCGTATTAATAAAAAAGATATTTTTGCAGATAAAATCAAAAAGATGATAAACAAAGCAAAGAACCTACTTCATCCAATAACTGAATGAAACCAAATACACAATATATGGATAAATCATTATTGTCGCATCAGAGCATCCATAACCAACAATAATATATCTTTCAAAAACATTTTTAACCAAAAAAAGAAGTGAAAATGAGAAAGAATGCTTTCAAATGTGTCATTGTTTTCACAACCGTCATGATGTTTTTCGGTTTATTGACAGCGCAGACCACCTATTTCGTTTCCAACCAAGGGGACGACAGCAACAACGGCCTCTCGTGGGCCACGGCCAAGGCCACCATCAACGGGGCGATGGCGCTCATCACCTCACCCAACAACGACTCGGTGTTCGTGGCGGTGGGCACCTATCCGGCCTGCACCATCAAGAGCAGTACGCATGTGTATGGCGGCTTCACAGGCACGGAATCGCATTTGTATGAGCGGCAACCGCTCTCCTATGGCATCGCCTCCGACAGCTCCTGCTCTGTTATCGACGCACAGCATAACAGCAACTATGCCGTCTCTATCAACGGCTATATGTACTACAACAACGCCTATAATTGCCGGTCAGTCGATTTTGACGGTTTTTATGTGACCGGGGGCAATCAATATGGTGTCTATAGCGAAGCTAACAACACCTACACTATCTCCAACTGCACCATGACGGGAAACGCCTGCGGTTTGTATCTGGGGATATCATATTCCAACTCCTACTATAGTTCCACCTATCAGGTTTCAAATTGCAAGATTAACGGCAACACGACCAACGGTGGTGTGCAAATGTACAACGGCAGCCAAACCTATGGTGGCACGTTTGAATTCGACAACTGCATGATTGCAGAAAACACCGGCAGTCAGTTCGGCGGGATGAGATTCAACACGTATGCTTATACCACAACCAACCATATTATTGTAAACAATTGTGATGTGGTGAAGAATATCGCATCCGGGTTGAATGCCAAAGCAGGCGGCATCCTCACGCAGAACAATGATTTTGACTATGCCAAGACAAGATGCGAGTGGAGGATCCTCAACTCGCGCATCATCGACAACACCGTCTATACCATCGCCACCACGGCCAGCGCAGACGACAGTTGGCCCTATATTGCCGGAGGCATCAGCGTTTACACCCATACCACGCATATTTTGGGCTGTGTGATTTCCAACAACAGCGCCATCTCCACCGAGGGCATCGATGTAACAGGCGGTGTGGCATCGTACGCCAATGGAACTTCCACATCCTCAAGTAACACCGGTGATCCCGTGGGACGGTTATATATGACCAACTGCGTGGTGGCCAACAATCTGGCGCAGACCACGAACAGCTTGGGCACGGGAGGCATCCGAACCGTCAAGGCAGCTACGATCAAAAATACGGTGATGTGGAACAACAAGTGTGGCAGTACGGTATCCAACTGCAGATGGTCCACCAGTTACGCTCTTCCCTACACCTATTGTGCCAGCGAAACATCCCCGACCAGCGACTTTGCCACCGACAGCACCAATATCGTGCTGGATTCACTGACGCAACCCCTGTTTGTCGCACCGTCCTCTATGGTAGGCGCCACCACCATTGCCACGGACCTGTCGAATCTCGCCGCCAACTGGCACGTGCAGCCCATATCTCCTTTGGTGGATGCCGGCGACCCGAATACAGCATTCATCACCTACCTGCCCGCCACCGACATGGACGGCAACCCGAGAATATACAACATCATTGCCGACATCGGGGCATACGAATGCACGCAAACAACCATGAACCAAGCTATCATCTGGAATCAGACGCTGTCTGCAACTTTGGGGGATGCACCCGTTTTACTGACGGCCACGGCCACCTCGGGATTGCCCGTGAGCTATAGCAGCAGCGACACGAGCATTGCCTACGTCCATAACGACAGCCTCTATTTCGTCGGTGTCGGCGCCGCCCTCATCACCGCCTCGCAGGCCGGCAACACGCTTTACCAACCGGCTGCAGATGTGAGCCTGATTGTGAACGTGTCGGCTCCGGTGCTGTACCAGAGCATCACCTGGAACCAAACCTTGACCACCTGCATTGACAGCGGCACACTGGTGCTGAACGCCATCGCATCGTCGGGGCTGCCCGTAAGCTACACCTGTAGCGATGAGAGCATTGCCGTCGTCAATGGCAACACCCTCACCCTGATGGGTGTAGGCCAAGCCGTCATCACAGCCTCACAGGCTGGCAACGCCTATTACCATCCCGCACAGAATGTGGTCAAAATACTGACTGTTACTGAAAACGGCGGGACGGATGACCCACAACCTCAGACTATTGTTTGGAACCAAGACCTGAACGTCAGCCTGAACGAGCAATACCTGCCGCTCACCGCAACGGCCACCTCCGGACTGCCGGTCTCCTACACCTGTAATGATGAAACCGTCGCTACGGTATATGGCAGCATCCTGATACTCCATGCACCCGGATTAGCCATCATCACGGCCTCGCAACCCGGCAACGACCAGTATATGGCCGCCCCGAATGTGATGAAAATCCTCCAAGTGACAGATCCTACAGGGATTCCCGATCATGCAGTGAACTCTGTCAATGTCTGGCCCAACCCCACCACCAGCATCGTCAATGTTCAATGTACAATGAACAATGTTCAGGCGGGGACGATGGAAATTCGCGTGTATGACGCCTTCGGACGTTTGTTACGGACAACGGACGTTGTAGAGACGTTCCATGGAACGTCTCTGCCAACGGACGAAAACGGTTCTTCCATGCAAATCGACCTCTCCTCCTTCGCGCCTGGGGTCTATTTCATCAAGGCTGTCGCCGATGGCAATGTGATGGGGGTTCGCAAAGTGGTGAAACAATAATCACACTCTCCGAAAACATCAAAAGGGCACGGGATTACAGTTCCGCGCCCTTTGTATTTCGCTCAACATTTATGTAAACACCTTCATCAAAGCATCCGTCACCGCTGGCTCCTCAATCTCTGACACTACGAACAATCGTTTGCCTAAATCCTTGAAGGAGGCCCCGTAATGATAAAGTCGGTGGTGGTCTAAAATTAAAAATCGGTCATGCACTTTCTCCACCTCTTTGATAGTGACAGGTGGGTATTGGGTGTTGTACTTGCGGATGTCAGCTTGCAGTTGGAGTGAAATATGCTCGGTATAAATGGTCGCAGTAACCTCCGTTTGCCGTTTGCTCAAAAGCAGAAGCACGCTGTCATCTATAAAGTTGTCAACCAGTTTAATGTCTTCTTGAGCACTTCGTATTAAATTCGCCACGAACACGTATGCATCGAACGTTTCACCATTGAAAAACAATCCGGCTTTGGGTGGTAGTGTTGTTTGTACGATCTGTTTGATTTGTTGCTCAGCTTTGTAAACACGTTGCTCTATTTTCTCAAATCGTTCTTCTATAGGGAAACCGTAAACAAAATAGTTTTTTAGAAGCCTGTTTGCCCACTGTCTGAATTCTATGCCTTTTTGTGTGTTAACACGAAAACCTACAGAAATGATGACATCCAAATTGTAGAACTCAACGAATCGTTTTACCTGGCGAGTGCCCTCCTTTTGATGTAGTTCCAAAATGGAACTAGTTGCTAATTTTTCCAACTCATGTACTTCATAAATGTGCTTTAAATGTTTTGTAATTGCCTGTCGTTGTGTGCCAAACAATAGCGCCATCTGTGCCTGAGACAGCCAAACTGTGTCATCGGCCACCCGTACCTCAAGATTGATATTCTCCTCAACATAGTAAATTACTACATCTCCATAGGGCGTTGTTTTCATAGGTTTTATGTTTTCCATAGTGCACAATTATATAACGCTGCAAAGATATAAAATTCATGCAACATACTGAATATCAATGTGTTTTAACAAATAATAGTTAAATCGGTTGAATAAGAATGAAAAGAATCGTGGTGAAGCAATAATATTCTCACCCCTGCCCTTTCGCCCTTGAGGTGGTGACCAGATAGACACCGATAATGATCAGCACCAAGGCCACGGGCTTGTTCCAGGTGAAGACATCCTGACCGGCCGCGATGGCCACCACTGCCGTGACCACTGGCTGCAGGTTGCTATACATGCTCACCGTGGTGGGTCGCAACTGCCGCAAAGCGATGGGCAGCAGAAAATACGAGACAATGGTTGCAAAGACCAATACCGTCAGCAGGTTCACATATACGAACGGCGTGGCGGCCGACATCATTCCGACAGAGGTATGGAAAGTAGGCACGGCCAGCGCCACGCATATCGGCGTGCCAATCAGGAAAATCCAGCGCATCAGAGTGATGGGCGAATAGGTGCCCGAAACTGAACGGGTGATGAGCAGATAGCTGGCGTAGAAGATGATGTTGATCAGGCAGAACATCAATCCCTTCACCGTCATGTTGGCATCCACGCCCCACGAGAAAAGCACGATCATCAGGGCGCCGCAGATGCCGAAGAGCACACCCACGCTCTTCTTCCAGGAGATAGGCTCCTTCAAAAAGACCGCCGCCATCAGCATCACGATGAGGGGGCTCATGGCTGAGACCAACGACACATAGCAGGGCGAGGTGTAGCGAAACGCCTCCGAGAAGGCATAGAGCGTGCCCGCCATCACCACGCCTCCGAGGATAAAGAGCGGCCAGTCGCGACGGCGCACCTTCTCGTATGGGATTGCTATGGAAAGCAACCAAAACACCGCTGTCCCGAACAACATCCGGACAGCGGTGTAACATTCAGGGGTCATATATTGCGGAACCACCACCTTGGAACAGTTCGGATTGATACCGAAGATGATGTAGGTGGCCAAGGCCGCAAGATGTCCGACCCACTTTCTATCTCGTGTCATGCACGAAGCAGCTTAGTTCTTCAGTGACGCGATCTCTTTCACAGCCTCGATACAAGCGTCAACCTCGGCTTCGGTATTGAAAGCGCCGATGCTGAGACGAACCGTTCCGTCGATAGGCAGGGTTCCCAGACGCTCATGAACCAGCGGAGCACATTGCAGGCCGGTACGGCAGGCGATATTGTAGTCCACATCCAGCATGGTGCCGACATCCATAGACTCAAAACCTTTGATGTTCATGGAGAGAACGGGGTTCTGGTTTTCGGTGGTCGTGGCACAATAGACGGTGACGCCTTCCACCTTGCGGATACCATCGCGCAGTTTCTTCCAGAGTTTCATCTCCTGAGCATGGATATTCTCAATGCCCTGTTCCATCACCCATTTGGCACCGGCATAGAGGCCGCTGATACCTAACATGTTGATGGTACCGGCTTCCAGTCTGTAGGGATACTCCTCCAGATGGGAACGTTGGGCGGAACGGACACCCGTACCACCGAAGCGGGTTTGTACCACCTCCACGCCCTCGCGCACGTAGGAGCCACCGATACCGGTCGGTCCCATGAGGCACTTGTGGCCTGTGAAAGCGTAGGCATCCACGTTATAGTCGATCATATCCATCACCACAGCGCCAGCACCTTGGCTGCCGTCCACGATGAAGGTCAGACCATGCTCCTTGCACACCTTGCCGATCTCCTTGATGGGTTGCACCGTGCCAATCACATTGGAGCACTGGGTGCAGACCACCAGGTTCGTGTTGGGCTTGATGGCTTTCTTGAAATCGTCGGGATGCACATAGCCAGCTTCGTCAAAGGGCAGATAGGTAACCTCGATGATGCCAGCTTGCTCCAGATGGTACAGCGGACGCAATACGGAGTTGTGCTCCAACATGGTGGTGATGACATGACCGCCTTTACGTGCAAGTCCTTGAATCAAGATATTCAGAGAGTCCGTAGCATTGTAGCTAAAGGTCAGACGACGCTCATCCGTGCCGCCATTGAACATCTTGGTGAGCAGGCGACGGCAATCGGTCAGAAGCTCGCCAGTCTCAATACCAGCATCATAACCGGCACGGCCAGGGCTCACGCCATGCTCTTTGTAAAAGGAATTCATGAAATCATAAACCACTTCCGGCTTAGGATAGGAGGTAGCAGAATTGTCAAAATATATCATAACTAAAGTCTTTTGAAACAAAGCGCAAAAATAACAATTTTTAGGATGTAGGCAACCGTTTTTTCACATCCAGCCCAAAAAGAAAAGAGCTCATTTTTTGCTCGAAAAAAATAGCTGGAAACTGAATCTTGCAGGATATATTTTTGTATTTTTGCATCCTCATTTTTGATACAGTTTATTCTAAAAAACAAAGAAGATGAAAAAGATATTAGTTATTGGTGCCTGCGGTCAGATAGGATCCGAGTTGACACCTGCCTTGCGTAAACAATACGGTACGGACAATGTGGTTGCTGCCGATCTGATGTATCCCTTGAAGGGTGACTTGGCCGAATCCGGCCCTTCCTGCAAGATTGACGCCACCAATGCCCAAGACATTGCAGACGCTGTCAAAAAGTACGATATTGATTCCATATACAATCTGGCAGCTATCCTGTCAGCCAAAGCGGAAGCCAATCCTATGCTGGGATGGAATGTCGGCATTGGCGCCCTCATCAACTGCTTGGAGGTTGCCCGCGAGCGCGGCTGTGCTGTGTTCACCCCCAGTTCCATCGGCGCCTTCGGTCCGGACACCCCGCACGACATGACACCCCAGGACACCATCCAACGTCCCAAGACCATCTATGGTGTCACCAAGGTGACGGGTGAGTTGCTGAGCGACTACTATTTCAAACGTTTTGGCGTGGACACCCGCTCTGTCCGCTTCCCGGGCCTCATCTCCAATGTGACCCTGCCCGGCGGCGGCACCACCGACTACGCCGTGGAGATCTACTATGCTGCCGTCAAAGGCGAGACCTTCACCTGCCCCATCGCCAAAGGGACCTTCATGGACATGATGTACATGCCCGACGCCCTCAAGGCTGCCATGGACCTCATGGAAGCAGACCCATCCAAGTTGGTACACCGCAACTCTTTCAACATCACAGCCATGAGCTTCGAGCCGGAGATGATCTACGCTGAGATCAAAAAACACATCCCCGACTTCAAGATGGAATACCAATATGATGAGCTGAGACAAGCCATCGCCGACTCCTGGCCCAACCAGATGGACGACCACTGCGCCCGCGAGGAATGGGGCTTCAAGCCGACCTACGACTTGGCTTCCATGACCGAAGACATGCTGAAGGTGCTTCGCCAAAAACTGCAGAAATAACTTCTGCTCTCACCAAAGCATCAAACAAAACAGGCTGACCCTTCCCGGATCAGCCTGTTGTTTTATGGGGATCTTAAACTTCTACTGTTGCTCCACCAGCTGTTTGACGGCACGCTCCAAGGCCTCGCCACGGAGATCCTTGGCTACGATTCGACCCTCTCTGTCCAACAGGAAGGTGGCAGGGATGGATCTGACTCCATAGATAGCAGCTGCCTGAGACTGCCACTGCTTCAAGTCACTGACATGGTTCGGCCACACCAGCTGGTCAGCCTTGATGGCTCCCTTCCAAGCACTGGCATCACGGTCGAGGGAGACACTGAAGATCTCAAAGCCCTTGTCGTGATACTTGCTATACACCTTGCGCACATTGGGGTTCTCGCGACGGCAGGGACCGCACCAGGAAGCCCAGAAGTCAATCAACACCACCTTGCCTCTCAAATCTGACAGCTTCAGCATCTTGCCATCCGGATTCGGGAACTCAAGCTCGGGAGCAATAGAACCCACAGAGGTCTTCCCGGCTGCGGAATTGATGATTGTCCAACGCTCCTTGACGATAGGATGATCCGGATACTTATCGTGCAAAGCGGTGTAAACCGTCTTGTGCAAATCGACATTCTGCTCACGAGGGAACATATCGATGAACATCATCGTGGCAAGGTCGCCCTTGTTCTCCATGATAGCCTCCTTGATCTTATTGTTCACATAGGCATCGGTCTCGTTGTACTTGTTCTGATAGCCTGCAACGATTTGGCGGACACGATCCTGAGAAGAGGTCACCAGGGCGGAGGCATTGTTGCGGGTCCGCTGGATGCTCTGCTCATACTCGCCTTTCTGCGCGGCAGCAACCTGCACCTTATCCGCCAGACGCCGCACCGTCATGACTGCCCAACTGCTCTTATTGGATTTCTTGCTCAATAGATTATTGTAGGCCAGACTATCGCGTACCGCCAGCAACTCTTTCACATCGCCGATCATCGGCCCAATGGCAGACTTGGCCACATCATGGCGGGCAGAGAGCTCATTCAGATAACCGTCCAACGTGAAATAAAAATCCGCATCACCAGGCTGACGGTCACGGGAAAAATCGTAATACTTGTTCACATTCTCAACATAGCTGGCAAAAGGCTGATAATTCATCTCCAGCTCCTTGAGTTGCTTGTTGACGTTGTTCACGAAGAAGTCCAAGTCGGAACCTTTCACCTTGCCCGCGGGGGCATAACGACGGAACAGCTGCGACAAAGAATCGACATTCTTGAAGGCAGCCATCAGACTATTGTCCACATCATCATTCGTCTGTGTGAACATATTGATATTTTGGGCGGTAGAGGCCCAATACTTCTGCTGCTTGTCTTGCTGGAGCGCATTGTTAAGACTATCCAGCACATGCTTTCTCTGATGGCCATACTCGGTGGCTTTCTTGACAAAAGCCATGGAAGGAGAACCCATCGTGGTGCGGATCTCCGTCAGGTCTTCAGCATCCAGTTCCAGCTCTTGAATCTCCCCTGGGTTAATCACCAAGAGGAAATGGTCTTGGCCGTCGAAGCGGAGACGATAGATATCCGGACCGAGGGGTGTCGTGATTGTGAACTGGTCTTGGGCGATGTCGGTGGAAAGATAGGTCTTATCCTCGCCATAAGCGCTCACCAAATCAACATGTTTATACTTGTTATTCAGTATTTTCACATGGATCGTGGAGTTCTTCTGAGTCCACGCAAACGGCATCAGGAAGAATACAGCCACAAAAGTCAAGATAATGGTTTGAACATTTTTCATCGTGTCAGATTTTAAGGCGGCAAAGATACGATATTTTAAGAAAAGATGGGGAATTATGGGACGCAAAAAATAAAAAAACTCATCGGCAACCGATGAGTTTCTGGTGGGAACTACTAGATTCGAACTAGTGACCCTCTGCTTGTAAGGCAGATGCTCTAAACCAACTGAGCTAAGCTCCCAAAATGGGATGATGAATGATTGGTGGGAACTACAGGAGTCGAACCTGTGACCCTCTGCTTGTAAGGCAGATGCTCTAAACCAACTGAGCTAAGCTCCCTTTCGCGAAAAGCGCGGCAAAAATAGTATTTATTTTAGAAATTACCAAACTTTTTTGGCATTGTTGTCCTCTTTGACTGTCAAAGTCTTATAACTGAAAACCGACGCAAACGTTGACATACTGAGGGTGTTTCCCCTCCTTGTTTTGGAAGAACCTGGTCAGAGAGTAGCGATAATTGACACCCAACACGATTGGTCCGAGCTTAAAATCCAGGCCAGAGGTAAACAGCACGGATTGTTTCAGGGTATTCTTATTGTAGCCTAAGTCATTGCCTGTCACCTTGACTAGCGGTTGCCAGATGATGCCGGCAAAGGGCAGCAGTGACAGGGTACGCGTGAGCGGTATGTTGCCGACAGCCTTGACGGGGATCTGCAGATGGCGCAATTCAACTCGGGCGGGCTCAAAGGCGTTGGAGCCGTCAGCCAATTTGACCGTATAGTCTCCTTTATAGAAAGCGTAGCCAAAGCCGATCTCTCCATACACATACTTGCCCGCACGGAAGAAAGCACCGAAGTCGGCTGCCGTGAGGGAGATCAGATAATCATTGTCCACCGAGTACATGCGGTTGGTCGGGAAACTGGCCGAGATCTTGAAACCAACCTGGTACCAATTCTGCGACTGGGCAGCTCCGGAGAGGAATGCCAACAGGAGAGAGACATATAAGACAATCTTCTTCATAGGGTATTATTTTTCGGTATCTTCGGTTTTCGTATTGCAATGCAGCATAGCTCGCTCCAGGCCATCGGTCACGAACAATTTCAGAGACTCGACCGCATGGGCGATACAAGGCTCTATCAAGGCAAGTTCCTCTTTGGAGAATCGTCCCAGCACATAGTCCACCTGATAGCCCTTGGCGAAGTCTTTGCCAATGCCGCAACGCAGGCGCGGGAAGTTCTGGTGTCCCAGCAACTCGATGATGTTGTTCAGACCATTATGGGAGCCTCCCCCACCCTTCGGCTTGATTTTCAACGCACCGACAGGCAGGTCCAGGTCATCGCACACCACCATACACCGCTCCGGGGCGATGTCTTCAGCATTCAGCCAATACTTGACGGCCTTGCCACTGAGATTCATATAGGTGGTTGGCATGATCATCACGATCTGGCGGCCCTTATAGGAGGCCTTGGCCATATAGGCGAACTTGTCATTCTTGAAAGAGGCTTTCAAGGCACCCGCCAGCGCATTGACCACCTCAAAGCCATAGTTGTGACGCGTGCCGGCATATTGTTGCTCGGCATTACCCAACCCCACAATCAAATATTTCTTCTCATTCATACACTATTCCTCCTCTTTTTCTGCGCCCTCGGCATCAGACATGTTGACAAAAAAAGTGAAATTCACCCGCCCGTAACGGCGATGGTCATAAAAGGCAGGATGGTCGGAGAAGTCATGGGCATCGGAATGTTCCAACACCAGCCAACCGTCGGGCTTGAGCATCTCGTTGTCAAAGACATTCCGGACAATCTCGGCAATGTTCTCCGTCTGATAAGGTGGATCGGCAAAGATGACATCGAACTTGCGGCGCGAGGCGGCCGTATAGGCAAATGCATCCTGACGCACCACCGACACCTGGTCGTAGTGCAACGTCTGGATGGTCTTCTTGATGAAGTTGACACAATGCATATCCAGATCGACGGCCACAACTGACTTGGCATCACGGGAGGCGAACTCATAGGTAATATTGCCCGTGCCCGCAAACAGGTCCAGCACCTCCACCTGATCCAGATAGAAGTAGTTGTTCAAGATGTTGAACAGACTCTCCTTGGCCATGTCGGTGGTGGGACGCACTGGCAGGTTCGCCGGCGCGACAATGTGTCTTCCCTTATTTTTACCACTGATGATACGCATGGCTACAGGACTTCCACATGATTATGGTAACGGCGCAACAGGTCATTCAACTTCCGGTTGGGGGTGTTGAAATAATGGACAAAAAGCGTCGGCTCCATAAGGCCATACTGTTGCACACAATTCAGTGAGTAGTACAAGACATCCACCAGTTCCGTCCGGGTGGAGCGGTTCACCAGCGCCGGCGCATTGGCATGCATCACGAAATAGTCCACAAAGTGGTCATCCACGGACAACAAGACCGCATCATGCTGGGCCTGGTGAAGCAGGAAGTCATACAAGATGGTGGCTTCACTCTTGAAGACAGGCTTGATGGGGACGGCGCTCAAGGTGTCGCATTCGTTTTGGGTGAGGAAATAGAGCGAGCGGTAGAGACCCAACTGGTCGGCAAAGGCCTGCCCCAACTGGGAGATGTCGAACTGCATGGAGAGCAGTTCCTTGACCTTGGACTCCTCAAAGATGACCTCCGGAACCAACATGGGCACGTGCGTAGCCACGACTACCTCCATAGGCTCCTCGTCCGCACCAGACAACTGGAAAAAAGAGGGCACCTTCTGCGTGAGCAGCACATTCTCCTCATTCGTATAATCTTCCCTTTTCAGCTGACCATCAGCCAAATTAAAAAGCGAAAATCCATTCGGGGTCAAGCGAATGGATTTCGTATAGTAAGTATTGAAAATAGGATTCATATCAAATCTATTATTCCCAAGAACCGGCGGTGGAGGCCTCTGTCAAGCTACCCATGTAGATATCCGGATACAGGGATTTGTATTGGGTCTCCTCCGAAAGGTTGTTGAAGAAAATCTTATCCCACACTTTCTTGAATACATTGGAATTCTCAGGGGTCACCGTTCTATCCATGTTAACCAAAATGTCATCAATGGGCACATCGATACGATACAAGGGAACCTCATAGTTCTTATTGGAGATCACACCTGTCTGGATCTCATATTTCTTGTTGTCGGAATAGGGTATGCGGGTGAAATTCTTGAAACTTTCAGGCGTCAGGTTCTTCTTGTCAAGTTCCAGGATCTTTTCCATGGCGGGCACCTTCACCGTCTCTTTGTGGATCAAGCCCAACTTGAAAGCTTGCTCTTGGGAGATAGAGTCAGGAATAGAACCAATCGTTTTCTCCACTTCCACATAGCCGTTTTTCACGAAATCGGCCAATGAGTCGATGTCGCTGGCATATTTCTTGTACACATTCTTATAGACAGCTTGCGCACTTCTGATGGCCAACAAATTACTGACATTGGCAGCTTTACGAAATTCATAAACCGTCTTGAACTTCTCAGGCCTCATAATGGAACGTGCTGCGAAAACGGCCATCACCAAGACCAAAATCACTAAGAGAGCGCTGAATAATTTTCTAATCTTCATAATATTATTGCATTAAATTAATAATCACAAAAAGGTCAGCAAAAGTACAAAAAAAACTTATAATGCGCCATCCTCCGAAAATAATTTTTCCAACACGGCAAGATGCTACCATGAGATGCGGTGAATGCCCACGTCATAGTGCTTTTGGACCAGCCCCTTGATCTTCAGATAGTCTTCGTGGGAAGAGACAAAGTCCAGATTCCCGGCATCCACCAGCACAATCGGGATCGAAGCATTCTGGCGGAAATAGTTCAGATAGCTTTGTTGGATATCGTTCAGATAATCGGCAGTGATGTGCTTCTCATACTCACGACCGCGTTGGGCGATATTGCGGAGCAGCCGTTCGGGTTCATTGTAGAGGTAGATGATGAGCTCCGGCTTGGGAAGATAGGACGAGATGGTATTGAACACCGTGCTGTACAGGTTGAACTCGTCGGACAGCAGGTTGTTCTTGGAAAAGATGATGCACTTGTCGATGAAGTAATCCCCCACCACAAAATCCTTGAACATATCGCGGGCCGACAGCAGATGACTTAGCTGCCGGTAGCGTTCCATCAGGAAGTGCATCTCCACAGGGAGCGCATAGTGGATGGGGTCCTCGTAGAACTTGGGCAGAAAGGGATTGTCTGCGAACTGCTCCAAGACCAGTTCCGCATTGCAGTCTTCGGCCAGCATCTTGGAAAAGGTGGTCTTGCCCGCCCCGATACAACCCTCAATCACTATATAATTATATGGTATCGTCATCTCTTTGGATATTCGGAATGTCAAGCTGTAACTCTTGCAGAGAATGGAGAACAAAGTCCCGCTGGGCTATCTTGGGGTGCGGGAGGGTCAGGCGGTCATCCTGATAGACGAGATGGCCATAATCCAGAATGTCAAGGTCTATCGTCCGGTTGTGGTACTGGGCCACGCCATCCTGGAGCGTGCTTTTCTGCGTCCGGCCCAAAGCACGCTCAATCCGCTGCAGCTCGTCCAGCAATGCCAGCGGCTCCAGCTTCGTCCTCATCACGACCACCTGGTTCAGGAAAGGAGGTGCCTCAAAACCCCACGCCTCCGTCTCGATGACGGACGACGCACGCAGCAGCTCCCCGACCGTCTCCTTCATCATAAAGACGGCCATCTGCAAATAAAAACCGCGTGGTTCGATGTTACTCCCCAAGCCAATGACAGCCTCCTGCATATCAGAACGCTGTTAGTTGTTCACCAGCAGAAGAAAACGGTCATACTGAACAGGGATCGACATCAAAGACTTCGAATAGTTCAGGATATTACGGATTACCCGGGGGGATGGTTTTTCTCTTTTCAGATTCTTTTGATTGTAAGATGTAGAGTTTTTATTCATCGGCAAACTGATTGGTTAATTTTTTTATACATGAGTATAACGAATCACCGCCTCAATTATTATACTTTTTTATTTTTTATTTTAAACCTTTTGCAAAACACTGTTCGTCAGCCACATATAGCGTTTACAGCCTAAAAAAAAGAGGCAGAATGCAAACACATCCTGCCTCTTTTCGTATAAGGGAATCAGGTGAAGATTATCTCTTCACGAATTTGGTGATGGCGGCATCGTGACCGTCCGTCAAGCGTACAAAATAGGTACCCGTGGTGAGTTGGTCAACATTGACGCTCATCACCTGACCTTCCACAGCCTGGCTCATGATCATCTTACCGGTGATGTCAAAGATCTGCACCGTGGTAGCATCAAAAGCGTTGAAAGAGAGGTGCAGAGTGTTCTCCACTGGATTCGGGAAGATTTGGATGGCCTGATCATATTCAGAAATGCCAACGTGTTCAGCAAAATCGCCATTATTACGCGGGATGATATAATATCTGAAATCCAAATAGCTGGAACCGATCTTACTAGTGGCGAAGTTGAAACCTACCAAGTCCATGTTGTAGGAAGGAAGGGCATTGCCAATGTATTCGGCATCTTGGAAGTAAGCGAAGAAGGCGTTGGCGCTCATGCCATTCTGGGTGATGCCATAAGGCGTCAGGACAGCACAGGTGTTGCCGGCCTCGTTAAGTGTAACGCCATTCAGTTGGATAAGTTCTGCCTGGTGACCACTCATGAAAGAGACATCATTCAACTGATCGAGGGTGATGACCATTGGAGTCACATCCTCAAAAACAGAGATGAAATTCTCGTAAGCAGCCGTGGGCTTGAATTCCAGGAAGCCATAATAGTTCGTCAGGGTGCCATAAAGGCCGGAGATCTTATCGCCGATGCTCAAGGTGCCGAGGGTGCCGTTGGGATCAAAAATGAGGATAGCGCCGGTGGCATCTTGGATCACCTTCTGGTTGTTGTAGGCAGCCACAGCGGTCACCACAACCTCGCCCGTCAGTTTGTAGGTGATGGTGTCCACCACGTTGCCGGAATTGTCCGTGAAATCCAGTTTGGAGCGGAGCTCTGCGATGGTAGCGCACACATATTGTTGTGCCACACCATAGGTGAAGGTGAGGGTGTCTTGGTCCATCGCATTGCCAGCCACGTCGGTCACGTTGCTGACGATCAGGGTATGCTCGAGACCTTCGGTCATGGCAGGAGTCACGGTCAAGGTCACCACATTGCCATTCAAGGCAGCTTGTGAGATGGTGCCGTCGTTGAGCACATAATTGGAGGCCGTCTCGGCCGTCGTGGCATTCAGCGCCTCATTGAAGGTCAGAACGATGGTGGTAGCGTTCGTGGGGGTCACATGGGTGATGTAGGGAGCATAGACATCCGGACCGCTGGGGAGAGCGTTGACCTGCACATTGTCGATACGATAGGAACCGTTGTCGGACGTGGCACCGGTCAGTGTGCAACGGAGATAGACATTGGCCTGGTCGTTCAAGATTGCTATGCCGGAGAGGTCCAAGGTGACCAGTTCATAGGTGCCAGCAGTAGTAGGCATCGTGTTGGCATCGGGAAGGGCGGTGAAGGTAGTGCCATCGGTGCTGTACTCCCACACACCAGTGTTAAAGCCCGTGGCCGTACGACGGGCTGCCATGGTCACGACCACATTCTGATAACCGGTGGTGGAGAAATGGAAGGCAAAAGCCTTGCCGTTAGCGCTTTGGTTGATCATCGCCAAGTCCTTGTCAGAGCCGACACCGTCCATCGCATTGATGGTGGAGCCGTTGTTGCTGGTCAGCTCAGAAGCCTGGGCCCAAGCGGAGGAACCATGGGTGCCATCCACATAGATGCCGGCGACGCCAGTCTGCTCACCCGCGACAGCCAAATAGGAGGTCGGAGTGTTCGGCGCAGCCGTATTGCCCGTGAAGGGGAAATAGGCCAGGTTGACAGACTGAGCCACAGCGAATAACGTCATGCTTATCAAAGCAATAAGGGTAAAGATTCTTTTCATTCGTGTATTAATTTTATGATTAATTGTAAATTTTCAAGCGGAGGCAAAAATACATATTTTATCGTTCATTGCATAAAAAAAACGAGAATGAAAATCATTCTCGTTTTTTCACTTTAAGGCAAGCAAAGACTTACTCACCAATCTGACGGCGAATGAAGGCGGTGCACTCCAGAGCCTTGTCGTTGGCGTGGATGTAGTCGCGGACATTCTGTTTGCCGTCGCCACCCATCACGAGGATTTGGTACATCAGGGTGCTCTCCTTGAAGAACTTCACCAGACGACCTTGGGCGATCTGTTGGATCTGAGCCTCATTGAGGTTGGCAGCCTTGTTGGCGGCTTCTTCCTCTTTGATCTTGCGGGCCATATTAGCCTGCTCTTCGGTGATCCAACCCTTAGCCATATTGGAGTTGATGTGATCCTCGCTGTCAACGTGAGCGGGGTTGATGCCAGCCTTGTTCAGAGCGGCGTCAACGGCCTTGTTGATGAGCTCGACACGGGTCTTCTCCACAGCCACGGCGAGTTCTCTGTCTTTCACCTCTTGCGGGATGACAGTCTCGTCCAAAGCCAGCGGGTTCATGGCGGTGATGTGCAGGGCCACGTTATGAGCGACGCCCTTGGCATTCTCATCGTTCTTGTTGAAGCCCACGAGGGTAGCCTTGTGGTTGCCCATGTGGTTGTAAGCCTCCACGTAGGGAGCTTCCAGGGTATCGTAGTGAGGAAGTTCGATCTTCTCACCCGTCTTGCCGGTCAGCTCGGTCAGCTTCTCGGTCACGGTCATGCCATCCATGTTCATGGCCAGGAGCTCATCGCGAGTATTAATGTTGGCGGCCATGGCTTTGTCGAGCATGGTGTCCACGAAAGTCACGAACTCGTCACCCTTAGCCACGAAGTCGGTCTCGCAAGCCACTAAGAGCATGAAGCCCTTGGTGTGGTCGGCATTCGTCTTGGCGATCAGGCGGCCCTCATTGGACTCGCGGTCGGCACGTTTGGCGGCCACTTTCTGACCTTTTTTACGAAGGATATCGATAGCTTTCTCGAAGTCGCCGTCAGCCTCGACCAACGCCTTCTTACAATCCATCATACCGATACCGGTTTGTTGTCTCAGTTTATTTACATCAGCAGCTGTAATGGTTGCCATAATCTCAATTTTTAAGGGGTTAGTACTTTATTTTGCAGAGATTCTTCTTCTCTTACCTTCCTTCTGAGCAGGAGCTTCTTCGGTCTCCTCGGCAGTCTCCTCAACCTCGCTCATCTCGTCGAGCAGCGGCTGGGCGTCCTTGTTCATCTCACGCTCGTTGAGGCCTTCCTTGATGGCTTCGCAGATGGCGTTGAGGATGACGGCGATGGACTTGGAGGCGTCGTCGTTGGCGGGAACCGGATAGTCAACGGTACGAGGATCAGTATTGGTATCCACGATAGCGAAGGTCGGGATGGCCAACTTGCGAGCTTCGGCGAGGGCGATGTGCTCCTTCATGATATCGACGATGAAAACGGCTGCAGGCAGACGGTTCAAATCGGCGATAGAACCGAGGTTCTTCTCCAGTTTGGCACGTTCACGTTGGATTTGGAGACGCTCACGTTTGGAGATGTTGTTGAATTGAGGGCTCTCGATCAGACGGTCGATGTCGCTCATCTTCTTGACAGCCTTGCGGATGGTGAAGAAGTTGGTGAGCATACCGCCGGGCCAGCGCTCGGTAACGTACGGCATGCCGACTTCCTTAACCATGTTGGAAACGGTCTCCTTAGCCTGTTTCTTGGTGGCTACGAATAAGATCTTACGACCAGAGCGGGCGATTTGCTTGGCAGCGGCACAAGCCTCATCCAGCTTGTCCATCGTCTTGTAGAGGTCGATGATGTGAATACCGTTCTTCTCCATAAAGATATAGGGAGCCATGGCGGGATTCCATTTTCTCTTGAGGTGTCCAAAATGACAACCTGCATCTAATAATTCTTCAAATTGTACTCTTGACATGTTTTTTAAATTTGTTTACGTTCTTAAAAGCAACTCTGGGGTAGTCTGTACAGAATCTCCAGAGTTTCGATACTAAACATTTGATAATATTTCCAATATTAACGTTTGCTGAATTGGAATCTCTTACGGGCTTTGGGTTGACCGGGTTTCTTACGCTCGACCATACGCGGGTCGCGGCGGAGGAAGCCTTGGGACTTCAAAGCGGGACGGAGTTCAGGGTTGATTTCCACGAGTGCCTTGGCAATAGCCATGCGGAGAGCCTCGGCCTGACCGGTGACACCACCGCCATCGAGGTTAGCCTTAACGTCATATTGACCCATCAGTTGGGCGACCATGAACGGCTGTTCTACCTTATATTGCAAAGTAGGCACACTGAAATACTCCTTGTAATCGCGGTTGTTGACCACAATCTTACCGGTACCGGCCTGCATATACAGACGGGCAACTGCGGTTTTTCTTCTGCCTAATGTATTGATTACTTCCATTGTTATTTGATATCGTTAATGTTAATGACTCTGGGTTGGGGTTCTTGGTTCTCGTGTTTGTGGTTCGGACCAACATACACATGCAGATGGCGGAACATCTCGGCACCAAGCTTGTTCTTCGGCAGCATGCCCTTCACAGCGTGCTCGATGATGCGCTCCGGATATTTGCGCATGAAATCCTTCGGGGTGGCAAAACGCTGGCCGCCCGGATAGGTGGTGTGGTGCACATACTCCTTGTCCGTCCACTTCTTACCCGTGAACTTCACTTTCTCAGCATTGATGATAATAACCTCATCACCGCAGAAATAAGACGGTGTGTAGTAGGTTTTGTGTTTACCCTTCAAAATACGGGCAACGGTGGTAGCCAAGCGACCGACCACTAACTCTTGAGCGTCGATTACGAGCCACTCTTTCTTGACGATTTCTTTGTTCGCCGAAACTGTTTTGTAACTTACAGCATCCATTGTTTACTTTTTCTTTTTTTTGTGAGAAATGTCTTCACCCACATTTCCCAAGTTTTTAATTAATTCCTTTAGCTAACATTAAGGACAATAATCGGTTCTATTTTAAGCGCGCAAAAATACACTTTTTTCTTTTCCACGCAACACACCTACATACATTATTTTTACCATAGACTATTGCTGATTATCAGCGACTTACAAAAACAACCTCCCCTAAAAGGCGAAACCAACCGGCATCAAAATCGCACGACAGGGCCATGATTTCCGCCAAAGAATGTAAAAAAATGCAATAAAAAAAGGGATTATTCTCCTAAAAAAAGGGGAGTTATATACTTGATGGCACAGACGCCCCTTTCGCGGCGGGCAAGTCACATTCTTATGGCACACGTTCCCCGCGCCGCGATGATGATCACCCGCGCCATACCCTCCCCACACTGGTGAACTGCAGTGTGGGGCAGGAAAGCGCCCTAGTCATCATCGCACCGCGGGAGTCACTTGCCACAAGGTACAGCACGAACCCGGTGCGAAATGGAGTCGCCCCGCCATGAACTATCTGACATCGACACACAAGTACCATCTGGCATATAGCCCCCTAAAAAAAAAGTCGAGGACAACCATCCCCGACTCTTGATCACCACGCCATCAAATATCTATAGTTTAACAACTTAATAATTTAATAGCTTCATAGATTCATAACTTATTTCCCAATCAGGTCAAAGCTGCGTTTCACGAACTCACTCAGCTTTTCGCCAGTGAGGATGTTCTGCGACAAGAGCGCCAGGTCCACCAACTGCTGGATCAGCGTGTTGCGTTTGGCCTCGTCGGTCTCTTCCAACAACTTGTTGGCCAGCGGGTGGTTGCCATTGACGACGAGGTTGTAGTGTTCAAAGCCGCCGTAGATACCTTGCTGGCCCGACACCTTCTCCATGTCCTTGAAACGACGCATGAACTCGTTCTGCGTGATCATCACGGGCAGGTCGGTCTCGCTCATCGCATCCACCATCACCGTGAACTTCTGCTTGTCCACGTTCTGGTCGAAGTACTCTTTCAGACTCTTCTTCTGGTCGTCAGACAGCTTGGAGACGAGCTCCTCATCACTCTTCTCGATCAGCTTCTCCACAATGTCGGCGTCCACACGGGTGAATCGGGTCTTCTCAACCTTTTGCTCCAGCATGTTGATGAAGTGGGTATCCAGGAATCCGTCCATCAGCAACACATCATAACCATGCTCTTTGGCCGCTTGGATGTAGAGATGCTGCTCGTCCATGTTGGCGGCATAGAGGAAGATGACGTTTTCGTTTTTGTCGGTCTGCAAAGCAGAAACCAGATTGCGATACTCCTCTATCGTATAGTATTTTCCCTCTGTATTCTTCAGCAGATAGAAGTTCTGGATCTTCTCATAGAACTTCTCATCCGTGAGGGAGCCGAACTCCAGGAAGACCTTCAGCTCGTCCCACTTCTTCTCGAACTCCTCGCGGTTCTCCTTGAACATGCTCTCCAGTTTCTCGGCCACCTTCTTGCTGATGTAGGTAGAGATCTTCTTCACGTTGGCATCCGACTGGAGGTAGGAACGGGACACGTTGAGCGGGATGTCCGGGGAATCGATCACGCCGTGCAACAGGGTCATGAACTCTGGAATCACGCCCTCGAGTTCATCGGTGATGAAGACCTGATTGCAATAGAGTTGCACACGGTTCTTCTTGAGGTCGAGTTGGTTCTTCACCTTAGGGAAGTAGAGCACACCCGTCAGGTTGAAAGGATAGTCCACATTGAGGTGAATCTGGAACATGGGCTCCTCGAAATTCATCGGATAGAGCTTGTGGTAGAAGGCTTTGTAGTCCTCATCGGTCAGTGTGGAAGGTGACTTCTGCCAGATCGGTTCGGTGTCGTTGATGATATTGGGGACCTGGATGGCTTCCTCCTTGGGTTCCTCTTTCTTCTCGTCGCCTTCCTTCTCCTCCCCTTCTTTCTTTTCGGGCTTCACCCATTCGGTTTTGGTGCCGCACTCGATCGGAATGGGCAGGAAGCGGCAGTATTTGTTCAGCAAGCCGACGATTTTCGGCTCGTCCACGAACTCTTGGACATCCTCTGCGATATGCAGCACGATTTCCGTTCCGCGGTCCTCTTTTTCCGTCTCCTCGAGGGTAAACTCAGGAGAGCCGTCACAGCTCCACTTCACCGCTTTGGCCCCATCCTGATACGACTTGGTGATGATGTCCACCGTGTCAGCCACCATGAAGGAGGAGTAAAAGCCCAGTCCGAAATGGCCGATGATGTTGGCGGCGTCGTTGCCCTTGTACTTGGCAAGGAAGTCCTCTGCCCCGGAGAAGGCGATCTGGTTGATGTATTTGTCCACCTCCTCGGCCGTCATGCCGATACCGCGGTCGATGACGCGGATGGTCTTGTCGTCTTTGTTGACCTTCACCTTGATGGTCAGATCGCCCAGCTCGCCGGCAAAGTCGCCGCGCGTGGCCAGAGTCTTCATCTTCTGGGTGGCATCCACGGCATTGGAGACCAGCTCGCGGAGGAATATTTCGTGATCTGAATATAAGAACTTCTTGATTACCGGAAAGATATTCTCGGTCTGAACATTTATTTTACCTGTTTGCATAATATAGTTTATTGTATAAAAATCTTAAAAAACGGTAATGTTTATTACAAACTTTGTGCCAAAAATCAAGGCAGGGGTGCTCAACACACCCCTGTCCGGACATTATTTCTGATAGAATACGAACTTGCCGTCCTCCACGGAGTCCACCATGATGACGCTGTCGGGTTTGATATCCTCCGCCAAGATGATCTTGGAGAGTTCGTTGAGGATATATTTCTGGATCACCCGTTTCAGCGGGCGGGCGCCATAGAGCGGGTCGTAGCCCAGATTCGACAGCAGGTCCATCGCATAGCGGGTGAACTCGACCTTGATATTGCGTTGTGACAGCAGGTCGCCCAACTGCGAGATCTGCAGGTTGATGATCTCCTTGATCTCCTTCTTGGAGAGCGGCTGGAACATCACCACCTCGTCGATACGGTTGAGGAATTCGGGTTTGAGCGACTTCTTCAGCAGGTCGGTTACCTCCGCCTTGGTCCGGTCGAAGACCTCCTCGTCGGTCAGGTTGGCGCGGTCGGAGTAGTTCTCCTGGATGATGTTGGAGCCCAGGTTGGAGGTCATGATGATGATGGTGTTCTTGAAGTCGGCCAGACGACCCTTGTTGTCGGTCAGACGGCCATCGTCGAGCACCTGCAGCAGCACGTTGAAGACATCCGGGTGAGCCTTCTCGATCTCATCGAAGAGGATGACGGAATAGGGTTTGCGGCGCACCTTCTCGGTCAGCTGTCCGCCCTCGTCGTAGCCCACATAGCCGGGAGGCGAGCCGATGAGTCGGGAGACGGAGTGCGGCTCCTGGAACTCGCTCATATCGAACCGGATGATGGCATCCTCCGTGTTGAACAGATACTCTGCCAAGGCTTTGGCCAACTCGGTCTTGCCGACGCCGGTTGTGCCCATGAAGATGAACGAGCCGATCGGGCGCTTGGGGTCTTGCAGGCCAGCCCTGCTGCGGCGGATGGCGTTGGACACAGCCGCGATGGCCTCGTCCTGGCCCACCACCCTCTTGTGCAGTTCTTCCTCCAGGTGGAGCAGCTTGGACTTCTCGCTCTGCATCATCTTGCTGACGGGGATGCCGGTCCAGCGGGCCACCACCTCGGCGATGTCGTCGGCACCGACCTTCTCGTCAATCATGGCCTTGTCGCCTTGCAGCGCCTCAAGCTCGGCCTGCAGCTTCTGCATCATGTCCTCATCGTTCTTGATGAGTCCGTAGCGCAGCTCTGCCACACGGCCGTAGTTGCCTTGGCGCTCCTCGTTCTGGGCCTCCAGCTTGTAAGCCTCGATCTCGTCCTTGCAGTGCTGGATCTTGTCCATAATCTCCTTCTCGCTGCGCCACTTGGTGGAGATGGCGTTGCGCTTCTCCTGCAGTTCGGAGATGGTCTTGCTGAGCGCTTTCACCTTGTCGTCGTCGGCATTCTCGCGCTTGATGGCTTCGCGTTCAATCTCCAGCTGGCTGATCTTATGCTCCACGTCGTCCAACTCTTCGGGCACGGAGTTGATCTCCAGCTTCAGCTTGGCGGCAGCCTCGTCTATCAGGTCGATAGCCTTGTCGGGCAGGAAACGGTCGCCGATATAGCGCTGCGACAGCTCCACGGCGGCGATGATGGCCTCATCGAGGATCTTGACCTGATGATGGTTCTCATAGCGCTCCTTCAGTCCACGCAAGATGGAGATGGCGTTATATTTGTCGGGCTCTTCGATACGGACGGGCTGGAAACGACGCTCCAGGGCTTTGTCCTTCTCGAAGTACTTCTGATATTCATCCAGGGTGGTGGCACCGATGGAGCGCAGCTCACCACGGGCGAGGGCGGGCTTCAGGATGTTGGCGGCATCCATGGCACCATCGCCGGAAGCGCCGGCGCCCACCAGCGTGTGGATCTCATCAATGAAGAGGATGATCTCGCCGTTGGAGGCGATGACCTCGTTGATGACGCTCTTGAGACGCTCCTCGAACTCGCCTTTGTACTTGGCACCGGCAATCAGGGCGCCCATGTCGAGGGAGAAGATCTTCTTGGTCTTTAGGTTCTCGGGGATGTCGCCACTCACGAGTCGCTGCGCCAAGCCCTCGGCGATGGCGGTCTTGCCGACACCGGCCTCGCCGATGAGGATCGGGTTGTTCTTCGTTCTACGCGACAATATCTGCAACACACGACGAATCTCCTCGTCACGACCGATGACAGGGTCAAGCTTGCCGTTGCGGGCCATATCGTTGAGGTTACGGGCGTATTTGTTCAGGGCATTGTAGGTCTCCTCGTTGTTGGCGCTGTTGACCTTGTTGCCTTTGTGCAACTCTTGGATAGCACTCTTGAGTCCCTTCTCGGTCATGCCGGCATCCTTCAGGATCTGGGAGACCCTGTCGCCGGCCATGAGCAGGCCGTAGAGCAGGTGTTCGAGGGAGACGAACTCATCGCCGGAGTCCTGACAGAAGAGGATGGCCTTCTGCAACGCCTGCTGCGCGCCACCGCCGAGGTAGAACTCGCCACCGGACACTTTGGGCAGGCGGGACATCTCTTTGTCAACGACTGCCGCCACGACCTTCGGATCGCACTCCTGCTTGCGCATCAGGAACGGCACCACATTGTCGTCCATCTCCAACATCGATTTCAAAATATGCAGATTGTCTATCTGCTGGTTCTGATTCCGCATCGCAATCATCTGCGCATTGGAAATCACTTCTTGGGTTTTGATTGTTAAGTTATTTGGGTTCATATCGTATTCCTTTCATTGATTTATAAAAACAAAAAAACATCCTACCTTACTGCAAGGATGTTGCCAAAAGGAAAAATATGACAAAATGTCAGTCGGATGGGTTGAAAGCTCTAATTCAGATCCCAACAGAGGGTGATGATATCCTTCCAAGGAAGCTGGAAGCGGGCTGCCAAGGGCTGGTGGCACACGGTCCCGTCGTAGCAATAGACGCACTGCATCAGCTGCGGGTTTTTCTGGAGGGCATAGCGGATCTTGGGATGGACCAGCAGATCCAGCAACAAGGGCAGCAGCAGGTTAGAGAGCGCCAAGGTGATGCCGAAGTTAGAGATCTGCTCAAAGAAAATCTTGTCCACCACATACTCCTGCTGATTGTCATGGAGCAGATCCCAGGCAAAAGCGGCGGCCTTTTTCTCGAGCAGCAGCTGAAGGGATTTTTCCGAGAGTGTGGATAGATTCTGGGACGAGAAGAGGATCTGTTCAGGCTTTATCTTCTCCAGTTCCTCCTCGGTGAAGTCCGTTTGTTTGACGAGCACCTTGGCCAGGGAGGCCAGCACGGTGAAGTCATCTTCAAAAACGGCACCCGCCTCGGCATATTCCTCGTCTGTGAAGTGGGCGTGGGTGCCAAAGCCGTGCTGCATATAGACGATGACATGGTTCTCCACTAGCGTCTGCACCGACTCCGGAGGCAGGATGCTGTAGGAAGCCTGGGGATTGTCATCCTTCACCAAGGCCAACGTAGTCTTGGGCATGGGATGCTCCACCTTGAGGGGGTACTCTGCCACATCGGGGGTCGGGGTTTCGGTGATCAGGACTAAATCTTTCATGACAGGATTCGTTTAGAAGATGAAACGGCGCATGGTGCCGTCATCGGTGCGTTGGATGGTCACGGGCACATAGTCGCCCTGGAGGATGCTCTCCACCTTCTCGGTCCACTCGATGAAGCAATAGCAGCCGCTGGCGAGGTATTCCTCGAAGCCGATGTTGGTAGCCTCGCGGGGTTCGTCAATACGATAGAAGTCGAAATGATAGACGGGCTCGCCATGGTCGGTCCAGTATTCGTTGACGATGGCGAAGGTAGGGGAAGAGGTGTTGTCCTGCACGCCGAGTTGTTGGCACCATGCCTTGATGAGCGTGGTCTTGCCGGCGCCCATCTCGCCATGGAAGCCGAAGACACGTTCTTGCGGGTAGTGTTCCATGATAGCACGCGCCACCCTCCCGAGGTCCTGTTCTGTTGCGATGAGTTCCATAGTGTTAGTGAAGTCGCTTTTACGGGTGCAAATGTATAAAAAATAATGAAATGAGCGTCATAGTCCTTTAGACATAGCCCTGCGTGCTCCCCGGCGCCTGCACGAAGTTGTCGGGGGAGAAGAAACGAATGGCGTCCATCATAGGAGGCATGGCACCTTCACTATCCTACTCTTTCACCACCTTCCACGTGTCACGCAGGCCATCGGCAGAGAGGTAGAGCATATAGGTACCCGTGGGGAATGCGGAGAGATCCAGCAACGTTGCAGCGGCTTCAAAAGAGCCCTGCTTTACCATCTGACCCGACATATTCAAGATCTGATAGTAGCCCTTTTTCACATCGTGATTGAAGCGCAGGCAGACCTCCCCTTTGGTCGGGTTGGGATAGATGCGCACGGTCAGCTTGTCGCCCAAGGACTCCTCATAATAGGCGGCTGGCGCCTCCGTGGTGCTGGCGGCGGAAGTGGCGACAGGGCTTTGCGCCACCTCATTGCGCAGTTCCACTGTCTTGCGCACGATCCGGTTGCCGGCTTCGTCATATTCGTAGGTACGCGGCAAGGCATTCTGGGCATTCAAGGCGACCATACTCAGAAGAAGCATCCCCAATAAGCAAAAATATCTTTTCATATCCAAGCGTGTTTGTATTCAACACTATATTAACGGGTGCAAAATTAGCATTTTTTTTGAGAATCGGCAAGGAGGATAAAATCCATTGTCGTGATGGCGGCCATGGCCTCCACTACGGGCAGCACGCGCGGCGCCACGCAGCGGTCATTGCGATCGGACCCCTCATAGACGGCCGGTTCCCCGTCGTATGTGATGGTCTCCTGCGCAAAGCGGACGGTCGGGATGGGTTTGAAGGCGACGGTGAAGGTCACCTCCTCGCCGTTGGTGATGCCCGCCTGCACCCCACCGTCGTGGTTGGTGCGGAAGGAGAAGTCAGGGTTCTGCACATCGTTGTACTGGCTACCGCACATCCGGGCAGCCTCATAGCCGGCCCCTATCTCGAAGCCTTTGGCGGCGTTGATGGAGAGCATCGCGGAGGCGAGACGGGCGGAGAACTTGTCATAGACGGGCTCGCCCAGCCCGGCGGGCACGTGCCGGATATGGCCGCGCACCACAGCGCCCATGGTGTCGCCCTCACGTGCCGGCGCGGCCATGCTGACGACCTCGGAGGTCACCTCCACGCCATACCGTCGCAGCACGAGTTTGGCGATGGCTCCCGCCACCACCCGGCACACCGTCTGACGCGCCGAAGCCCGTCCACACAACTCATTGTCCGTATAGCCATATTTTTTGAAGTAGGTGTAAGAGGCGTGGGAAGGACGAATCACCTCGCGTTGGGCAGAGACCTTCACATCGCGGTTTGCAATGCGGAAGAGGATGTCTTCGCCAGTAGTAAAGCCCTGCTCATCCAAGCCTGCAAGAAACTGCACCTGGTCGGTCTCACCGCGCTGCGTGGAGAGGGCACTGTGGTCCGGAGCACGACGGGCCAGCTCCGACTGCACGAAGTCCCTGTCCATGAAGATGCCGGCCGGGCACCCCTCCACCCTACCCTCCATGGCGGGCCCGTGGGTGTCGCCCCAGTCGCTGATCCGAAATATTCTGCCAAAAACGTCTTCCATAATCTTTTGTCAAACCTCCACGAACTCCTGGATGCCGTCCCGCGACATCATCAATTTGAAACAATGGTACTCGCAGGTGTCAGCCACCACACACTGCAACACGATGTATAGGTTGTAAATGCGGGAGATCACACCCGGATTGATTCTGCCGCTCTCGTCCAACACCCCCACTTTGGTCTCCGGATCATCCATCTTCAACGTAAAATACTGGAGATGGATGCGGGTGATATCATTGATTCCGTCGTAACGATACTCGTAACGCTCGCTGAAGGTGTCGTCATCCGTATCCAACTGCTTTCTGTAGAGGATGATCTGCTCCAAGGGGATGCGACTCTCCAAATCGGAGCGCCCGCGGGCCTTCAGGACCTCATCAGGGGTCTTCTCATCCGTGATAAAATCCACGCCCTCCTTGATATGCGCCACCTCGCGCCCCCGGAAGAAGATGTTGCTCTTCAGGTCGAAATAGCGGGACTTCAGTCGATGGGCAAACCGGACGCGGGCATACTCTTTGATCCGGTCTTTGAACATATAGGCCACCACCAAGATAATGAAGATGAGGGCTGGATACTGACCGAGATACTTCTGGAACGGCAGGGCGATCAGCATGGAGATGAGCATGGCAAAACCCGCCGCCACCCCGAAGGTCAGCTGCTGCGCCGCATAGCCGTCGGGATGCGAGTCCGACTTCAGATAGAGCGCGCTCTCGATATATTTCTTCAACGTATTCTGGTACTGGAACATATCCCGGTTCTCCGCCATATTATCGGCAGAGAAATGGTGGTATCCCCGCTCTATCTTGTACTGATGTTCGGCCGCAATCAGGTCGGTGAGCGACCGCAGGATCTCGGCATCCACGCCGCCCTCTATCGACTGACAGTAACGGAGCAGACGGATGGCGTAAATCTCCGTCAGATGGCTCATGTACTCATCGCCGTACTGGAAGACAGGCATGTCCGGCGGGAGTGACTGCTGATGCTGGGACATGAGGGTGCGGTACTGTGCTGCCACACCGCGCATAGCATCCAGATGGCTCATCCAAGCGGTGGCATCCGTAAGGGAACGGGGCGTCTGCAACGCCTTCGTCTCGTCGCGCAAAGCACTCTTATAGATAGCCACGTACATCTTGACATGAAACTCCAGATTCTGCAGATGTTCTTCGGAAGGCTCTTGCGCAGCCTGCAGGACGGCTCGGGAGAGGTACTGCATGGGCTGGGAGTCCGCACTGACCATCTGCTGCAGGGTAAAGCGGGGCGTCTTCAGCCGGATATTGGACTTCACATCGCGATAGAACTGGTCCTTGGAGTAGGTGGCGGCATTGATGTTCAAGCTGTTGGGCACAAAGAGCCAGGAATTCATCTTGAACTGATGGTGCTCACGCTCCTTGCCCGAGAAGTAGATCTTGAACTCCACGGAGAAACGGTCATGTATGGATGTCTGGACATGAATCATAGTCGCAACTCGTTTAGGCCAAACGGAAATTTAGCGACGGCAAAGATACAATTTATCTTCAAGAATAAAAAAAGAGGGAATGGATTTTGCCGCTATGGAAAAAAGTGTACTTTTGCGGCCTGTTTCTGGCAGGGCCAGACAATGGGGCATTAGCTCATCAGGTAGAGCGTTTCGTTCGCAACGAAGAGGTAGGGAGTTCGAGTCTCCTATGCTCCACAAAAAAGGAAGGCCGATGCCTTCCTTTTTTTATAGGTGATTATATACCTGATGGCACTATCGTGGTTGTTTGCTATTACATCTCAATTATTAATTGTTTTTGCCACAGGGAGGAAACCATTCTTTTTCGGCCAGCAACATCCTTGGACAAAATATTTTCTCCAGCTTTTCTCTTGATAGAAAAGTTGACAAAAGATCAAGCCGACATGAATGCCGCCCGCTCTGTCCGCCCTCTGACAGCGGCCATTCACGCCGCGTCCGCACCGCATGTCGGCCTGCCCGCCCGCGTGCTCTATGGGGAAGTGTTTCGGAGAAACACT
>JAGCGA010000025.1 GCA_017649855.1 Bacteroidales bacterium
ACTGTACAAACTGTTGGGCACCGACGAAGAGCGCAAAAAACTCGATTTGCAATTCAAGGAGGAGAAGTCGAACTTCAAGATTGCCATCGTAGTGGATATGTGGATTACGGGCTTTGATGTGCCTTGTTTGGATACCATGTACTGCTTCAAGCCGTTGCAAATGCATACGCTGATACAGACCATCAGTCGCGTCAACAGAAACTATCCGGGCAAGGATAAAGGTTTGATTGTCGATTATTTAGGCATTAAGAAAAAGTTCAACCAGGCGATGAAAAAATATGCCAACGGTGGACAGAACGAGACTCCGGTGGAAACCATCGACAATGCCGTGAAGCTGTTCAAAGACGAGTTAGATCTGCTTAGACGTATGTTTACGGGTTTTGAGTACAGCAGGTTCTTTATGGGTACTCCGTTGGAACAATTGAATGCTCTGCAGATGTCTGCCGAACACATCCAGCAAACCGAAGAGACCGAGAAACGATTCATGAAGCACACCCTTATCATGAAATCGGCCTACAATATGTGCAATAATGACGAACGAATCACAAAGGAGGAGATTGACGATGTGCATTTCTTCACGGCCGTTCGTTCCATCATATTCAAGACCACCACGGGTGTGTCGCCCGATGCCACGCAAATGAACCGCCATGTGTTGAAGTTGGTCAACGAGGCTTTGATTTCGGAAGAGGTGGTGGCCATCAACAACCTGCAGCTCAACGATGCCAAGCAGATAGACTTGCTGGCATCACAGTATATGGACAAGTTGAAAAACCTGCCGTACAAGAACACGAAAGTCAAGCTGATGGAACAGCTACTCAAGCGTGTGATTGACAGCGTGAAAAAGGTGAACAAAGTAAAAGCCGTCAGCTTTACTGAGCGTCTTAACGAAATCATCGACATCTACAACGACCGCTCCGACGACATCGTCTTGGCCGACGAGATCGTGACCGAAGTCGCCAAACAGCTGGCCGATTTGTTCGAAGAAATCAAGAAAGACAGCGTTTTGCCGGACGGCATTCCGGATATTGAGGTGAAGGCTTTCTACGACATTCTGAAGTCAGTGGCCGAAAAGTATGGATTTCTGGACCAATACACCGAAGAGCAGTATGTTGAGATAGCGCAAGCTGTCAAGGAAAAGGTAGATGACAGTTCCCAATTTATCGACTGGGACAAGCGTGCCGACATCAAGGCGCAGTTGAAGGTACAGATTATCCTTACGCTCTCCAATCACGGCTATCCGCCTGCCACCCGCGACGAAGTTTTCAAAGCCATCTTTGAGCAGGCGGAGAATTTCAAGAAGAATGCATAACTATGTTAATCATAAAAGAATTGGCCTATGGTGAAAAAAACAAAAACATATAGGTCGTTAATAGCTAAAATCAACCAACACATCAAAGAAAATTCGTGGGCAAATACGCCTATGGATAGATGGTATGTGGGTGTATCCGACAAATCATTGCGTGAGATGTCGGAATACCAGCGGGAATTGGGGATGGATGTCAGGTATCATGCCGAATATTATGCTTATTCAACAAAAATAGCTCTTCAAGTACAAGACCATTTCTTAGGTAAAGGATTGACCAAGGCGGCAGATTTATGCGACAATTCAGAGAACTGTCGCTGGGTGTATCTATATATGTCACCCTTCCTTACACTTTGATGAGTTGGAGTCCCGGATAACTGTCAAATTTCAGATCTCCAGTAATAAGGATGCGTTTGTCGGCTATCGCCTGTGCTATGATGACACGGTCGGATGGGTCGGGGTGACTTCTGAAGAAAGGAAGTTCAAAAAGCGCCTTCAATGTGTGTTTGTCGTATCCATAAATGGATATTTGTTTTTCCCCCAATGCGTTTACTAATTCATCGAAGGTAATATCGGTGTTAATCTTACCGCTTTGAACCAAATAGATGAATTCCTTAATTGATTCAACTGAAATGGCATAATCACCTTGGTAATAGTTAATATCTTCTGCCAGACTTTTTATTCTTTCATCCTCATTCAAAAGCCAAATTAGCACGCACGTGTCTAATAAAAACCTTCGCATAAACCCAAGTTGAATATCGAATCATCCTGATAGTGTATCCTGCCTTTGAAAATGCCGTATAAGCCGGCGATGCCAGTTTTGGGCTCGCTCTTCTTGCCCGTGGTTTTCTTGGATGTCTTGCTTGTCTTTTTCGGAGTCATAGTAGAAATGTTTAGAGGCTGCAAAGATATGATTAATTCTAATCCAAATATGAATTGTTAATAATTTTTTTTATATTATTAATTCGCTTGATTTTTTTATGCAGAGTGTTGTGAGGGTCGTAAACGATGACGACCTGCTTTTGTTTCACGGCGCTGTCCCTCCTTTTCACGGCGGGCCAACCACACTCCTATGGCTCGCACGCCAACAGCCAACGGCCAATGGCTAATAGCTAATGGCTAACAGCTAACAGCTAAAACAACGTGGGCTCCCAGCTGATATGACCTTGGTCTTTGGAGCTTTGCTGGGCTTCTTGGTTGAGCAGCTTGATCTTGCGGGAGACATCCCAGCGATAGCCGCCGAGGGTGCCGTTGGTACGGACGACGCGATGGCAGGGCACCAGGCACATCACAGGGTTGGCACCGACGGCTTGTCCTACCGGACGGGCAGACTTGGGTCGTCCGATCCTGTTGGCGATGTTCTGGTAAGTGGTCACCATGCCGACGGGAATGTCCAGCAAGTCACGCCACACCTCGATTTGGAAGGGGGTGCCATACAGGTGGAGGCAGAGCTGATGGACTTTCTCGTGCCGATGGCGGAGCAAAAGGAGGGCTTTCTTGTGCAGGGCCACGGCGCGATAGCGTATCCGGGCCTTGGGAAAATGTCTCTTCAAGGTCTGCACGGGTTCCCACTTCATGGCGGCCGGCATCAGCAGGCAAATGCCTTTGGCGGTCGAGGCCACCAGAACACGTCCAAACGGGGCTGTCTGGATACTATAGTTGATGGTGAGCGGCTTCCCTTTCCCCATGAACTCCTCCCGAGTCATAGGCTCAACCCAAACCTTACAAGGATTCATCTCATTCATTCCAAGTATTTTTTCGGCAAACATACAAAAAATAATGGAAGAAAGAAATATGATCTTCAGCCAACGGTCAATAGCTAATAGCCAATAGCTAACAGCCAACAGCCGACATGGATAAAAATAGCAAGTTTTGTGTATTTTTGCACCCTCTAAATCAAAAGATATGGAAGAACAACATTCAGGATATGTGCGTCCCTCTTGGGATGAGTATTTTATGGAGATTGCGGACACGGTGAGCAAGCGGGCCACCTGCGACCGCGGGCGTAGCGGCTGCGTCATCGTGCGCGACCGCCAGATATTGGTCACCGGCTACGTCGGCTCACCCAAAGGGCTTCCCCACTGCGACGAGGTGGGGCACCAGCTCAAGCAGACCATCCATGAGGACGGCACCGTGACGCAACACTGCGTGCGCACAGTCCACGCCGAGCAGAACGCCATCTGCCAGGCCGCCAAGTTAGGCATCTCCCTGGATGGGGCCACGCTCTACTGCCGCATGACCCCCTGCCGCGTCTGCGCCATGCTGATCATCAACTGCGGCATCAAACGGGTGGTCTGCGCCAACAAGTACCACGCCGGCGCCGAGTCCGAAGAGATGTTCAAACAAGCCGGCGTCCAGCTGGAGTTCTTCTCCGAGGAGGTCGTCCAATACAAAAACCAATAAAACTGCTCTGTCATGTCCACATTCTTATGGGAATCCATCGCCTTCGGCCCGATACACAGCCGCCGGTTGGGCAGCTCCTTGGGCATCAACCTGCTGCCCACGGATGTCAAGATTTGCTCCTTCAACTGCATCTACTGCGAATGCGGCTGGACCTTAGAAAAATCGCTCACTGCCCGGGAGTACTATCCTGTGAACACGGTGATGCAGGCCATTGAGCACAAGCTGCAAGAGAGCATCGCAACTGGCAAACAGGTGGACAGCATCACCTTCTCCGGCAATGGCGAGCCCACCCTGCACCCGCACTTCCACCAGATCATCGACCGGCTGCTCGGACTGCGCGACACCTACTATCCGAAGGCGGTCATCACCTGCCTCTCCAACGCCACCCAGCTGATGCGCCCGGAAGTGTGCGCCGCCCTGAAAAAAATCGAGAACCCGCTGCTCAAACTCGATGCCGGCACCCAAGAGATGCTCGACATCATCAACGGGCCCATCGTGCCCGTCAACCTGGACGAGGTGGTGCGCGAGCTCTGCTCCTTCAACGGCAACCTGGTCATCCAGTCTATGTTCCTCAGCGGCGAAAAGGATGGCGTCCCCTTCGACAACAGCACTGAACCGAACCTGTCGGCATGGCTGGACAAGATCCAACTCATCAATCCCCGCAAGGTGATGATCTACTCTTTGGACCGCGAAACACCTGCCACCAAACTACACAAATTCGACAAAGAGAAATTAGAAGAGATTGCCAGCCTCGTTCGGAAGCTGAATATCCCTGCTGAAACCTATTAACATGTCCCTATTTGAACATATCAACAACTTCGACAGATGGGCTGTGCACGCCGTCAACCAGCTCCACACGCCCTTCCTCGACTCCTTGATGTGGGATGTGTCCACCTTCTTTTTATGGCTGCCACTTTTTCTCTCCGTGGCACTGCTGATCTTGATGTCCTATCGTCAACGCACCATCCGGATCTTTCTTGTCTTTATCTGTATATTGCTTTGTGTTAATATTATAGGGGATTATATCTTAAAACCCCTCATCGGTCGGCTACGACCCACGCACAGTGACCTGTTGCCACAACTGCAACTGGTGGCCAAGCCCAATGGAAAACTGTATCACGGCGGATTATACAGCCATCCTTCCGGACACGCGTCCACCTCCTTCTCTTTCGTCCTGACCTCCCTGTACTATCTTCGTCCCACCTTGCTCCGCTACTCCCGCTTTCTGGCCATGGGCATTTTCTATGTTCTCATCGTCTCTTTTTCCAGGATTTATCTTTGTGTCCACTATCCTACCGACATCCTTAACGGCTACCTTTTGGGAGGTCTCGTTGTATCTGCCTGGATTCTTCTGATGCGAAAATGGGAAGCCCCCCTACTCTCTTCATTCCGAATACAAGACATAGCCAAAACATATCATTAATCATCCTATATTTTATCCATTATGCTTAAAAAAATCACCTGCACCCTGCTGTGCATCCTCCTTTCCAGCGTCTGTCTCTTCGCCCAGAACGAGACCATCGACCTGGAGGGCTATTTCCAAGGCAAGTATTTAGCCGAGAGAATCAACGGGCTGAGCTGGCAACCCGGCACCGACAACTACGCCTATATCGACGATGACTTCAACATCAAGCTCGTCAATGCCAAGACCGGCAAAGAAACCATGTTCCTCTCCAGCGACAAGCTGGCAGAAGAGAACGTCAAAAAAGTACGCAGCTTCCAATGGGTGGATGCCAACACCCTCTACTTCCCCCGCAACCAACGGCTGATCACCGTCGGCAAAAGCGGGCTCACCTCCTACACCTTTTCCGACGTGGACATGGAGGAGGTCATCGACCAGTCGGTGAAGCACAAACTCTTCATCATCAAGAATGAAGACGGGGTCTTCGTGGAGAGCGTGAAGAACGGCTACAAGCCCATCCTCATCTGTCCCGACACCGGCAAAAACATCACTTTCGGCGAGAGTGTGCACCGCAGCGAGTGGGGCATCAACGAAGGTCAGTACATCTCCCCCAACGGCAACTATATCGCCTTCTACCGCATGGACGAGAGCATGGTGGAGGACTATCCGCTCGTCAACACCGGCACACCCATCGCCACAGTGGAGTACATGAAATACCCCATGGCGGGCCGCAACTCCCACAAGGTGACCCTCGGCATCTATGACGTGGCCCAATCGTCTGCACAAGGCAAGGCCGTCTATCACTACATCAAGACCGATGTGGCCGACGGCGAATTCCTGACCAACGTCACCTTCTCGCCCGACGAGAAATACATCTTCATCACCCACCTCAACCGCGCCCAGAACCACAGCAAGCTGATTAAATACGACCTGCAGAGCGGCAACAAGGTGAAAGTGCTCATCGAGGAAACCGACAGCCGCTATGTGGAACCACTCCAGCGCATCATCTTCCTCAAAGACGGCCGCTTCCTCTACTTCAGCGACCGTGACGGCTGGCGCCATCTTTATATGTACGACATGAACGGCAACCTCATCAAGAAGGTGACGGAAGGCCGCTACGACATCGTGGACATCTACGGCCTGGATGCCAAGGAGGAGAACCTCTACTTCACCGCCCCGTTGGAGAAGCCCGTCAACCAGTATGTCTGCAAGGTCAACCTCAAGAGCGGCGTGCTGACCCGTCTGGGTGCCGCCGACGGTGTGCACTACCCCATCTTCAGCGACAGCAAGAACTACTTCATCGACTACTTCACCAATGTGACCACCCCGCGCATCATCTCCTTGGTCAGCAACCAGGGCAAGACGATGAAGGTGCTGAAGACCTCCAAGAATCCGTATGCCGACTGTGCGATGGGCGAGACCAAGATCTTCCCGATCGTCAACAAACACGGCGACTCCCTCTGGTGCCGCCTCATCACGCCGCCCAACATGGACAAGGGCAAGAAGTACCCGGTGCTCATCTACGTCTATGGCGGTCCGCACTCCCAACTGGTGACCAACAGCTTCATCTCCGGCGGTGTCTTCCTGGAGTACATGGCACAACAGGGCTATGTGGTCTTCACCTTGGACAACCGCGGCACCTCCTGCCGAGGCGCAGAGTTTGAGAAGTGCATCCATCGTCAACTGGGCAAACTGGAGATGGAAGACCAGATGTGCGGTGTGGAGTATCTGAAGAGCCTGCCCTACGTGGATGCCAACCGCATCGGCCTGGACGGCTGGAGTTTCGGCGGCTTCATGACCTTGTCGCTCATCACCGAGCATCCCGAGACCTTCAAGGCAGCCTCCTGCGGCGGTCCGGTGGTCAACTGGGCCTGGTACGAGGTCATGTACGGCGAGCGCTACATGGACACGCCCGAGGAGAACCCGGAGGGCTACGCCGCCGCCAACATCCTCACGAAAATCAAGAATGTGAAGTGCCCGTTGCTGGTGATGCACGGCTGCCAGGACCACACGGTCGTATGGCAGCACACCCTGGAGCTCATGCGCCAGGCCGTGACCGACGGCATCGAGGTGGAATACTTCCCTTACACCATCTATGACCACAACGTCATCGGTCCCGAGCGTGTGCACCTGTGGCACAAGATCGAGCGTTTCCACAACCAGAACCTGAAGGGCGAGTAGCGGATGAAGCGACTCTTTGTGGCGGTCAAAGTCACGCTGGACGAGGAGGTGCGGCAGACGATAGCGTCACTGCACCATGCGATGCGCCATCACACCATCACGTGGGTGAAGCAGGATGTGTGCCATCTGACGCTGCGCTTCATCGGCGCCACGCCAGAGTATCGCATCCCCCAGATAAGGAAGGCATTGCAGCGGGTCTGTGACCAAAACCAGCCCTTCACGATGACCCTCAATAAGCACGGCGCCTTCGGCTCGCACTATGAGCCGAGGGTGCTGTGGTTGGGCTTTGAAGAGTTCGGGCCTTTTGAGAAGATGATCTGCGAGATGGAGCCCCTGCTGCAAGAGGCCGGCGTGGAGCCTTACTATGGCAACATCGTGCCGCACATCACCCTGGGACGCGTCAAGAAGGTGGTGGACAAGCGCCGTTTCTGGGAGCAGTACGAGCAGACCCTGGGCCATCTTCACCAAGAGATCCCCATCCGCGAAATCACGCTCTACCAGAGCATCCTCCACGAAGAGGGACCTGAGTATATCCCGGTGGGGAGTTTTGCGCTGAAAGCCAAATAATTCCTCATGTTTTTGTATTTTTGCATCCGTAAACCTCATTCTTTCTTTTGAAAATGTGTTGTATCAGATGAAAAATCTATTCTTGACAATATCGTTAGTGGTACTTTGTTTTGTCGGCACTGCACAAACAGAAAGGGCGCGGATTTCATTTTGTCAAGCGGAAAATCCGTATTATAAAGCCATGCAAAAAGAGTACTACCATGTACTAAGGCATTACCACATCAACTATAACTTTCGGAGATTGCCTTGGAGGTTTTTCGCATTTGATTTGAGCGACACCACCAATTATTTATCGGACGAGTCCGACACTTTGATCATTATCGACCATCACATTTATTACATTGTCACCCCCAGCTTTTATGAAAGAGTGTCTATCGTGATGATTCCCGACCATGATTCATTATACTTCTTTTCCGGGCTCAACTGTTGCAAGCCGATCCATCGTGTCTCCGATATTTTGGAATGGTTATCCATACAATACGACTATATGGATGAGGCTGTCCTAGAGCGAGTCAGAGATTGCTTGTCCTATTATCAAGCCATCCCTGTTTGCCCGATGGGCAGTGTGCCTCAATGCGAGTGTAGAGGTGAAAAAGTACCATTAGCTGAAAAGAACAGTTATAAAAAGCCGAAGAAAAGGAAAATATAGGGGTATTATATACCTCAGGGTCTGTCACGATGCTATCCCACCACGCCTCGGAGAGGCGTAATCCCAATAACCCCAGACTAAACGCAGTGCAGTCTGGGGAGGAACGGCGCCCACTGTCCTCATCGCACCGCGGGAGTCGCTTGCTACAGTACTATGCACGAGCCCGGTGCGAAATGGAGTCGCTCTGCCATGAGCTATCTGACATCTACACTTGAGTGTCATCAGGTATCTGGCTCCCAAAAATTATCACATCATCAGTAATAACAAACAACAAAACCGTTTTGCAAAGAATAAAATTCGTATTTTCGCCGTGGCAAATACAAGATTTGTCTTTCCTTTTGCAAAAATAATATAACAACTTAATAATCAGAGATATGAAACAACTAATCGAGTGTGTTCCGAACTTTAGCGAGGGCAGAGACCCGCAAATTATTGAACAAGTGGCGGATGTTATCCGCAAAGCTGAGGGTGTAACCCTGCTGGATGTGGACCCGGGTGCGACCACCAACCGCACGGTGGTGACCTTCGTAGGCACCCCGGACGCCGTGTCTGACGCAGCGTTTGCCCTGATTGCCAAATGTCAGGAGCTGATTGACATGCGCTATCATCATGGCGACCACCCCCGTTTCGGAGCCACCGATGTTTGTCCTTTTGTCCCCGTGGCCAACATCACCATGGAGGAGACGGCCGAGTATGCCCGCAAGCTGGCCGAGCGCGTCGGCAAGGAGCTGAACATCCCGGTCTATTGCTACGAGAATGCCGCTTTCGAGGAGAAGCGCCGCAACCTGGCCAACTGCCGTCAGGGTGAGTACGAGGCCCTGAAGGAGCGCATCGGCACCAAAGAGTGGAAGCCCGACTTCGGTCCCACCAAGTTCACGGAGAGCGTCGCCAAGAGCGGTGCCACCGCCATCGGCGCCCGCGACTTCCTCATCGCCGTCAACTACAACCTCAACACCACCTCCACGCGCCGCGCCAACGCCATCGCTTTCGACGTGCGCGAGAAGGGCCGCCCGAAGAGAGAGGGCAATCCCATCACCGGCAAGAAGGTGCTCGACAAAGACGGCAAGCCCGTCATGATCCCCGGCACCCTCAAGGGCACCAAGGCCATCGGCTGGTACATCGCCGAGTACGGCATCGCGCAGGTCTCCATGAACATCACCAACACCAACGTGACCCCGTTGCACGTGGCTTTTGACGAGGTGACAGCCAAGGCAGCCAAGCGCGGCATCCGCGTCACGGGCGCCGAAATCGTCGGCCTCGTACCCAAGAAAACGCTCATTGACGCCGGCAAGTACTACCTCGCCAAACAGCACCGCTCCCTCGGCATCGACGAGCACGAAATGGTCAAGATCGCCATCAAGTCCATGGGCCTGGATGACCTTAAGCCCTTCAACCCCGACGAGAAGGTGATCGAATATCTGCTGGAGAAAGAGGACACCACCCCGAAGCTGGTCGATATGACCTGCACGGGCTTCGCCAACGAGACCGCCTCCGAGAGTCCGGCTCCTGGCGGCGGCTCCATCTCCGCCTATATGGGCTCCCTCGGCGCCGCCCTCGGCACGATGGTCGCCAACCTCTCCTCCCACAAACCCGGCTGGGACGACAAATGGAAATTCTTCTCCGACTGGGCTGAGAAAGGCCAGCTCGTGAAAGACCAGCTGCTCGCCCTCGTGGATGAGGACACCAACGCCTTCAACGTCATTATGAACGCCTTCGGCATGCCGAAGGGCACTCCTGAGGAGAAGGAAGCCCGTTCGCAGGCCATCCAGGACGCCACCAAATACGCCACCGAAGTGCCGATGCGCACCATCGAGACCTCCTTCAAGGTGTTCGAGATCTGCGAGGCAATGATCAAGAAGGGCAACCCCGCCAGCGTCTCTGACGCCGGTGTCGGCGTGCTCTGCGCCCGCGCGGCCGTCCACGGCGCCTACCTCAACGTCAAAATCAACGCCTCCTCGCTGAAAGACAAGGAGTGGGCCGAGATGATGATCAACAAG
>JAGCGA010000026.1 GCA_017649855.1 Bacteroidales bacterium
AACTATTATCTATCATTCTACCAAGCTCTTGCCCCTGCGGGGCTGCTCAAGGAATAACTATTATCTATCATTCTACCAAACTCTTGCCCCTGCGGGGCCGCTCAAGGAATAACTATTATCTATCATGCTACCAAGCTCTTGCCCCTGCGGGGCTGCTCAAGGTATAACTATTATCTATCATCCTACTAAGCTCTTGCCCCTGCGGGGCCGCTCAAGGAATAACTATTATCTATTAACTATTAACTCTTAACTAAAAAAGGGGCCTCTGTCTCCAGAAGCCCCTTGCCATTTCTCCGTCGCCATGAAATGCCGACGAACTCATAACTATTATCTATTATTCTACCAAGCTCTTGCCCCTGCGGGGCTGCTCAAGGAATAACTATTATCTATTAACTCTTAACTATTAGTACATTCCTCCCATGCCGGGGTTCATGCCAGCGCCCATGGGAGCAGCAGGAGTCTCTTCCTTGATCTCGGAGAGCACACACTCGGTCGTCAGCAACATGCCGGCGATGGAAGCAGCATTCTCCAAGGCTACACGGGAGACCTTCGTCGGGTCGATGACACCAGCCTCGATCATGTTGACGAACTGGTCGAGACGTGCATTGTAACCATAGTCGCCTTTGCCTTTCATGACGGCGTTGACGATGACGGAACCCTCCTTGCCGGCGTTGTTGGCAATCTGGCGGAGCGGCTCTTCCAATGCGCGACGCACGATGTCGATACCGATCTTCTGGTCCTCGTTCTCACCCTTGAGGTTCTTCAAGCTGGCAATAGAACGGATGTAGGCCACACCACCGCCCGGGATGATGCCCTCTTCGATGGCGGCACGGGTGGCGTGCAAAGCGTCATCGTAACGGTCCTTGGCCTCTTTCATCTCCACTTCGGAAGCAGCGCCTACGTAGATGACTGCCACACCGCCTGCCAATTTGGCAAGACGCTCCTGCAGTTTCTCGCGGTCATAGTCGGAAGTGGTCTTCTCGATTTGGGACTTGATCATGGCAATACGGCCGGCAATGGCGTCTTTGTCACCCTTGCCGCTCACGATGGTGGTGTTCTCCTTGTCCACCGTGATCTTCTCAGCCGTACCCAACATGGTGATGTCAGCATCTTCCAACTTGAAACCCTTCTCCTCGGAGATGACCGTACCACCCGTCAGGATGGCGATGTCTTCCAACATCTCTTTTCTTCTGTCGCCGAAGCCCGGAGCCTTCACGGCCACGATCTTCAAACCGCCACGCAGTCTGTTGACAACCAAGGTGGCCAATGCTTCACTGTCCACATCCTCGGAGATGACTAACATAGGACGGCCCGTTTGGACAACCTTCTCCAAAATGGGCAGGAACTCCTTCATGTTGCTGATTTTCTTGTCGTAAATCAAGATGAACGGGTTCTCATATACCGTCTCCATCTTCTCCGTGTCCGTGACAAAGTAAGGAGAGATGTAGCCTCTGTCAAACTGCATGCCTTCCACAATCTTGACGTTGGTCTCGGTGCCCTTGGCTTCCTCGATGGTGATGACGCCCTCTTTCTTGACCTTCTGCATGGCCTCGGCGATTACCTTGCCGATCTCAGGATCGTTGTTGGCGGAGATGGAAGCCACCTGCTCGATCTTCTCATGACTGTCGTTGATCTCCACTGACTGGCTCTTGAGGTTCTCGATGACCGTGGCAACAGCCTTGTCGATACCGCGCTTCAACTCCATGGGGTTGGCGCCGGCAGTCACGTTCTTCAAACCGGTGTTGAAGATGGCCTGTGCCAAAACGGTAGCAGTGGTGGTACCGTCACCAGCCTGATCGTTGGTCTTGGAGGCAACCTCCTTCACCATCTGTGCACCCATGTTCTCGATGGGCTCCTTGAGTTCAATCTCTTTGGCGACCGTCACACCGTCTTTCGTGATTTGCGGTGCGCCGAATTTCTTGTCAATGATGACGTTACGACCTTTAGGTCCTAAGGTTACCTTTACGGCGTTAGCCAATGCGTCCACACCTTTTTTCAAGCCTTCGCGGGCTTCCCAGTTATATTTAATATCTTTTGCCATTGTTTTATGTTTTTTGTGATTAGTGAATTGTGATTTGTGATTGGTGATTAGTGATCAGTGATCAGTGATCAGTGATCAGGGTGGTGGTTAAACTATAAAGCTGTACTGTGCCCACCCTAATAACTTTTAACTTTTAATTCTTAACTTTTAACTCTTAACTGATAACTGCATAAATGTCTCCCTCCTTCATGATCAGGTAGGTCTCGCCATCATATTGGATTTCCGTACCGGAATATTTGCCGTAGAGGACCACGTCGTTCACCTTGACGGTCATGGGCTCGTCTTTCTTGCCAACGCCGACTGCGATGACGGTGCCTTTTTGCGGTTTTTCTTTCGCGGTGTCAGGGATGATGATACCGCCGGCAGTCTTGTGTTCAGCCTCTGCAGGTTTTACTAAAACTCTGTCTGCTAAGGGTTTGATGTTACATTTCATAATTCAAGAATTTTTAATTGTTTATATTATTTTTGATTAATTCAGAAAAACGCTATTGTCACATGCAAAATCTGTGCCAAAAAAATGTGGCGCAAAAATGTCAGTGTCGAATGACAGCCGTTGGCCGTTGGCTTTTGACCATTGGCTTGTCACGATGCCATCCTCACGACGTCTCGGAGAGACGTAATCTCAATAACCCCAGACTAAACGCAGTGCAGTCTGGGGAGGATGTCGCCCTCCGGTCATCATCGCACCGCGGGAGTCGCTTGCCACAGTACTTTGCACGAACCCGGTGCGAAAGGGAGGCACTTTGCCAGATGCTATCCGATACCAACCTTTACTCTTCTCTTCGCTTGACCACTGGATTTCGCGGCGGCACATGCCTGCTCCGTGTCACTCATTCCCCGCGCCGCGATGATGGACTCCAGCACAACCTTCCCTACTAAGCTTCAACCCCTGCGGGGTACCGTATGCCCCGCCAACCGCTTAACCTTTTAAACGGTTAAGGAACTAAGACCTCTTAACTGCTAACTTCTAACTGACAACTGCTAACTCAAAAAAAATGGTGCTTATATACATGCTGGCACAGCAAAGATGAGACCAATGGAAAAACCAACCGTTTTTCATTTAATCTTAGTGAACTTTACGGAGACACCTGTCCATAGAGCACGCGGGCGGGAAGGCCGACATGCGGTGCGGACGCGGTGTGAATGGCCGGCCTCCAACAGCGGCGTGCAAAGGCGCTTGCGTTTACAAAAATGCATGCCTTCCGTGTGACTTCCCTTTTGTCATACACTGCATTTTTGTTCACGTTTGCCGCCGCTGTCAGAGGGCGGACAGAGCGGGCGGCATTCATGTCGGCTTGATCTTTTGTCAACTTTTCTATCAAGAGAAAAGTTGGAGAATTATATTTTAGGGGGTCAATTGCCAAGATGCTATTGCCTTTCCTCTGCCAAGCAATTATCAATGGGAGTTATATACAAATGATGGCACAGTCTCCCCTTTCGCGGCGGCACATGCCTGCTCTGTGGCACACATTCCCCGCGCCGCGATGATGGACTCCAGCACAACCTTTCCTACCAAGCTTCAACCCCTGCGGGGTACCGTATGCCCCGCCAACCGCTTAACCCTTTAAATAGTTAAGAAACTAAGATCTCTTAACTCCTAACTCCCAACTGATAACTGCCAACTCAAAAAAAATATCGTCCCTGCAAGCAAGGACGATATTCCAACAAAATTTTAGAGAAAGTGAATTAGGATTATCGTTTGATAATCTTTTGGGTTGTATTGCCGACTTGGATAAAATAGATGCCGGCGGGATAGCGCTGCATGTTGACACGGCAGTTGTAGTCGTTGCTTTCCAATACCTCAATCTGCTCGCCGAGGATGTTGTGGAGGATGACAGGCTCGTTGTTGCGGATATTGCTGATCACCACAAAGTCGGTGCAGGGGTTCGGATAGACGGTGAACTGGGTTGTCTCGCCAAAGTCGTTGACGCCGGTGGGTGCCCAGCCGTTCATAATAGCCACACCGGTGAGGTCGAAGCCGGAGCTTTCGAAGTTGGTCGGGTAGGGGTCGTTGATGAGATGACCGTTCTTGTCGGTGGTGCCGTACAGCGGGTTGATGCTGCCGATGGCATCCACGAGGCGCACGTGGGTGATGTTGTGGATGTCGAGGTTGCTATAGCCTTCCAGCTCGGCCAGATCGAAGGGGGTGCCCCAGCCGACCATGTACTTGCCGGCGAGGTTGTTGAGCTTGGTGGCGTCCACGCTGCCGCCGTTGTTCACCTGGGTGGTGAGGGCGGAGTTGGAGACGGACGGGAAGCGGTAGAAGTGCTCGCCATCGGAGCTGACCTCCACAAATGCCAGCTCCAGGAAGGTGTGGTTGAGGGAGTTTTCGAAGACGGCGAAGTCGTAGCCCTCGCCATCGGAGATGGGCATGCCGAAAGTCAGGATGGCCTTGCCGCCGTCGCCTAAGCTGACCGCATCCAGGGTGCTGTTGCTGGAGGCGCCGATGCCAGCGCTCTCAGTGCCATAGGCTGCCGGTGTCGGGTTGGATGCGATGTCGCGCGGCCCACGCTCGATGGTGCAGTTGGTGGCCCATCCCAAGATGTTCACGTCGTTGTAGGCGATGGCCTGACAGCCGTCCGTGCCCACGATGCCGTCGAAGACCTCCGTGGAGGGTGCCGGCAGGGCGACAGGCTGAATCGGGGTCGTCCAGGTGTAGTTGTAGTTTTCGTCGGCAATACCGCAGCTCTCGTCACCAAACTTGATGATGTCACCGTCCACCACCTTCTGTGCATCATAGCCCAGTGGGGCGGTCGTGCCGTTTACATTGAACATCCACCAGCTTCCCTGTAAGGAAAGGTTGTAAGTGCCGTCCTGGAAAAGGATGTCGCCCAGTCCCCACGAACCCGGAGTGAAGCTGAAACGGCTGTCGTAGAGTGCGATGGTATGCATGACGTCTTTCACGGTGATGCTGTCGCCGCTGAAGCGAACGCCCCAGGCGAAAGCGATAGCCGTATCACACCAGTTGGTTGCAAAGACCACGCTGTGCTCGCCTCCGCCGACCCAGTAGAGGATGTCGTCAGCATCAATGGAAGCGTCTGTGACCGTCTGTGCGTTCGGGTCCTCTGGGTAGAAGACGTTGGCGTTCGGGATGTTGCAGTCGCCACCATAGGTGAACTCTAACAGCTCAAAATAGCCACTGGTCGTGATGACGTCGCTGAGACTGGAGGGCCAAGCATCGTTGAGTGTGTACATGCACATGCCGCCGCTGAGGGCGTAGTTGAGTGTGCCGTTATTGTAGGTGATGCTGTTGATGAAGCTGCCACTGGCCGTGTAGCTGAAGTTGGGGTCGGCAGCCGCGATGGCGTCAAACATGGCTTGGTAGGTGGTACTGTTATTGAAACGGTATCCGTAGGCCACACCGCCAGAGGGGGTGCCACAGAAGAAGAAGGCTGCCACTACCTCGTTAGTGCCTTCGCCAACCCAGAATCGGACACTGTCGGCGGGCACGTCGGTCACGTTGCGAGTGGGCTCATGAGTACGCATATAGTTGCGTACATCTGCATTCTGAGCGGTAAGCCCCAAGCTCAGAAGAATCAGAAAACAGGTAAAAAGTCTTTTCATTATAGTATATGTTACATTAAACAAAAAATCCCGTCGTCAGCTTGGCAGATTTTACGACAGGACCTTATACCATAATACGATGTATGAAGTCGGTGTCAGCCTACCTCCCGAAGCGTTCACGTATCGATGTTTGGCAGGTTTTCTGACTTGTTCCGTCTTCACGCGCCTTCCCATTGATGAATAGTGGCGTAATGCGCGAAGATTGGCCGGAAATCACAGCAGCGGGTACTGTACAGGAATCGCACCTGTTTCCCTCTCGGGGCCTAAACCCCTCACCAAAAATCGGCTGCAAAAATACAAAATTAATTGAAAATTATAAATGTAAAATGGAAAATTGTGGAAAGTTAATCAACAAATGATGCTTCAATAGATAAACAATATTTTGTATCTTTGCCCCCGCGAAAAATAAACCTCTAAATAGTTACCAATATGAATGAAGAAATTTTGTCATTGAAACCCGCAAAGGTTTTCCATTACTTTAACGAAATCACCAAAATACCACGCCCGTCCAAACAGGAGACGATCATCTCCGAATGGCTGGAGAAGACTGGCAAGGCCATGGGCCTCGCCACCAAGCGCGACAAGGCCGGCAACGTGCTCATCGCCAAACCCGCCACCCCGGGCAAAGAAAATGTGACCCCCGTCATCTTCCAATCACACATGGACATGGTGTGTGAGAAGAATAATGACACCGACTTCGACTTTTCCAAAGATGCCATCCAGACTTATGTTGATGGCGAGTGGCTCAAGGCCAAAGGCACTACCCTGGGCGCTGACGACGGCATCGGCATGGCCATCGCCTTGGCTATTCTCGATGACAAAGAGCTGGAACACGGTCCCATCGAGTGCCTCTTCACCGTGGATGAGGAGACGGGCTTGTCAGGTGCCAAGGCGCTGGAGGCTGGCTTCATGACGGGTAAAATGCTCATCAACCTCGACTCCGAAGACGAGGGCCAGTTCTTCATCGGCTGCGCCGGTGGCAAGGATACGGTAGCCACCCTCGAATGCGAGTATGAGGATGTCAAGGCGCTGGAGAATCCCGACGTCAAGTTCTACAAGGTGATGGTCAAGGGCCTGCAGGGTGGCCACTCCGGTGACGACATCAACAAAGGCCGTGGCAATGCCGTGAAGCTGCTCACCCGCCTGCTCTATAACGGATATTGCGACTATAATGTGCGCATCGCTGACATCCAGGCCGGTAACCTGCGCAACGCCATCGCCCGCGAGGGCTACGCCATCGTGGCCGTGCCCGCCAACAACTGCGCCGACTGGGAGCTCTACTGTCAAGCGATGAACAAGATCTATAAGGATGAATTCCATACCACCGACCCCGGTGTGGAGGTGCTATTCGAAAGCGCTCCCGCCACCGAGAAGGTGCTCTTCGAGTTCCAACAAATCGACCTGCTCAACGCCCTGCTGGTGTGCCCGCACGGTGTACAGGCTATGTCGCAGGACATCCCCGGCTTCGTGGAGACATCCACCAACTTGGCATCCGTCAAGAAGATCGACGACAAGATTGTGATCACCACCAGCCAACGCAGCTCGGTGGAGTCCCGCAAGGAGGCTGTGGTGGACAAGGTGTCCACCGCCTTCTGGATGATCGGTGCCGAGGTCGTCTCCGGCGACGGCTATCCAGGCTGGAACCCCAACCCCGACTCCCAAGTGCTGCATGTACTCGTGGATGCTTACAAGAACCTTTTCAAGAAAGATCCTCAGGTGCTGGCCATCCACGCTGGTCTCGAGTGCGGCCTCTTCTCCGAGAAGTACCCCGACCTCGACATGGTCTCCATCGGACCGACCCTCCGCGGTGTCCACTCTCCCGATGAGAAACTCGAGATCAAGACCGTCCAGATGTGCTGGGATCTGTTGGTGGAGTTCTTCAGACTGCTGAAGTAGCCATTGGCCATTAGCCATTAGCCGTTAGCTAAAAGCCAATAGCTAACGGCTAAATTTTTTTTGTATTTTTGCGGCTTGTTTTTTTAATCCAAAATCTGAACCCATGAATTTTATTGAGCAAATTATCGAAGAGGACATCCGTCAGGGAAAAAATGATGCGAAAGTACATACCCGTTTTCCTCCGGAGCCTAACGGTTATCTTCATATCGGTCATGCCAAATCCATCTGCCTTAACTTCGGCATCGCGAAGAAATACAATGGCAAATGCAATCTCCGTTTTGATGATACCAACCCGGTGAAAGAAGATACCGAGTATGTGGATTCCATCAAGGAAGACATCCAATGGCTCGGCTTCCAGTGGGCGGCGGAGTTCTATGCCTCCGACTATTTTGACCAATTGTATTTGTGGGCTGAGCAGCTCATCAGCGAAGGGTTGGCCTATGTGGACGACCAGACGCAGGAGGAGATCAGCAAGGGCAGGGGAGTGCCCACCGCCCCCGGTGTTGAGAGCCCCTATCGCAACCGTACTGTGGAGGAGAACCTCGACCTCTTCCGCCGCATGCGGGCTGGCGAGTTCCCCGACGGCAGCCGCGTGCTGCGCGCCAAAATCGACATGGCCTCGCCCAACATGCACTTCCGTGATCCGATCATGTACCGCATCCTCCACGCCACCCATCACCGGACGGGCGACAAGTGGTGCATCTATCCAATGTACGACTTCGCCCACGGACAGAGCGACTCCATCGAGGGCATCACGCACTCTATCTGTACCCTCGAGTTTGAGGTGCACCGTCCGCTCTACGACTGGTTCTGCGAGGCACTGCGTATCCATCATCCGCAACAGATCGAGTTCGCCCGTCTCAACATGACCAACACTATCATGAGCAAGCGCAAGATGCTCCAGCTCGTGAAGGAACATCATGTGAACGGCTGGGATGACCCGCGCATGCCGACCATCTGCGGCCTGCGCCGCCGTGGCTATACCCCTGAGGCCATCCGCAACTTCGCCGAGACCGTCGGCGTGGCCAAGCGCGACAATATCATCGACGTCTCCCTGCTGGAGTTCTGTGCCCGTGAGCATCTCAACAAGGTGGCCACCCGCACCATGGCCGTCCTCGATCCCGTCAAGCTCATCATCGACAACTACCCCGATGATCTGGTGGAAGAGATGGAGGCCGTCAACAATCCCGAAGATCCTGAAGCCGGTACTCGCAAGGTGCCCTTCGCCAAGGAACTCTGGATAGAGCGCGCCGATTTCCGCGAGAATGCCGACAAGAAGTTCTACCGCCTCTCCATCGACCGCGAAGTCAGACTGAAATATGCCTATATTATAAAATGTACCCATATTGTCAAGGACGAGGCAGGTAATATCACCGAGATACACTGTACCTACGACCCTAATACCCGTAGCGGCATGCCCGACAGCAACCGCAAGGTGAAGGCCACTATCCATTGGGCTACCGTGAAGTATTCCAAGAAGGCCGAGGTCCGTATCTTCGACCGCCTATTTGCCGTGCCAGATCCCGATAACTGCGAAGAGGGCAAGACCTTCATTGACAATCTCAATCCCGACTCTCTGAAGATTCAAGATGGTTGGGTCGAGCCGGGTCTGACTCTTGAAAAAGCGATGGAGATCAAGTACTTCCAGTTTGAACGCCTCGGCTATTTCTATGCTGATCCGGATTCTACGGAAGAGAGACTCGTCTTCAACAAGACCGTTAGCTTGAAGCAATAACTATGCGTGATCTGCACTGTCTGACTGACTACGACACCAAACTCTTGTTGGCCTTTAACGAAAGTCTGTTAGGCAACAAGAAATTTAGCAAGTTCTTGGTCGAGAATGGTTTTCCGGAATTGGAGGCTTTGTCGTCCGCGATTCATTCCAACATCCAAGCGCTGGAGTGGCTTGCTGCCAACGGCTATCCCGAGTTCGCCGTGCTGAGCAATGCCATTGACGACGAGCCGGAGGCAATCGCCTGGCTGGAGAAGTATCATTGCGACTTCCTCTCCCGCTTTGCGGCCGCCTGCCGCAAGGATGTCGCCGCCTGCCGCTGGTTCGCCGAGCGCGACCTCAAACTCTTCATTATCCTGATCAATAATATCCAGAATATCCTCATGTACCAGTCGTGGGATACCTCCGACATCCACAAGTTCCGTAGAAGCTGATGCCGAACACACTCTTTCCCGACCAGCCCTGGATGCTGCCCTTGATGGTGGCGGTCAGTTTTCTGCTGCCCCGTATTCCGGTGGTGGGTAAGTTCTTCAACGTTATCAACACTGCCCTGCATGAGTTCGGACACGCTCTGATGGCTTTGGTGCTGGATGGACAGGTGCGGAAGATAGACCTGAACCACGATGCCTCAGGTACCACAACCACGGTCTTGAAGGGAAAATTCGCCTCCTTTTTATGCGCGCTGGCAGGCTATCCCTGCGCTATCTCCGTGGCTTGGCTGTCCGTCTATCTGCTTCAACAGGGTGCCGTACAGGGCTTGGTCATTGGATTGTCCGTGCTCTTCCTCCTCATGCTGATTCTCTGGATCCGCAATGCCTACGGCTTGCTCTGGGTGCTGCTCTTCCTGGCCGTGAACGGCTATCTCCTCTATCTCCAAAATCCACTCTATCTCCGCTATGCAGCCATCTTCTATACCGTGATGATGGTCACGGAGTCCGCCTATTCCGTGCTCGTGCTCTTCTATCTCTCCATTCGTACACCGCAGTCTGCCGGCGATGCCACTAACCTTGCCAAACTCACCCATGTGCCCGCTTTCATCTGGAGTCTCCTTTTTATGGGATATGTGGCCTTTGTCATGTACCAGATCTATGTCATGATTTTTTAAACCTTTTGTTTTGCTGAGGCTCTATGGGCTTCGTACTTTTTTTGTATCTTTGCCGCCTCAAAAAGTTGATAATTTAAATACATAAAACAATGAAAAAACGTATTTCCTTAGTGCTATTATTCGCCATCCTTTGTGGCGTTATGACCCTCTCTGCTCAAAAGCCGTTTGCCGGTCGTATCCAATTCGTGACCTCTGTTGAGGGGACGGATGATCCTAACGTGCAAGCTAGCATGGCAGGCATCTCTACCGAAAAAATCGTGATGGGCAACTGCATGAAACAGGTGGTTAACCAAAACGGTGTCGGAGCTATCTCCATCAGCAATGGTGACTATAATGTTGTTTACGAAATTCTGGACATCTCTGCTTACAATATGGGCAAATATTACAGGGAGACTAAAGGAGAAGATCTTCAGAAACAGCTTGCCTCCCATAAATGTGATTATGAATATACTCAGGAGACAAAGACGATTGCCGGTTATAACTGTACCAAGGTTATCGCCACCATTACCGACATGGAGTCTGATGAAGAGTCCACCGTTGTCTATTGGGTGACTAACGACTTGAATGTGGGTGAAAACATTAACTTCTCCGATGCTCCCGGTCTGAAAGGTTTTCCTTTGGCAACTGAACAGCAAATTGAAGGTGAAGGCATGTCATTCACGCTGATTATGACTGCTTCTGAAGTGAAGGCTGACAAGAAGATTAAAGCCGCGGAGTTCTACCGTCCTTCAGATGCCATCTCTTTCGACGAAATGTCTCCGGAGACCAAGGCTCAACTGGGTATTCCTGATTAATGGAACGAATAGCCTGACCATGGAAGGCTGGCGTAATTTGACAGCTGAAGAGATTTGTCAGCTGCAATCGCAACACAATAGTGCCGACAACTGGGAGGAGATCTCGGTTGTCAGCACTTTTTTTGTGGATAAAATCTATGATTGCCATTTTTCCGGCAAGGTGTCCTTGGGCGAGAGCGTCAGCATAAGACGGGTGTCGTTGCTCAGGAACTGTTGGGTGGGCGCTGGCGTGACGTTGTCCAATATCGGAGAGATCGCTGGCGAAGAGCCCCCGCATGCGTTTCCCGTGGAGGTGCGCAATGAGGATGGCTCCCATGCTATTACCGCTCATCCCGACATGACCGTGGGGGATGCCTATCTCTGCTCCGTGGCAGGGCCTGAGCACCCGATTCACCACCTTTGCCGTTGGGAGTCTTCCTCCCACTTCGCTAATGTTATTGGCCGGGGCGCTGTCATCAAGAATGTCTCCTCCTTGCAATCCGTTTGGGTAGGGGAGGGAGCGCGCATCTCCGAGGCGACACAACTCGACAACGTGTATGTGCACTCCTCAGCCGAAGAACCGACATCCATCGGTGCTGGCGTCATCCTGCGCAACGCAGTGATAGGCTTGCAGAATACCGTGGATACCCATGCCATTGTGCGCAATGTCTTGACAGGCAGTGGCGTCTCTCTGACAGAGGGCCTTCGCATTTCGCATTGCGTGGTGGGCGACAACAGTCGTCTCTCCTGCTGCGAGGTGCTCTTCTCCCTCATATTCCCTTTCCACGAGCAGCATCACAACAGCTCTTTTCTGATCGCTGCCACCATAAAGGGACAGTCCAACCTGGCGGCCGGCGCTACGGTAGGATCCAACCATAACGGTCGCAAGAACGACTGCGCCCTTCTGGCCGACCGAGGCTTCTGGCCGGGACTCTGTACTTCCGTGAAGTTTCCAAGCCGTTTTGCCGCCTATACGCTGCTCGTCAAAGGCGACTACCCCTACGAGATTAACCTGCCATACCCTTTCTGCCTGGTCCATCACCATGTGAAGGATGATGTGCTGGAGATCATGCCCGCCTATTGGTGGCGCTATAATGCTTTTGCCCTCCAGCGCAATATGCGGAAATATCAGGATCGCGACCGCCGCAAGACGGTGGTCCAACAGATCCATGCCAACCCGCTGGCCCCCGACACTGTCCAGCAGATCATCCATGCGTTGAACCAATGGCAGCTGGGTGCCGAATCTTTCGTGAAAGGTGTCGAGCGCTCCCAAAGGTCCGTCCGGCTGCTGAAAGCGCCGGAGTGCTTCCATTGGTACCGAGAGATGCTGGTCTATTATGCTATCACAACCTTGGGGGAGGAGATGACCAACCGCCCCGACATCCTCTGTCGGGAGGTGCTCACGGCTACTCCGATGCGATGGGTTAACGTGGGTGGACAGCTGATGAGTCTGGAGGATGCGCGAGCCCTCCTGGAAGCACCTGCTGACACCTGGGCTGACATGCACCAGCATTATGACCGCCTGCTGACACAATATCCGGACCACAACCGGGCCATGGCCTGCTTCGTGCTCAAATTCCTGTGCGATGGCAAGCCGACGACCGAGAAATTGCAGATGCTGAACCAGGAAGGCACGGAAATTATCAAGGATTTTGAACAACGGGCCCTTCGTGAACGCGAAAGAGACCTCCATGACGATTTTAGAAAATCTACCCTCGACGAGTTGGAGATTGGAGAGATTTTTTGATTATCTTTGCAGCCTGTATTATTGTTGTCGTAAAAGTTAAGACCAATGACCATTTCTGAAAATATTAAAGCGAAAAATGCCAAGATCGGCGTGATCGGATTGGGCTATGTGGGACTTCCGCTGGCCATGGAGTTTGCCCATAAGGCTTCTGTTATCGGCTTCGATATCAATGAGTCACATCTGGAGGTGATGCGCGCCGGCACCGATCCCTGCCGCGAATTGGATGACGAGATCTTTGTGAATGCCGACATCCTGTTCACCTCTTCACTGGACGATCTGCGCAAGGCGGTCTTCTATATTGTGGCGGTCCCGACCCCCATCGATGAGCACAATATGCCCGACCTGAAACCGCTCCTCGCCGCCACCACAACGGTGGCCAAGTGCCTGAAGCCTGGTGACTATGTGGTGTATGAGTCCACCGTCTATCCCGGCTGTACCGAGGAGGACTGTCTGCCTATCCTGGAGAAGCTCTCCGGCCTCAAAGCGGGTCGCGACTTCAAATTCGGCTATTCTCCCGAACGGATCAACCCCGGTGAGAAGGTTCATACCCTCGCCAAGACCAAGAAGATCGTCTCCGGCTGTGATGCCGAGGCCCTCGAACAGGTGGCTGCCGTCTATGAGATGGTTGTACAACCAGGCGTGCACCGCGCCCCAAGTGTGAAGGTGGCCGAGGCTGCCAAGATCATCGAGAACACCCAGCGCGATGTCAATATCGCCCTGATGAATGAACTCTCCATCATCTTCGGCCGTATGGGTATCAACACCTACGACGTGCTAGAAGCCGCCGGCACCAAGTGGAACTTCCTGCCCTTCTTCCCCGGACTGGTGGGCGGTCACTGCATCGGCGTCGATCCCTATTATCTCGTCTATAAGGCCGCCGAACTGAAATACCACACCCAACTTATCTCCGCCGGACGATTTGTCAATGACTCAATGGGCGGCTATATCGGCAAAAAAGTCGTCAAGCAGATCCTCTCCTATGGCAAGCCGATCCTGAATGCCCGCATTCTGGTGATGGGAATGACCTTCAAGGAGAATGTCTCCGATATCCGGAACAGCAAAGTCCTGGATATCATCAACGAGTTCAAGGATTATGGCGTGACCGTGGATGTGGTGGACCCCTACGCTGAGCCTGACCAGGTGGAGAAATTCTACGGGATAACCCTGTCCAAAGAACCGCAAGGCCTATATGATGCGGTCGTCGTGGCTGTGGCCCACAATCCTTACAAGGAGTTGGATGAAGACTACTTCCTGAAATACAGCAGTAAGGATGGCATCTTGGTCGATGTGAAAGGCCTCTATCGCCATAAGATCCAAAAACTCCACTATTGGAGCCTGTAGCAATTTCTTCCACACATAATAATGACAACACCTAACTTTTTATAAACCAATTAAATATTTAGCATGATGGAAAAATATGTTTGCAGCGTTTGCGGTTATGTTTACGACCCCGCAGTAGGTGATCCCGACAACGGTATCGCTCCGGGCACCCCGTTTGAGGAACTGCCCTTCAACTGGACCTGCCCGCTGTGCGGCGTTGAGAAATCCGATTTCTCCAAACAACAATAACCGATCTACAAAATAAGGGCGGAGACGAATCACCTCCGCCCTTACTATATCCAAAAGGTAGTTGTTTTACCATTTGAACGAAATGATGTTCAATATCTCCGATTGTGCGTTAGCTTAAGTTGGTTTTGTTATTTTTGCAGGCGGAATAAGGTATAATGATGATTTCCTTGGGACGGAGTACCCACCAACGAAGGAACGCTCATGCTTTGCCATAGTCAATTGAGATGAAAAGTATTAAAGATGTCGATGCAATAATTAAAAAGAATGGTATTGTGGTGATTGATAACATCACCTCAATGCCCTCTTATAATGAACCCTATATTTCTCAGAATCTTGTTTATGCGATTTGCCACAGTGGCTATTCGTCTGGTTCCTACGATACGCAGAGTGTTCACTTCTCACCCATGGATGTGGCGATGATCTATCCCCGTCATGCCATCTCCGCGAATGATACGTCTGACGATTTCCTGGTTACCTTGGTGGTGGTCTCTGATGAGGTGTTTAAAATCATTGCATCCCAGCAGATTTTCAGAAATCGCTTTCGCTACGAACTTAGTCCCTGTTTCAAACTCGCTCAAAGTCAGTTTTCCGATGTCATGAAGATTGTGGAGGCCCTTTCAGTCATCGATAAATCCGGACTTAACTCTCGTAATCTGCTCATGGTGGATCTGCTGGATGTTCTGGTGGAGCTGACAGATCATTTTCGAGAACAGAATGAAACCGATGAGCAGCCCGCTTCTACCCGTTTAAGCCAACGGCTCTATGATGCTATTGCCGACAACTTCCGCCAGCACAGGGATGTGGATTTTTATGCCGATCTCTTCTGTCTGAGTTCCAAGCATTTCAGTACGGTTGTCAAGCAAGAGACCGGTATGCCCGCCAGTCATTGGATCCAGCAATACATCATCATTCAGGCGAAGCAGATGCTTCGAAAGAATCTCTTTGCTACGATTCAAGAAGTCGCCTATGACTTGGGATTTGCCGACCAGACCTCCTTCTGCCGTTATTTCAAGCGGGAAACGGGCATGACCCCTATGGAATACCGTAAGCAGGTGCACGCTGGATAGAGACAAGTCGGTTTCATTTTCTTATACAAACAGCTTTCCTTGCCAAGAGTGACGCTCTTGCAATAGTTGGCATACCCCATCTATGATGTCCTGATGTCGGGTGCCTTCCCATTCCCTGACGGTTAGATATCGTGGGGGAACCTCGTTGGCGAAACGCTCGATGGCTATCTCTGGATTCAATCGTTCAATGAAATCTGCCAGAAAGGCCATGTATTCCGTTACTGTGAAGTGGTAAAAGTCGCGTGGGCACGTTTCGTGCTCGATAGCGATGGGAGTGTTTTGTATGATCTGCAGCTGATGCAGTTTGAGTGTGGTAAGCGGAAGATGGTTGATGGTCCGGATGTCCCGCATCCAATCATCAGGGTTTTCCCCGGGGAGTCCGAAGATGAGGTGCCCGGATGTGGGAATGCTTCTTTCTGCCAAGAACTTTATCGCTTGCAGGGTGCAGGCGACCCCATGTCCCCGGTTGATGCGTTGCAGCGTCTCCTCGTGCAAACTTTCAATGCCGATCTCCACACATAGATAGGTGCGTGCTTGCAATTCGGCTAGATAGTCCAGGACCTCTTCACGCAGACAGTCTGGGCGGGTGGCGATGATGATGCCTTTGACACCAGGAATGGCCATGGCCTCCTCAAATCTTTTTTTCAATTGCTCTAGGGGCGCGTAAGTGTTGCTGAAAGACTGGAAATAGATGAAGAACTTGTCGATGGGACGTCGTCGCTGGGCATGGAATGCGATGCCGTCATTGACTTGTTGTGCAATGCTGTGTCTGCTGTCGCAATAGCTGGGCGCGAAGGCCTCGTTCAAGCAGAAGGTGCAACCGCCAACACCCACCGTCCCGTCGCGGTTCGGACAGGTGAAGCCAGCATCCACTGGCAGCTTCCGAATCTGAAAGCCGAAAATGTTGTGCAAATATTGATGATATGTGTAAAACGGCTCTTTGCCACCCCACGGATACTGCATTATTCTTCTTCGTATAGCAGATTGTTGCCAAAAGGATCCAATGTGTGAAGCGTCTTCTTGTCAGGTCTTACCAAAAACATGAAATTTTCTTTTTCTTCACCGTTGCTTAGAACCCCGGTGACCATGTATAGAAGAACCCCGGTGTTTTTCAAATCGCCCGTTTCCATCAAGTCCTGAAAGTTCTCGATGGTGCGGCGGATGTCGCCAAGATAGAGTCGCAAGTAGTTGGCTTTGACCGTGTCCTCCGTGAGCGCCTCTTCGTACTGCATCTCGTAGTTGGCCTCCATGTTGGTGAGCAACTCGATGTTCAGGTTGGCATAGCTCAGCTCTGTGATGGTGTCCACGCAATCCACCCGCACTGAGTCATAACTGACTTTGCAGGTGTCCAGATATGCTTTGGCCAAGGGGATCATGGCTCTCTGTAATTTCTCCTGCGGAGTTCTGTGGCAAGACGCACAGAAGACTAAGCAGATGGCCGCGAAATAGAATAGGGAACGTTTCATGGGGATGGATCTTAATAGATGAAGCCGATTTTGGAAAGGTCAATGTCTTGATGGGGCGGCAACGACTGCACGCGTCCGAACTGGTACATCTGCACAGTGCCGAAATCGAAGACGTGGGTGGTGGCGGTGGTGGCGGGGTCTTTTACCGTCAGCACGGCGGTCATGGGCACGGGCGTGCAGTAACGGTAGCCCGAGAGCTCGTGATGCTCGCCCTCCTTCATGACCACATTCGGCTCCAACTCCAGCTCCAGACAGTAGAGCTTCTCCGTCTTGTCAATCTGATAGCCATAGTGCAATCCCTCATCTTGATGGATGGAGAAGAGCGGCGTCTTCATATCGGTAGGATAGACCATGAAGGTGTAGGTGAGCTCGTCTTCCAATACCAATCCCGTGAACAGTGACAGGTAGTTCTCTTCCCACTGTTTCAACTCTTTGAGCATCAACCATAACGCAGCATCGGAATAGGGGGTTTCTTGGTCGCCCTTCACCAGGTTGTACTGGTCTTGGCGACTCTTGCTGATGGCGTCGGCGGCCTGCTGCGCCTTCTGGCTGTTGGTCACGTTGACCAGCTTGGTGCGGTTGGCGGGCACCTGGGTGACGACCCCGTCAATGATCTTGGTCTCCGTGAAGGAGTCTTCCATCTCCGTGTAGGAGGGGTCGGAGTAGTTCTTGAAGAAGTTCGGTATGGGCGTGCTGGTGGTGGAGTATTGGACCAACGACTGCGACAGCCATTGGCTCGGCTCCTCGGCCAGCTCCTTTTGCAGGTTCTGCTGGTCTTTGTCTAAAAGCACCAGGTAGGTCTTCTGCGGATTGGGCGCCTTGACGGGCTTGATGTTCACGTCTTTGACTTTGTAGAACGTGCGGTTTTCGGAGATGACATTGGTGAGGCCCAACAAGGTCTGGGCGTATTCCGTGTAATATCCTTTTATCTCACGGACCTTGGTGACGGTGACCGTCACTTCAAAAGCGGTCAGGGGCAGGGCATAGCATACGGAGTTGCCCTTGGGTGTGGCACCTTCAAACGGTAATGGATACACAGCCTTCTGGGGCCAAGCACTGAAAATGAAACTTAGGAAAAACAGTGAAATGATGGTTTTTTTCATGAATGGATTGTTGATGATTTAAAATTCAAACTTTGCGGTTTTGGGAACTTGTGGACAAAGTTCCAGATTCCAAGCCAAAGGCTAACGGCTAATAGCTAATAGCCAATAGCCAATAGCTGAAGTCAAACTTATCTTCTGTTCATAATCGAAATGTAGTACAGCAGGGTGGCCAGTGAGGAGAGGGCGGCGATGAGGTAGGTGCGGGCGGCCCACTTGAGAGCGTCCTTGGCCTGCTCGTTCTCCTGGCCGTTGGTCATGCCGGTCTGGTCGAGCCATGCGACGGCCCGGGCGGAGGCGTTGTACTCCACCGGCAGGGTGATGATGGAGAAGAGCGTGGTGAGGGCGAAGAGGGCGATGCCAACGAAGAGGATCCATCTGCCCAAGAAGGCGGAGAAACCTAGGATGATCATGCCGGCCAGCAGGATCCATTGGGACCATTTGGAGCCGATCTGCACCATGGGGACCATCTTGCTGCGCATGGTCAGCCAACGGTAGGCGGTGGCGTGCTGCACGGCATGGCCGCACTCGTGCGCCGCCACGGCTGCACTGGCAATGCTGTTGCCAGCGTAGATGTCCTGACTCAAGTTGACCGTCTTGGTCTCCGGGTTGTAATGGTCTGTCAACGACCCCGGCGTGCTCACCACCTGCACGTCGTAGATGCCGTGGTCGTGCAGCATCTTCTCCGCGATCTCGCGGCCCGTAAGACCACTGCTGATGCGGATCTTGCTGTATTTCTGAATGCGGGCGTTCAAGGTCTGGCTCACGATGAGACTCAACACCATGAATACGATAAAGATAATCCAATAGAGTGCCATAATGATGTGTTTTAATTAAAGCCGCAAAGATAATAAAACTCCGGGAATTATGCCATTACTTCAAAACCACTTTTTTCGATGGCCTCTCGGATCTTGTCGGAAGAGGCAGTGCCCTCTACGGCGACGGTTTTCTGTTCCAGGTTCACCTGTACGTCGGTGACCCCTTTTAGTCGTTTGATGGCATTCTCCACAGAAGCCTTGCAGTGGTTGCAGTGCATGCCCTCCACCTTGAAGATTTGTGAAGTGGGCGTGGCGGGCTCTTCCTTGAATCGTTGAAATAGTTTCATGATAAAAGCATTAAGGATAAACAAAATCAAAAGGGTGCTGCAGACCGTCTTGAAGGGCGGGAAGGAGTAAGGCCCCTCAGCAGTGCAGCAACTGGCTGAGGAGAAGTGGGTGAAGTGCAACAACCCGTCAAATTGGTTGAGCAGTAGCCCGAAGAAAACAGCGCCGGCGATGATGGTGGCGAGGTAGAGGACCGTGAACTTGCGTCCCATCGTCTTGTGAATCACCAGCATGGAGCCGAGATTGACGGCAGGGCCGGCCATCAGGAGCACGAAGGCTGCCCCGGGAGTCAGCCCTTTGGCGATGAGCGCGGCCGCAATGGGTATGCTGCCGGTGGAACAGATGTACATAGGGACTGCCACAGCCAACATGGCCAGCATCTGTATGAATGGCTGGGAACCAAACTGCAGGAAAAAAGCGTCTGGAACAGCTACTTGGATGACGGCAGCTAATATCAGGCCCAATACCAGCCTCGGTCCGATGTCCTGTATCATGTTGACATACGAATACTTGAAGACGGAAATCAGCTGGTTGCCGGCGTATTTCTCAGGGATGCCTGGCTCTGAATGTGCCTCTTCCGGCTGATGCTTGATGAGACGGTTGACTAGCAGACCGCCGCAGATGCCTGTGATGAGCGCGGCGCATGGACGCACGATGGCAAAGCCGATACCCATCAGGGAGAAAGTCGCCAAGATGGAGTCGATGCCTGTCTGGGGTGTGGCAATGAGGAACGATGCCACCGCGCCCGGGGAGGCCTTCTCATTGCGCAAACCTACCGCCGTTGGAATGACGCCACAGGAACACAATGGTAGTGGTATGCCCAAAATGGATGCCCATAACACGGACGTGAAATTGGGCTTCGTCAGATAGTTGCGATAGAATTTCTTAGGGACAAAGACATGCAGGATACCAGCCACTAAAAAGCCGAAAAGCAAGTAGGGAGACATGGCATTGACTACCATCAGTAGAGACAAGAGGAAATCCTTGAGCATATTTTTTAGTATCAGGTGGCAAAAATACTACATTTATTGCTATTTTTGCCAATCGTTAAAGGATTTTGTAATACATTGACAGATAGGCTGTAATAGATGGATACGATGAGTGAAAATACGACGCTGGGACCTCTGTGGAACAAAAACTATGTCAAGGTGTGGGTGGCGAACTTCATGATTTTTTTCTCTTTCATGTTGCTGACCCCGCTCTTGCCGTTGTATCTGAAGGACACTTTCGCTGCCAGCAAGGATACGATAGGCATCGTCTTGTCTGGCTATACCTTGCTCGCCTTGTTGATACGGCCCTTCAGCGGTTTCTTTGTCGATAGTTTCCCTCGTAAGGTGGTCTTACTGGTCTGCTATGGCCTGTTCAGCATCTTCTTTGCCGGTTATCTCTTCGCGGGGAGCCTGTTGTTGTTTGCCATTGTGAGGACGTTGCACGGTGCTCCCTTCGGATCTGCCACGGTGGCCAACAGCACCGTGGCCATCGATGTGCTGCATCCGACCCGCCGGGCGGAAGGCATCGGCTATTACGGCCTGAGCAATAACCTCGCCTCGGCCATCGCCCCCGCACTGGCCATCTATATCCTGCAACAGTGTCATAATTATGATGTCCTCTTCTGGCTCTCCCTCATCACGTCTGCGATCGGCTTTGCCATCAACTCCACGCTGGACCTCAAAGAACGTCCGCTCGTCAAGGATAAGAAGAAACTCTCCTTCGACCGCTTCTTCCTCCTGAAGGGCTGGAGCGAAGGATTGACAATGATGTGCTTTGCCTTCTCCTACGGCGTGCTGGCAACGTATGTGGCGATCTATGGAAAGGAGATCCTCGACATCTCGGGTGGCGCGGCCCTCTTCTTCATGCTGCTCTCCACCGGCCTGATCCTCTCCCGCCTGATCGGCACCCGTACACTCCGTCAAGGCAAGGTGGTTCAGAATGCTTCCCTGGGCATGTCGGTCTCATTGGTTGGCTATCTGGTCTTTGCGGTCATGCAGAATCCCTTCGGCTACTATGCTGCAGCACTGATCATCGGCCTGGGGAACGGCCACATGTGGCCCGCTTGCCAGAATATGTTCATTAACCTGGCCCCTCACTCCCAGCGAGGCACGGCCAACTCCTCCATCCTCATCAGCTGGGATATCGGCGTGGGCCTCGGCACCCTCGTGGGCGGTGTCGTGGTGGAACACTTCAACTATATGAGCGCTTTCCTGACGGCCTGGGTTGTAAACCTGGTCGGTGTGACCGCCTTCTTCGCCTACGTCCGCAAGAGCTATCTGGCCAATAGGTTACGATAGCCAAAGGCAGACCGCATATTGCGTCTCCTCGCCTACAGGCGTCAATGTCCGGAATCCTGAGCGCCAACGTCCGTCGGCGGATTCCCAAGGATGCTCTTTTTTTTGTTGCTGGATGAAGTCCGACAGTCCTTGAGAACGGTATTCAATACGCATCACCCCAGTCGCTTCGGGGTGCACGTGCCGATCGTAGAGCATCCTGGCCGCGAGCCCCATCGTCATTCTCAGGTTGATTTCGATCATCGGATTTAACCGAACACCATCCGGATGCTGGTACAGGCACATGTCCACACCAAGCGGCCCCTCGTAATATGGGGCTATCCGATTCTGCAGGAACGATAGGATGCTCTCCCGTGTCGCTGTCAGTTGCTCTATAAATATATGTTGTAGGATTTGTTTTTCGATCTCCAGGTTGGATTGGAGCAGGTTGCCGGAGTAGCCGTAATGCTGGGTCTCAAAAAGAGAGTAGCCGGCGAAAGAGACTCGCTGCTGATGGCAGAAGAACTCCATGGCAAAGTCTTGGAAAATCTGGTACATGGGCTCAGCCATGATGGACCCTTGTCTTTTGATGACCCCGGTAATTTGCCGCAACAGGGTGGGGGAGCACTCGCCGTGGGCGTAAAGATGTCCACGCCCGTTGCCGGAATAGGGGGATTTGAAGATGACGTCGTGATGTCGTTCAATGAATGATTCAACCTCTTGAGGTGTCTGAATCTCCAAGGCGGACAGGGGCACCTGACAGGCCGCCGGCAACGTGTCGCGAAGGTACTCCATGGCGGCGCTGGCCGTGCGGCGGTGGGCGAGCTCCCGGATGCGCTGCACGTGCCCGTCCATACGGCTTTCCGTGCAGAACCCTTCCGCTCGCAGCTGATGGAGCACCAAGGGATCCCATCCCCACGGACGCACCGGAGTGTCGACGGGTGGCCTGTCAGCCGGCTGCCCGTCAGCAGTCATGTAACGCATTTCCTCATGGTATGGTAAAAAGATGCAGTCGTCAGCATGGATGAGGAAGCGAAGGAAGAGGGCGCACTCCCGGGCGAAACGGACGGCCGAGTCCAAGGGCACAAAGTGCGGACCGTTGTTGGCCAAGGCATAGTCGTGTTCGGGATTGAAGACGTATAGCATAAGTCTAAGGATGTGCGACCATTAATTTGTTGCGCTCTGGGGTGAAGGTTAGGGTGTAGGTTTTCTCACCGTCGTCATGGGTCACCGTGATGGTGGCGGCGTAGCCATTCTCGGCCCGCGCCTGCTCCACGCTGACGGTGGCATTGGGCGAGGCCGCCTCCGCGCTGATGAAAGGAATGCCTTCTATGGAGGCGTACAACTCGTAGCGCTCTTGGTCGGGATGGAAGAACTCCATGGGCTGGCCGTCGAGGAAGATCTGTGACAACCGCTTGTTGTAGATCATGACGATGTCGTCAAAGGCTAACTTGTCGCCCGAGTTGCCCGCTCCCGGCACCTTGTTGGTGCTGAAGGAGGCCAACACATAGCTCGGCTGGCGGCTTCTCGACTTGGTGACGTTGCCCTTGCTGTCGTAATAGACGAAGGGGAACCTGTACTGATGCCACAGCCCGTCGTTATGCCCGGCAAACGTGCAGAACACATTGGCAATCTTGCCCTCTTGCGGCACACCCGGCGTATGCTTGGGCACATCCACATAGGCCACGTTGCCATGCAGATGGATCTTGCAGGAGGGAATGCTGGTGCTCTTCTTGACAGACACCTTACACCACATATAGACGGAGTCGGGACGGCCGGTGAATCTGGCATAGCCGTTTTTCCCTACCTTGTTGTGAATGTCCGAATAGATGATGTTGATGGTGTCCTTGGGCGTGGTGGAGGCCAACACCATCTGGCCGGTGGTCATCGCACCATTGGCCACAATGCCCAGAATGGAGGTGGCCGTTATCTCGCATGCGTAGCCGTGATGGCCCGCAACGCGACTGCTGTGGTTTTTCTTGCCTGTGCTGCAGCCAATGGAGGCCAACCCCGACAGCCGGCAGTCACCATCGCTGAAGGTGTGCCATCCCGTGGGCACTGCCTTGCCCGGTGTGACCACTGTCCATTGTTCGAAATTGGCATTGGGTAATTGAGTTTGTGCGACAACAAAACCGTAACAAAAAATAGTGAATAGGATAAGGAAGGATGTCTTTTTCATTATATGGACAATAGGGAAATAAATTCTTCTTTGGTTACATTGTTGAAAAAGGTGGATATGTCGAGATCCTGCAATATGCCCAGGATGGTTTTTCTGTTGTGCGACTGGCCCGTCAGGATTCGGGAAAGCTCTTCAGGGTCGCGTGAGGAAAAGAAGTCACCGTAGAATCGAATATCTTGGATGATTCCGTTCTGGACATTCATCAGCACCTCCAGGGAGCCGCCTTTGGTGCGGAGCTTTTGCTGGTAGGCATATTGCGGAGACTTTCCGAAGTTCCATTCCCAAGTGGCGTTCTTGGCATCCGCCATTTGCCGGATACGGCTCGTTTCTTCGGTTGTGAGAGAGCTGACGGGTACCTGCCACTGCTCCGTCATGTATCGAAGCAGATAGTCTTTGAAGGCAGTGACCGACATGGGCGTGGACAGATGCTCGGAGATGTTGGTTACCCGACTGCGTACCGACTTGACAGCCTTGTCGGAGAATTTGGCGGGATCCACCTTCAGGGCTGCGGCCAGGTGGTCGGGCATGGTGGAGAAGAGCAGTGTTCCGTGCTCCAGGACACGGTCTTGATAGAAGACCATCGCGTTGCCGGAGATCTTTCGGCCCTCGATGGTCAGGTCGTTGCGTCCCGAGAACTCGGCGGGCACGTCCAGCGACCGTAATGCGTCCACAATGGGCGTTAGGTAGCGCTGGAAATCTACCTCTTTCTCATGGGGCTGTACCTGCTGGATGAAGGTGAAGTTGAGGTTGCCGAGGTCATGGAATACCGCCCCGCCACCCGTGATGCGCCGCGCCACGGTGACATGGTGCGATTCTATGAATTCCATATTCACTTCCGCCATGGTGTTCTGGTAACGACCAATGATGACGGAATCGGCATTCTGCCATAGCATGAAGATGTCCTCCTTCGTCTCCTTGAGCAGATATTCCTCCGCAGCCAAGTTGAAGTAGGGATCTTGTGTGTCAAGCCAAAGTATGCGCATCGTTTTCAGTTTTTTTGTCGTAAGTTAAGGCCCGACAACAGGGTGTCAGGACAGAAGTTCATGACGCTGCGCATCTCGCCGGCCATGCAGAAACCGCACTGGTCGCAGACGTTGTAGCTCTTGCCCACGCATTCGTTCAAACGCGTGCCGTCAGGAAGGATATAGTTGCACATCCAGCAGACCTTTTTGAAACTCAGGTCCTTCATCTTCTTCAATCCGGAACGGCTGTTCATAATGGGAGCACCGGCTCTCTTCTGCGCGATGAGATAGTCAATGACCTCACGACGCTTGTCCCAGTCGAGGATGAGCGGGTCCTCCTCTTTCTGGAAGGCGGGGGTGTAGAAGTTGAAGGCGATGCTTTTGAAAGCTGGGGTCTTCTTGACGAACTCCAGCGTATCGGCCACGTTGACATAGTTGTTGGCATCAATGACCATGTTGGCGCTGAGCGCTTTGTGACCGGATGCCTGGACATTCTCCACGAGTTTGTCAAAGGTTCCTGGACCTCGCACTGCATCGTGGTATTCGTGGATGCCATCCATGCTGACCCAGATGGAGTTGGCTTTCAGCCATCCGAAGGGCCGCTGGGCATTGGTGGTCACGGTGCTCGTGAAGAAGCCGATCTCCTTGGCCAGGTCGATGAGGTCGTTCAAATTGCGCTCCCCGTCGCGCCAAAGCGTGGGCTCGCCACCCTCGAAATCGACGAAGCGTGAGCCTAACTTGTAAGAGTATTGCAACTCCTCCTTGATCTGCTCGTAACTTTTGGAGGTGGGGTTCTGATGGTTGAAGACACTGCAGTGCTTGCAGGAAAGATTGCATTGGTCGGTGATGAACAGGACCGTCTGCAAGGGCTTCTCTTTCCCTAAAAATCGTGTCTGGAAAAACCAACTGGCAAGATAAAATATCATCATAATGCGAAGTTTATCGGTCGGCAAAAATATACTTTTTTCCATTATGATGGATACTGGCAGTGTCCAGGAAGGACAGGCTCCCCATAACCTCGCAAGAGTTATCGAAAGGAGCATATTGCATGGGAATGAACGCCCGCACTTATCCTTGCGGTGCAGACGAACCGTGCTATGGTGAAGAGAATGTGTCGCCGCGAATGTGTGACATCAAGCATATAAGGACATGAAAAAAGCGGCAAGGAATTCCTTGCCGCTTGTGACAACATGTTTCAGAAACCTTTATTTCTTGAAATAGCGGTTGAAGAGACCTTCGAATCCTTGTCCGTGGCGGGCTTCGTCCTTGGCCATCTCATGAACTGTGTCGTGGATGGCATCCCAGCCCATCTCTTTGGCGCGCTTGGCAATGCGGAACTTGTCGGCGCAGGCACCGCTTTCGGCCAACATGCGCTTCTCTAAGTTGGTCTTGGTGTCCCAAACGACCTCGCCCAGCAACTCGGCGAACTTGGCGCAGTGCTCAGCCTCTTCGAAAGCGTAGCGCTTGAAAGCCTCTGCTACCTCGGGATAACCCTCGCGGTCGGCCTGACGGCTCATGGCCAGGTACATGCCTACTTCTGTGGCTTCACCCATGAAGTGGGCGTTGAGGTCTTTGATCATCTCCTCGTCGGATTCCTTGGCTACACCGATCACATGCTCGGTAGCGAAAGATAAGGAGTCATCAGTCACTTCCTCAAACTTGTCGGCAGGTTGTTTGCATTGCGGACATCTCTCAGGGGGAGTGTCGCCATAGTGAACATAACCACAAACTTTACATACGAATTTTTTCATTGTCTGATAGGTTTAAGTTGTTTTTAATGATATAGTTGTCTTGATTCTGATGCGGAACTTGAGACCGCAAAGATATTCTTTTTTCGTTAAGTTGGATCACTTACACTGTCGATGGTGATTTCGATGCCCAACTCTTTCGCAATACCGCGCAACACATTGTCGATCTTGTCTTTCACATACTCTTCCGACTGGATGATGTGGAGGTTGGGGTGCTTCTTCCATACGCGGATGAGGTTGTCGTCCACTTTCATGGCTTCCTCCAGGGTTTCCTCCATACGGGCGGAGTTGTTGCTCAGCGTATAGCTGTGGGGAGCCCCCTTGGCGCTGGTGCATAGGTGGAAGACTGCCTTGTAACGCGAGAGGAGATCCGCTTCTGTCATGTTGATGGATGCTAACAGTCTCTGCCAATCGTCCGGATCCATGTAGGCGGAGAGATCCATGGCGCCCCGGTCGTTAATGATGAGCGCCGGCTTGCCCGTAGCCTTGGCTATCTCCTCGAATGATTCCTCCATCTGCAGCAAGAACAGCATCATGCTGCGATGAATCTCAAAGTAGAGGTGCTTGTCCTCCGTGAGAAAGTCAACACCGGCCTTGATGAAGAGCGTGGCTGCTTCGGGCAGCGTGAAAACGGCATAGCCCAATTTGGAGAAGAACTCCTCAATACGTTCATTCGTGGTGGTCTTTCCGGCACAAGGCCCGCCGGTGAGAACAATCTTGGTAATCATATCTGCTTGTTGTCAAAAGAGTGGCAAAAATAATAAAAAACTACTTTTTCTCCAAGGATTATCCTATCGGATGACTTTCAACATCTGCTCAGGCGTGCCAATGTTGTATCCCTCCGAATAATAGAGGATGTTCCCATTCATGTCGATGACAAAACAAAGAGGATTCAAACCGTTCATCTGTTGATTCATTGCTTTTTTGAAGGTCAGGAACAAGGTGTCGTACCCTTCCGTGATGACCTTCAAGTTGCGGGGTTGGCCTGCCTCGCTCTTCCAGATGCCCTCCTTGACGACAAAATAGAGAGGGCCGTTCCAAGTCTCAAAGGCTTGTTGCTTGGCAGCCATCTCCTTCATCAGATGGTTGACCGGCTCTGTGCCGGGAACCCCTAAGCATAGGATGAGGTGCTCTTTGCCGCTCTTCTTCATAATGGAGGAGAGGGAACAGCCGGATATCTTGGTCTTCTTGAGGTTTACCTTGCCATATTCAGTGTGGCATTCATAATAATCGTTAATTCCCTCGATGCGGGAAATGGAGATGACGGTAGTGTCGTTGACAACATCAAAGAACTTCAATTGGGATTTTACGCTGCCATCGCTGTTGCGGTCGCCGAGGGAGAGACAGTAGTGGCCCGCAGGCACTTGCAGAACGATGGGGTTGGTCTCCACCCGCGGGTCGTTCTCGAAGTCGAAGCTGACATACTCGCCGTTCTCAAAACGCTGGATGGTGTATTGCGTATAGTATCCTCTGTGCTCGTTGTTGTTCAGGATGAGCGTTTTGTATTCTTGGGCCGGCTTCTCTTCCGAGTCGAAAGTGACTAGCTGCCATTGCCCGTTTTCCCAAGCCCAGAGGTCCCCGTTGGAGTTGTCCATGTAGGCGGGCACATCCAATGCGCGGCAGAGGGCCACGAAGAAGATGTCGCGCGAGTGAGCGTCGGCCTTGTTGTAGCGGATGACTCCAATAGGACTGATTGGACAGTTGTAGTAGTTGCAGTCGTTATCCACCTTGATGCTCTTTTGGACGAAGTCGTGGATAGCCTTGACGGACCGGTCTTGGTGGAAGAGGCCGAAGCCGTGGCTGAACACGCCTCGCCATTCGCGGATCAGCTCGTTGGAGATGCGCGCCGGCAGGATGCCCTTGAAATAGACATCCAGCGGATACTTGCCCGGATGGTAATAGGTCAGCTGACGCTCTAAGGTCTGTGCCTTGGTGTCGCGCAGGTCTTTGTCGGCTAAGGCTGCCACGAACTCTTTCAGGTAGAGGCCCTCTTCTTTTTGGCTGTGCTTCTGCAAGAATAGCAGGATCTCGGCGTGGTTGCCTTCGCTGCGCCGGATCACATCGTAGAACTCTTCAGGAGTGAAGTATTCATTATGGAATTGGTCGGTCTGTGCTTTGGTGGGGAAGGTGCTCCGGTAACGCTCACGCATGATGTCTTCCTGGGCTTTCCGCTCCTCGCAGCGGGCGAAACGTGCAGAATCCGGCTCCGGCAGGGCAGGGTTGCCGTATGGTGGAACGATGGTGAGATCCACTACGCTGAAGCCAGGCTCATTCCATAAGGATGGATTGGGCGTCAGCATCAGGGTCAGCTTGCGCTCTGAGCGTCCGTCCATCTTGGCGTAGGCAAACAGGTCGCCCTTGCTGACCCAAATCAGCAGGTCGCCCTTGCCGGTGATGAGCGAGGCTTGGCCCTTCTCGTCCGTGCGCTTGGCGGCGAGGGTGTAGTACTCGGAATAGTTGTATAGCTTGAAACGCACCAAGGCGTCAGGAATGGGCTTGCGGTTTTCGTCCACCACGGTGACCGTCATGCGCACGGTGTCGGCATAGTTGGACAATACGTTGATGCAGGAATAGTACGGGGTCTTCTTGTTGACCTCTTCGGGACCTTGATAGTCGCCGAAGACGTTGGTGTGCACCATCATGGTACGGGTAGAAGGGTAGGCGAACCAGCCCATGTCGAGGTCGGGGGAGGGCTCGCAGGCGCCGAGGAACCACCATTTGCCATTCACCCACACCTCTACCCAGGCGTGGTTGTCGTCGCAGTGCGCCCAGCGGGGTGTGTAGCACTGGCGGGCGGGAATGCCCACCGCACGCATGGCCGTGACCGTCAAGGTGCTCTCCTCGCCACAACGTCCATGCGACGTGCGGATGGTGGCCAACGGCGCGGAGGTGCGCACGTCCGCCGGCTGGTAGTCCACATACTCGTGGCACCAGTGGTTGACCTCCAAGGCTGCTTCGTACATGCTCATGTTTCGGATGCGGTCCCGTAACTGATGAAAGATGAAGGCCCGCGCCGTGTCCAAGTCCTCATTGTTGACACGATAGACCAGGACGAAATGCTTGAAGATGTCGTCAGGAATGGTCTTGCCCCACGAGAAGGTCTCCCGCGCCAGGAAGGCGTAGTCCACCTGCATCTTGAAAAAGGCGGTGTCGTAATCCGCACGGTCGCTCTGCGGCATATACTGATAGAGGAACTTCAACGCGTCACTTTTGGTGAATGATTGCTGCGCATCAGCAGTAATGCCTGATGTCACAAAGAGAATCATGATGGTGATCATTCGGAAAAAGGAGGCGAATGATGGTCCTTGAGCGATGCTTTTTTGTGTTGAGAGGATTTCTGGACTCATATACTATATATTTAATAATGAATGGCATTTTTTAGCAACAAGGCAACCTCTTCTTTGGAGGTCTCCATGTAGCTGTTGTCTTTGAGGGCCTTGCAGGAGCCGTGCACCTCACGTACACCCGTGTGGGTGATGATCTCCCGTACGTTGTCGGGGGTGATGCCGCTGCCGGCTAGGATGGTGATGCGCCCGCCGGCTTGCTGAACCAGCTGCTTGAGCACCTCCTTGCCTTCCAGGGCAGTTTCGTGGCATCCAGAGGTCAGGATCCTGCGACAACCGCAGGCGATGACCTCTTCCAACGCCTTCGACCAATCCTTGCAACGGTCGAAAGCACGGTGGAAGGTGACGGGAATAGGTGCCGCCGCTGCCACAAATCGACGGGTGAGGTCTGTGTCAATGCTGCCGTCTTCGAGGAGAAAGCCCACCACGATGCCCGCCACGCCGAGCTCTTTGCAGATGCGTACGTCTTCCAGCATGTTCTGTATCTCCAGCTCGTTATAGACGAAGTTGCCGGGCCTTGGACGGATGAGGACGAAGACTCTGAGGTGGAGCTCCTCCACACATTGCCGGATGGTGGCGTAGGATGGGGTGGTGCCACCCTCGTTCAGGTTTTGGCATAACTCGATACGGGTGGCGCCGGCCGCTTGGGCGTTGGCCGCCGACTGGATGCTGCTGCAACAGATTTCGATATCCATTAGTAGTTTTCTGTTAATTCCCCGCGCAGGGACATTTTCAATAATTTGCGGATGGTGTTCAGAGGATACCCTTCACCGAAGAGATACATCAGCTTGGTGAGGGCCGCCTCCGTGGTCATGTCGCTGCCGGAGGTCACCCCGATGTCGGCGAGGTGCTTGCCAGTGGCGTAACGCTGCATCTCCACGCCGCCACCGCCTTTGCATTGGGAGATGTTGACGAGGATGATGTCACGGTCGATGGCATCCTTGAGGATGTTGAGGAAGTCGGGCGACGTGGGCGCATTGCCTACGCCGAAGGTTTCCAACACGACGGCCTGCAAGCCTTCCGTGTGCAGCATTGCCTCCATGGTGGCCAAGTTGATGCCGGGGAACAGCTTGATGAGTCCTACATTAGTGCTCATCTTGTGATGGGCGATGAAGGTGTCGGGCACGCTGCGCGGGAGCAAGTACTGCTCGTTGTAGGTGATCTCGGTGCCCACGTTGGCCAGATGAGGGTAGTTGGGCGAATGGAATGCATTGAAGCTGGCGGCGTCATCTTTGTAGATGCGGTTGCCACGGAAAAGGGCTGTCTGGAAGAAAAGGCAGACCTCGTTCAGGGTGGGACGCCCCTCTTTCCGGTCGGCGGCAAAACCGATGGCGTTCAAGATGTTGCGACGACCATCGGTGCGCAACACTCCCAACGGCAACTGCGAGCCCGTGATGATGACAGGCTTGTCGAGGTTCTCCAACAGAAAACTCAGCGCCGAGGAGGTATAGGCCATCGTGTCTGTGCCGTGCAACACCACAAAGCCGTCGTAGTTTTCGTACTCAGCCTCAATCATGTCCACCAAACGAAGCCAGAACTGCGGGTTGGTGTCCGACGAGTCAATGAGCGGCAGCAGACTTTGGAAGGTGATGTCACACTCCAGCAGGTCCAACATGGGCAACTGCTGCCGTATATTCTTGAATTCAAAAGGCTTTAACGCCTTGTCCTCCGGGTCCATCATCATGCCGATGGTTCCGCCGGTGTAGATAACCAGTACTTTAGGTCTCTCCATGTCTTGTAATGATTCTGTGTTTTACTTCTAGAAATCGCGCGGCAAAAGTACTCAAAAATTCTCCATTTCAAGACGTAAAAAAAAAGCACAACAGAATTGTTGTGCTTTTTTGGTAGCGAGTAGGAGATTCGAACTCCTGATCTTCAGGATGAAAACCTGACGTCCTGGGCCAACTAGACGAACTCGCCATCAGTGTCAAAATTTGACGCGGCAAAAATAGTCTTTTTTTTGATACAAGCAACCCCCTCTTGGATTTTTTTTCTAGGGCAGGTCTTTGTCTTGTTCGAATCTGAATCCCAGACGTTTACCAGTCTGTATGCGATTCTGATCCTCAATTTCCAACATGTCATCCACCGTGATGATTTTGGTTTTTTCGTAGTCGGGAACCAGCAAATCGAAGTTGATGGTGTAGATGATTGCAGACTTGAGGATGTCGGAGACAGTCTCTTTGTTGATCTGGTTGACACTGAAGTTGTTCAGCACCTTGGCCAGCTCACGCTTGCCTTCGATAAAGTAATGCCCCTCTTTGTTGATCAGAATACGCCCGATCATATAACCTAAGTCGTTGATGCGGTTGTATTCGAAAGAATCTCGTAGGAAGTTGAAGATCTGAATCATACCGCAATACGAGCGGGTCTTGTCCTCCCTGATGTAAGGGGTCTTCATCACCTCGTGCTCCCGTGAGAACTCAAAAATGTTGCTGTGCATCATGAAGATCAGCACATCACCGGCAAACTGCAGCTGAAACTGGTACTGATTCTTGTTTTTGTACAATACCGAAACATTCTTGTGCTCGTCCGCATAATGGTCCCGGTAAAACTCTTCAAACCCCTTGGCACACTCTTTGAACAATTTCATGGTCTCCAAAGTGACCCCGAAGATGTCTTGTTTCAACTGCCCCTTCGAAATAAGCAGGTTGCATAGATTGTCATCCATTTTTTTTATCTGTTTTTTGAAGCCGCAAAGATATACAAATTATAGGTTTTCACAACGATACCCTCGATTTTTTTCCCGTATCCGGGTGTTGATAACATGTCGGTAAAAAATCGTGAACATAGTGTTGCGAATATCCAAAAAAAATGTATTTTAGTCTTTTATTTTGAATTAATATAATTAATTGATAATTAGCTTCTTACACAAACTGTTTTTGCGAAAATTATGACTGAAGAAGAAAATTTAGGAGAGAAAATTGTACAGGTAAACATTGAAAACCAGATGAAGACGGCCTATATCGACTATTCGATGTCGGTGATCGTCTCCCGTGCCCTGCCGGACGTGCGCGACGGCTTGAAGCCGGTGCAACGCCGTATCATCTATGCGATGTGGGATAACAATATTATTTCCACTCAACCCTATAAGAAATCTGCCAGAATCGTGGGCGAAGTGCTGGGTAAGTATCACCCGCACGGCGACACGGCCGTCTATGACGCTATGGTCCGTATGGCCCAGCCATGGTCGCTGCGCTATCCCTTCGTGGACGGTCAGGGTAACTTTGGCTCTGTGGACGGCGACAGCCCCGCAGCCATGCGTTACACCGAAGCCCGCCTCCGCAAGTCTGCCGAAGATATGGTGGCGGACATCGAGAAGGATACCGTCGACATGACCCTTAACTTCGATGATTCCATCCCCGAACCGACGGTGCTTCCCTCCAAAATCCCGAACCTGCTCGTCAACGGCGCCTCCGGCATCGCCGTGGGTATGGCCACTAATATGGCTCCCCACAACCTCGGCGAGGTGTGCGACGGTATCTGCGCCTATATCGACAACAAAGAGATCTCCATCCCGGAGCTGATGCACTATATCAAAGCCCCTGATTTCCCGTCAGGCTGCGAGATCTACGGCTATCAAGGCGTCCAGGAGGCATTCCTCACCGGCCGCGGCCGTATCGTCATGCGCGGCCACGCCGAAATTGAGGTGGACAAACTCAAAAACCGTATCGTCGTCACCTCTTTGCCCTATATGGTCAACCCCTCCGATATGATCCGCCATACCGTCGAACTGGTCAAAGAAGACAAGATCGCCGGTATCACCAATATCGAAAACCTGACCAACAAACGCAACGGCACCCGGATTGTGTATGACCTCAAACGTGAGGTGGTGCCCGAGGTGATCCTCAATAAGTTGTACCAGATGACCGCCCTGCAGTCTTCCTTCAGCGTGAACAATGTCGCCCTCGTCAACGGCCGACCCATGACGCTGAACCTCAAGGATATGATTGTGGAGTACGTGAAACACCGTCATCAGGTGGTGATCCGCCGCGCCCAATTCGACCTCAAGAAGGCCGAGGCCCGTGCCCACCTGTTGGAAGGATTCCTCAAGGCCCTGGACATCATCGACGAGGTGATCGCCCTCATCCGCGCCTCCCAGACAGTTCAGGAAGCCCAAGAAGGCCTCATGAACAAATGGGGTTTCACCGACCTGCAAGCGAAAGCCATCGTGGAGATGCGCCTCCGCCAACTGACCGGCCTCGAAAGAGAGAAACTCCAGAACGAGTACGACGAACTCGTCAAACGCATCGCCTACCTCAAAGACGTGCTCGCTGACGAGAACCTTCGTATGCAAATCATCAAGGATGAACTGCAAGATATCAAACACCGCTATGGCGACCCCCGCCGTTCTCCGATCCAATACGCTTCTTCCGAATTCCGCGTGGAAGATACCATCCCCGATGAAGAGGTGGTCATCACCATCTCCCATCTCGGATACATCAAACGGACACCACTGGCCGAATACAAGGTCCAGAACCGTGGCGGAAAAGGCTCTCGCGGCGGCAGCTCCCGCGATGAGGACTTCATCGAGCACCTCTACATGGCTACGAACCATAACTACCTCTTATTCTTTACAGAGAAAGGTAAGTGCTTCTGGCTGCGTGTGTTCGAGATACCCGAGGGCATCAAGACCTCCAAAGGCCGCGCCGTGCAGAACATCCTCCAGATAGAGGAGGACGACAAGATCGCCTCTATCATCAATCTGAAGAGCGTCACCGAGGAAGAGTACATCAAGAACCACTTCGTCATCCTCTGTACCGAAAAAGGCGTGATCAAGAAGACTACCATCGAAGCCTATTCCCATCCGCGCAAGAAGGGTATCATCGCCATCAATGTGCGTGAAGGCGACCGCCTCATCGCTGCCCGTCTTACCGACGGCAACACCGATGTGATGTTGGCCCTCTTCTCCGGCCGTGCCATCCGCTTCAAGGAGAATGAAGAACTCCGCGCCCTGGGCCGTACCGCTTCCGGTGTCCGCGGCATCACCCTCGACAATGACGACGACAAGATCGTGGGCGTGCTCTGTATCGAGGATAACCGCAAGAATGTCCTCATCGTCTCCCAAAACGGTTTCGGCAAACGCTCCCTCCTGGAAGACTATCGTATCACCCACCGCGGCGGCAAGGGCATCAGCACCATCAAGATTACTGAGAAAACGGGTAATCTGATTGCCATGAAGGATGTCACCGATGAAGATGACTTGATGATCATCAACCGCTCGGGTATTGCAATCCGCCTGCATGTGGACACCCTCCGCATACTTGGCCGTAATACCCAGGGCGTCAAATTGATAGATCTTCGCAAGAATGACGTCATCGCTGCAGTCTGTGTGGTGCCCCGCCAAGACGAGGAGGATGAGTACGAGGAGGGCGCCCCTGTTGAAGACGCTCCCGAGACACCGGATGCCCCGTTAAACGAAAACGACACCAACGAATCTAACGCATAATTTTTTCTCGCTATGAAAAAAATCCTGTCCGTATTGACCATCCTGTTGTGCCTTCAAGGCTTGTCGGCACAGAAACCCTCTCTGACGAAGGCCTATAATTTCTTTTATGACAAGAATTTTGTGAAAGCCAAAGAGATGATTGACCTTTGCGCACAGGATGAAAAACTCGCTGGAAAGGCTCAGACATGGCTTTACAAAGGCAACATCTGCTATTTCTTAGCTAACGAAGAGTATAGCGCCAAACAGCAGAATGCCTCGTTCGTCATCGAGCACCCGGATGCTCCCGTGGAGGCGTATGCTGCCTTCCGGAAATCTCTTGAGTTGAACCCCAACGCAGAAGCTATGGATATGTTCTCCGCAAAAGAAGCGATGAAACAATTGTATCCCCTGCTGCTTGTAAGAGGCGTTGACCAACTGATAGAAAAGGATTATACTGCCGCCGAAAAAACGCTGGCCATGAGCATGGAGTCCTACGAGATGGATAAGCCACAGTATCCGATGCATGGCGAGATATACTACTATTATGCCTATACGCTGGAAATGATGGATAAGGCTGCCCAAGCCACTGCCTATTATCAAAAGGCCTTGGACGATGGCTCCCAGAATCCTTATGTCTTTGCCCGGTTGATGGAACTGTATAAAAATCAACAGGATAAAGCCGCGGCCGGAGCTCTGGTGCAGAAGGCTAAGGCTACGATCCCTCAGGAGATGAGCACCCGTCTGGCCGAAATAGACTACCTCTACTGGATGGGTGACAGTGTGAAGGCCCGTCAGAATCTGCATGCGATTAACACCTCCGACCTCTCCAATGCGGATGATATGGTCAATTTGGCTAATTTCTACATCAAGGAGAAAGACTACGATTTGGCCACTCCGCTGCTTGAACGGGCTAACCGACTCTCCCCGGATAACTTTGTGGTCCTCTACAACCTGGGAGTATGCAAATACTGTCTGCACGAGAAGGCCTTCGAGTCTTACAACAATCTGCTGCTGGATCCCTCTGCTTCCTCCCAAAAGGAGTATTACAAGCAGATCTCTGACCAAATGCTCCAAGAGTCCGCGCTTTATTTTGAACAGGCGCGTAAACTTAACCCTACCGATCTGAGTCTATTGAATACGTTGCGCTCTATTTATGTGCAACAGCAGTCATCTAAGGCTGACGAGATTAGTAATATTATTAAGTCATTGGAAAATAGATAATTATTAATAACTTTAAAAAACCACAAGACAATGAAAAAGTTAATGTTAATCCTTTTAGGCTTTGCCTTAAGCACCTCTCTGTTCGGCCAATCCTGCCTGGACGATGTTTGGCAGTGCCTTAAAAACGAGCAAGCCCCTAAAGCCAAGAAGTTCTTGGAGGAGTGCATGAAGAGCAATCCGGACAATGCTCAAGTTTGGCTGATGAAAGGTAATGTTTATTACCGTCTTTATGAGTCGGATATGAAGAAACTCAAAGCGGATCCCGCCTACAAATTGCGTTATCCGAATGCCCCTATTGAAGCCAATGAGGCTTTCCTCCAGGCACTGAAACTGGATCCGAAAGTGGAACCGAAAGCTGGTATGATGGGTGCCAATCTGGGACAACGTGCACTGGCTATCCCGATCTACGAGATGGGTGGTACGGCAAAGTCTGCAGGGAAATATGCAGAGGCTATACAATATTATAAAATTGCCGCCCACAACTTTGAGTTAGGTGAAGAATCGCAGAATGCTGCCATCACCTACTATGAGGCTGCTGTATGCTACATGTTCCTGAAAGATGCCCAGAATGAGAAACTGATGCTGGAAAAAGCCATCAACAACGGATTCTCCATGGCTGAGGCCTACTCCGAGTTGTATTATCTCTATGCTGCCGACAACGATACGGCAAAATGCGAGAGCATCCTGAGAAAAGGTATGGAAACCCTCAAGCCGGAAGCCCAGATCCAACTTGCTGAAGCTCGTATGAACTACTATTCCATGGTGGGCGACAATGAGCACCTCGTGACTTTGGTGGATGAAGTGCTGGCCCATATCAAAGCCAATCCTTCCGCCAAGAAGGAGGCTGATAACGAGATGGTCGGCATCTGCGCCAACTACCTCAACAACTGCAAAGCTTATGACAAGGCAGAGTCAGTTCTGAAGGAAGCATTGGCTTCTGATCCTAAAAACTTCAAGTTCCTCAGTCAGATGGGTTATCGTTACTACGAAGAGATGCATGACTACATGGATAGAGTGAAAGACTTGCAGAACCAGAAACGTTGGAACGATGCCAACACCATCAATCTGAGCCCTGAGTTCAAACAAGTGAAGGAGACGGCTCATGAGTGGTGCCAGAGAGCTTACGATGCCTATTCTGATGATCTGGACAACAACAAGCGTCTCCGCGAGTTGAAGGTCCTCCTGCAGAAGGAAATTCCTCAGGAGTTGAACGACAAGATCAACGCACACATCAAACAAGACTAACTGCCCATAGGGCATTTGACAAAATAAGCCGTTTTTTTTCAAAAACGGCTTATTTTATGTTATAAAGTGTATTTTTGCATCATTAATCATTAAATAGAAAATCTTATGAAAAAACTTTGGTTACAGTGTCTTTGCTTGGCGGTAGCGTGTCTCTTTACCGTCCCGACAGAAGCTCAGAATTACCACAAGGAGACCTATCAGAACGACCCGATGAATGTCATTCATTACACGTTGGATAATGGTCTCCAGGTCTTCATGTCTGTGAACAAGGATGTGCCACGCATCCAGACCTACATCGCAGTGCGTGTGGGTAGTAAGAACGATCCCGCCGAGTCGACGGGCCTTTCCCACTACTTGGAGCACCTGATGTTCAAGGGTACTACTCATTTCGGAACCCTCGATTGGGCTAAAGAACAAGAGCAGCTGAAGAAAATCGAAGCACTCTATGAGGTCTATAACCATACCACAGATCCCGCCCAGCGCAAAGCCATCTATTATCAGATTGACTCCGTCTCCTACGAGGCTTCCAAATATGCCATCCCCAACGAGTACGACAAGATGATGTCTATGATTGGTGCCCAAGGTACCAACGCCTTTACCTCCAATGACATGACAGTATATCAGGAAGACATCCCGAGTAATGAGCTGGAACGCTGGCTCAAGATTGAAGGCGAGCGCTTTGCCAACCCGGTCTTCCGTCTCTTCCACACCGAGTTGGAAGCAGTCTATGAGGAGAAAAACATGAACATGGCCAACGACAGTCGTACTGCTTATGAGAAGATGAATGAAGCGCTCTTCCCCCACCATCCCTATGGCACGCAGACCACCATCGGTACGATCGAGCACCTCAAAAACCCATCCCTGACCAACATCAACAAGCACTTCAACACCTACTATGTGCCGAACAACTATTGTATTGCGATGTCGGGTGACTTTGATCCGGAGCAAGCAATCAAGTTGATAGATAAATATTTTGGAAAAATCCAACCCAAGTATATCCCGGATTTCACCTATGTGCATGAGAAACCCATCCGTCAGGTGAAGGTGGTGGATGTCTATGGCTTGGAGCCTGAGAATGTACAGATAGGTTTCCGCATTGACGCCGGTACCGGTTCCCGTGATGTGCTCCTCGCCGAAATGGCCGACGCCGTGTTGATGAACGGTTCCTGCGGTATCATCGACGAGAACATCAACCAGAAGCAACTGGCCCAGTATGCCGCTTCCGGAGTGAATGACCTCAACGACTACTCCTATTTCCGCTTGACGGGCAAACCTAAACAGGGCCAGACACTGGAGCAACTGAAAGATCTCTTGCTGGAACAAATCGAGATTCTGAAGTCCGGTAACTGGGATGCCGACCTGCTCACGGCCGCCATCAACAACCGAAAACTCAGCGATATGACCTCTTTGGAGAGCAACACCAACCGCGCCATGGCGATGGCTTTTGCCTATCTCTCTCACCAGAGCTGGCAGGATGTGGTCAATGAAACCGAGAATATGAGCATGGTGACCAAGGAGGATGTGGTTGACTTTGCAAGACGTATCTTCAAGAACAACAACTATGTGATTGTCTATAAACACCAAGGTGATCAACGTGATGTACAGAAGGTGGACAAGCCCGAAATCACACCCGTGGTGATGAATCGCGACGTTGAGAGCCCCTTCTTGAAAGAGGTCAAAGATATGAAGGTGAAACCCATTGAGCCTGTTTTCGTGGATTTCAACAAAGATATGCAGAAGGGCAAAGCCAATGGCAACGAGATTCTCTATGTGAAGAACACCGACAACGGACGTTTCAACTTGATATATCGTTACAACTACGGCAGGTTTTATGACAAGAAAGCCGGCATCACGGGCGGGTTTATCGATCAATTGGAAAGCGAGAACCGCACGCTCAGCCAGATTAACCGGGAAATGTATGACCTGGCTTGCAGCTACTACATCAGCTTCGGTGACAAATATGCCAATGTCTCTATCTCCGGTCTGAGCGAAAATATGGAAAAGGCCATGGCCATTGTGGAGGACATCCTCAATCACCCGAAGATCTCCGAGGAGTCCGTGAGTAATTCCATCCGGAATGTGCTGCAGTCTCGTCAGGATGCCAAATCCCGCCAGAACAATATCTTCCAACGGATGTTGAGCTATGCTTCCTATGGCAAGGACAATGTCCGCAAATATTTTGTGAGCAACGATGAAGTGCAGAAAATCAAAGCGCAGGATGTCATCAACCAGATCAAGACGATGACCTCTCAACCTCAGCGTATCCTCTATTATGGTGATATGAGTCTTAACGACCTGCAGAAGGTTGTCGCCGACAAGCACAGTGTGCATCCGGCTAAGAAACCGATGAAGATGGGTCCTGACTTTGATCGTTTGGCTACGAAGGATAGTAAGGTCTATTTTGCCCACTACGATGCTAAACAGTCCCTGTGTCGCCAGTTGAGCACCTCCGTGCCTGCCAACTGGGCTATGAGTCCTCAAGTTGAGATGTACAACGAGTACTTCGGCGGCAGCATGAACTCCATCGTCTTCCAGGAGATCCGTGAAAAACGTTCTTTGGCTTATTCCGCCGCTGCCTACTACGTGGAGCCGCGAGAGAAGGGCAAGTGTAACTACAATATGACCCATATCGGCACGCAGAACGACAAGCTGATCGATGCAATGGAGGCCTTCAACGATCTGCTCGACAATATGCCGGTTTCGGAACTCAATTTCGACTTGGCCAAAACCGCTTTGATTTCCAATTACCGCACGGCTCGTACCCGCAAGATGAGCATCATCAACGAATATCTCACCTGCGAGGAGATGGGCCTGAAAGCTTCTCCCGACAAGACCAATTATGCGGCTATCCAAAAGATGACCTTGAACGATGTGGTGAACTTCAACAAGAACTACATCAAAGGCCAGAAGAGAGTGGTGGTCGTCCTTGGCAATAAAGATGAAGTGAACTTGAAGGCTCTGGAGAAATACGGCAAGGTGACGACGTTGTCGTTGGAGGAGATCTTTGGATACTAATATCTAATTTGGCCTTAGGTGCCGAATCCCCGCTCTGTTCGAGCGGGAATGCTGCAGGCGGCGGTTGAAATTTCAACCGCCGCCTGCTGTTATGTAGTCTGTTTACAAAACCGTGATGCTGCCCTTGAATAGATACGGTCGGCCGTTGTGGTCTGTGCAACGGATGACATAGTTATAAACGGTGTTGGTCATGATTTTCCCGTTGTTGGATCCATCCCATTCAAAATATTTGTCGTGGGAGAGAAAGACGGTTTCTCCCCATCGACTATAAATGCCGATGGAGAAGTCCACAATTTGGCTTCGGAAGAAGTCGGTGAGCGAGAGCCAGTCGTTGAGTCCATCGCCGTTACTGGGAGTGATGGCGTTGGGAAGGTTCAGCATCAGCGGACAGTAGGGAACCAGAATTCGGCGGATGCTTTCACAGGCAATGTTGGAGGCCGTCAGCGTGTAGTAGCCGCTCGTGGACACCTCTATGGAGGTGGCGGTCTCGCCCGTATTCCAGAGATAGTTGTCAAAGTTGAGCCCCTCTGCGATGAGGGTGGTCTCATGATTGGTGCAGAAATCCGGATTGGTGGAAGTGACGAGTAGGGAAGTGTCTATGACCGTCAAGTGCAGGCTGACGGCACTGTCGCACTCATGGGTCGAAGTGAAGATATGGTAGTAGTCGCCAGACTCGTCAAAGATCTCCCCATGCCATAGATAGTGCCCGCAAACGGTCTCCCATACCTCTTTTTCTTCCGGGAAGCCAATGGAGAGATGCAAGGTTAATATGCTGTCGCATCCTTTGGCCGTAGTGTAGTGTCTCTCATAGTCGCCACTCTGAGTGTAGGTTTCACCTTGCCACTCATAGTGCTGGCAGGCAAATTTCTGAAAGTGTTCGTGATAGGTCGGGAGGATGTCCAAATTCAGATGGATGATGCTGTCACAGCCCAGGGCGTTGGTGAGGGTGCGGGAGGTGGTGAACTCTTCAAACCCTGCCAGAGTGGCGGCGGAGATGTCAAAACCGTGTCCATGGTAGGGCTCGCCCGCGCAGATCTCATCCGTCAGCAGTGTCTCGCTAGGATCCGCCAAAATCACTGACAAGGTGTCGCTGCCCGCGCATAGCACTTGACCGTTCTGCATGATCCGTGCCGTAAGCACATAGTCGCCCGGCCCCGTGACGGTCAGGTTGGTCCCGCTGGTGCCATTGCCCCATACATAGTTGTATTGGTTGTTGGGACTGTTGGGTGACAAAGAGAGGGTCTGCCCTTCGCAGATATAACGGTTTTCGCCCAAATCCACTTCCGGGATGGCGTGGACCTGCAGGGTGAAGCTGGTGTCATAAACGCACCCGAAGTCGTCTACGATGTGCAGCGTGTAAACTTGATGCCCTGGAGCACTGGTGTAGATGGTGTTCCCATTGGTGCCGTTTCCCGTGAAGTAGAGGGTGTCAATGCCAACGGTGTAGTTCCAGTTTTGGGGCAAAAGCTCAGGGTTGAGCGCCAATTCCCACTCCACAATATAGCCGTTGTCCTCGCTTTCCAAATCCTGAACTTGGATGAACCAGTTGCCATTGAGAGGACATCCGATGAGCGAGGAGAAGTTCTGATAGGGATGGTATATGTGGGTCATGTTGGCGACGTTGGATGAATCCACGCTGGGATGATAGACGCCGTTGTCCCAATGTGGATTGTATTGGCTGTGGATATTGGCATCGTTGTATAAGACACCATTGGCAGGAGCATAGATGTAGCCCAAATTGTTATTGTTGGACCATACATAGTTCCATGGTTCGCCCATGGGGTTGATGTTGGGATCGCAAGTGCCTTCATCCGGTCGGTAGGCGATGCCCAAGTTGATGCGGTACATGCCAATCGACCAGTCGGACGAATAGTTGGGGTGGGGCAGGATGGTGGCATTTTGGCCGTTGGGGCAGTAGATTTTCACATACAGATCTTCAATGGCTGAGTGCTCCATTTTGATGCGTACGTATAAAAGGTCGTTGGCATTGGAGATGGAGGCTCCATTGGCAAAGTCGGTGAAGGTCACATTAGAGCGATAGTAGGTTCCGTAAGGCGGGCAGCTGATGCCGTCGGGTAGAAATACGGTGTCATGGATGACCAATGAGGTCTGTTGCGTGAAATGCACCTCCTGTAGCTGGAACTGGTTGGAGTTGGGGTAGCCTATGCTAGGCGTGACGGATTGCCCGACACATAGTTGCGGCAGGTTGTGGATGGTCTGTAACGGGTTCTTGGAGGTGCGCAAACGGAAGGCGATGGGTTGGGCTGCCGGACAGGCGATGGCATCCGTGGCGACAATGGAGATGTCGTAGCCGTGCGCATCTTCAAAAGGATAATCCAAGCTGGTAAGTCCGGGAGCGGATAGGGTGGTGTCGGTGCCGATCACCCAGGTGAAAAGGGTGGTGGCGTCCTGCTGGGTGTAGCCATTGGCTTGGTTGTTGGGATAGACCCCCTTGACTCCAATATGGGCTTGCTCGCCAGGACAAAGGTCCAGATAATAATATTGGTCATCGGGGTGCAATACCGGCAGATGGGAACACGAAGCCGTGTCCAACACGATCTGGAACGGCTGGCATTGGGGCACGCACGTAGCGTGTATCTTGAAGCCCGCCCCATGGTTCAGTCCCAGGAAAGTGGTGAAGCTGGAGGTGCGGAAACGGATGGTCATCGCGCCTGTCGCGTTGTCCTGGCTGGAACTGTAGGTCTGCAGGAGGTTCCCTTGGTTGCTGTTGTTGAGCCAAACCATGGGAGTGCCAGTGGCGGTGGGGCCGTCATAGATGAAAAGGGTGTCGCTGTGGTGGATGTCAATGCTGATGATGTTCAGGGAGATGCCTCCTTGGTTGGCGGCAGGATAGATGGTGAGCGTCTGGTTGAGGTTGGGCCCATAGTGGTTGCTGGACCCACCGTTGTCGTACACAAAGTAGTTGCAGCCCTGTACCGAAGTCTGCGAACCCAAGTTGATGGAGGTCTGGGCCGAAACGACGGTAGACAAGAGTATGAGGGTGGTGATAATAATATAGATTGACTTGCTGCTCATTACGAAAAGGGTGCAAAGATATAAAAAATGAATCATTGTTTTGTGTCATGATTAATTTTCAGATTTATCGTCAGATATCTGCTATTTTTTTTGCACTTTTGCGGATTGTTAATTTTGGAAAAATTTGTTTCTATGTATTTGAATGACAATCTGAAGCCGCACTACGAAACCGATCCCTACTCGGCGCTCGAAGCACAACGGCTGGCGCAATTTTATACGTTTGGTCCTATGATGTTCCAGGTTGCCCGACTGATGGTCAAATGGGGTATCTTGGAGATGCTTGGAGAGTCTCCTTCCACGGAAAAGGAGGTGGCCGAAAAGGCGGGAATCTCCCAATATGCTGCCAAATGCCTGCTGGAGTCTTCGCTGACGATGCATCTGGTGACGGTGGATGCCAATACGAATCGCTATTCGCTTGCCAAAGTCGGCTGGTTCCTCTTGCACGACAAATCCACCCGTGTCAATATGGATTTCAACCAGGACGTGGTGTATCAGGGAATGTTCTATCTGGAGGATGCTTTCCGCACGGGCCAGCCTGCTGGGTTGAAGACGCTCGGCGACTGGCCGACGGTCTACGAGGGCCTCTCCTCCTTGCCGGAGCCTGCTTCGTCCAGCTGGTTCGCCTTTGACCATTTCTATAGCGACACCGCCTTTGAGACAGCCCTGAAGGTCGTCTTCTCCAAGCCCGTCTGTCATTTGATGGACATCGGCGGCAATACCGGTCGCTGGGCGATGCAATGTGTCCAACACGACCCTAAGGTGCAAGTCACCGTGGTGGATCTCCCACAGCAGCTGGAACTGATGCGTCAGCAGACAAAGGGCAAAGACGGAGCCGACAGGATCGACGGATTCGCCACTGATGTGCTGAAACCCAACTTCCCATTGCCTGCCCACTGCTCCTATGATGCCATCTGGATGAGCCAGTTCCTGGATTGCTTTAGCGAGGATCAGATCTCCCGCATCCTCAACCGCGTCGCTGAGGTGATGACACCCGACACTCGTCTCTATATCATGGAGACATTCTGGGATCGGCAAAAATTTGAGACAGCCGCTTTCTGCCTCGTGATGACCAGCCTCTATTTTACCACCATCGCCAACGGCAATAGCAAGATGTATCATTCCGACGATATGGTCACCCTCGTTGAAAATGCCGGCATGGAGGTGGAACGATCCGAGGATATGATTGGTTTGGGGCACACCATTCTGGTATGTCGAAAAAAATCATGATGAGTTGACGAACGGGCAAGTCGGTCTTGTTTTTTTTATATTTTTGCAACTTTAATGAAGATCATGTGCAGGTTGTGAGGGATGACTGCACGGAATGTGATATAAGGTATTTTCATCCTTTGTGTTAAGTGCTTTTATAGAAAGATGAATAGAAGTGAAATAGAAGAAAAAGTGAATGCTTTTTTGGTAGAAGAGTTAGAGATTGAGGAGGAAAAGTTGGTGCCGGAAGCGTTGTTGAAGGAACAATTGGGCATCGACAGTTTGGATTTTGTAGATATTGTGGTCATCGTGGAAAAGCTGTTTGGGTTTAAAATCAAGCCGGAAGATATGAAGAATGTGAAAACCCTCTCCCAGTTTTACGATTACATAGCATCCAAGGTGGCATAATCTCTCGTACTATGGCGGCAGAGCGAGCTTGGCAGGGCACTACCGACGGTAACTCGTGGATGCACCGGAACCTCATCCGGATTATGAGGTTTGTGCCGCTACGGTTCATGTACGGCTTCGTCGCTCTGTTTGTGGTCCCTTTCTATTTCGTCTTTTCCAAGGGCTTTCGTCCCACCTATCGTTTTTTCCATCTGAGACTTGGCTATTCCTCCGTGAAGTCTTTCTTTGCGACCTATTGCAATTACTGCCGCTTCTCCCAGGTTATCCTGGATCGTTTCTACTGCTATGCGGGCGGCAAGTTTAAGTTCCAAATCGACCAGTATCAACTCTATCAGGATTGCGCTGCTGCAGAGCCGGGCTTCCTGATCCTGAGTGCCCATGTCGGTAACTATGAGCTGGCGGGCTATTCCCTTGTGGCAACCCAAAAACGATATAACACCCTCGTCTTTGGCGGTGAGGCTGAATCTGTGATGCAGAATCGCCAGAAGATGTTCGCCGACACGAATATCCGAATGATCTTGGTGAAAGAGGATATGTCGCATATCTTCTTGATGAATAGTGCATTGGAAAATGGCGAGAGCGTCAGCATCCCCGCTGATCGGGTGGTGCACGACCAGAAGACGGTGACCTGTAACTTGCTGGGCGCTCCGGCCAAACTGCCGCTGGGTCCTTTTATGATGGCCGCACAACGCGATGTGGCTGTCCTCTCGATCCAGGTGATGAAAGAGTCAGCCAAGCAATATCATATCTACATCGAACAGCTGAAGAGTGAGTTGGCTTCCGTTCGTGACAAGGCTGCTGATTTGGCACAACAGTACGCCAATCATGTGGAGTCCGTAGTCCGGAAATACCCCTATCAATGGTTTAACTATTACGATTTTTGGCAAGCCTGACCATGAAGTTCACCGATATCCACATACAATCATTGCTCCCTCAACAACCACCGATGGTGATGGTGGATCGTTTGCTTTCTGCAGACCTGAAGACCGCTGTCACATCTTTGGAAATCCGAGCAGATAATATCTTCGTCGAGCACGGGATGCTGAAATGCTATGCTTTGATTGAGCATATTGCGCAGACCTGTGCTGCCCAACTGGGTTTTGTGGATAAGTATCTGCGAGGACAGGATGGTGTGAGGATCGGTTATATTGGCTCCGTCAAGAGGATGCGGGTGGAGACTGCCCCGAAGGTCGGGGAGGTGCTGACGACCCGCATGGAGGTGTTGGAGGAGGTGATGGATATGAAGCTGATATCAGCCGAGACCTTCGTCGGCGAGCGCCGAATCGCCTCCGCTGAATTGAAAATTGCCCTGTCGGGAGAAAGGATTGGCGTATGATAGTCAGGAAGATAGGCGAGAGCATGATTACGCCTTTGGGCTTTTCCGTGGAGGAGAACTTCCAAGCTGTGCTTGAGATGCGCTCCGCGTTGCGTCTCTATGAGCATTGCTGGAACTTGCCCTTCCCCTGCCAACTCTCCCTGATCCCCGATGACCTGCTGGAGTCTGCATTCCAGGAGGAGATAGAACAGGCTCGATTGCCATTCCCCGTCTGTACACGATTTGAAAAACTGTCGTTGTTGTCAGCGGTGAAAGCGGTCAGACAGAGTGGCATAGACCCGAAGTCAGAAAGGGTCCTCTTTGTGCTGTCGTCCACCAAAGGCAATGTGTCTTTGCTTTCCGAGAAAGCGGTTGACAAGCAGAGGGTCACGCCTGCCTATACGGCTCAGCTGGTGGCCGACTATTTTGGCAACCCGAATACACCGATAACCGTCTCCAATGCCTGCATATCGGGATTATGTGCCCAGATGGAGGCTTATCGTTGCCTCCTGTCCGGACAATACGATGCGGTGGTGGTCGTTGGCGCCGATGCACTGTCGCCCTTCATCGTGGCGGGTTTTCAGTCGTTGCGCGCCTTGTCGGTGGAGCAGTGCCATCCTTTCAGTGACAATCGGAAAGGGTTGAACCTGGGCGAAGCTGCTGCGGCCGTGGTCTGGGAAGCTGCCGAGGACAATGCTCTTGACACCTCTTGGAAGATGATGGCGGCTGCCGTGCGCAACGATGCCAACCATATCTCCGGCCCTTCCCGCACGGGAGAAGGCAGCTACCGCGCGCTCCAAGCAGTGCTGCAGCGAAGCGGCCTGACAGCCAGCGACCTGGCGTGCTTGAATGTGCATGGGACGGCAACCCTCTACAATGATGAGATGGAGGCGATAGCCATTGACCGGGCAGGCCTTGCCAGTGTGCCGGTCAATGCTCTGAAAGGTTACTATGGCCATACGCTTGGTGCCGCCGGTGTGCTGGAGGTGCTCCTGACCATGTGCGCCCTGGACCATGGGATAGTCCCCGCCACCCGCGGATTTGAAAGCTTGGGAGTCTCCGTGCCCCTTCAAGTGTCGGCGGAGACGATGAGGACAAGCCAACGCTCATTTGTGAAACTATTGTCCGGCTTTGGAGGCTGTAATGCCGCCGCCGCCTTTACCTGTTAATTGCTGTATGATGAAGAAAAGGATCACACATTCGGTTAAATTGACCTGTCAGACCTTGGAGGTGGATGGAAAACGCGTGGCCATGGCGGTGGAGGGTGAGCCTTTCCTCACCTCGTTGTATCATGCGGCATCGATAGAATATCCCAAGTTCTTCAAGATGGATCTGTTGTGCAAGGTCGGATTCATCGCTTCCGAGTATCTGCTGAATGCAGAGGGAAAAGAGCGTTTTCTGCCTGCAGATGACCGTGCGGTACTCCTCTTCAACAGAAACTCATCTTGGAATGCCGATACGACATTCCAGCAGACAATAGACAATCCTGAGGAGTTCTACCCGTCACCGGCGGTGTTCGTTTATACACTCCCCAATATCGTCACCGGCGAGATTGCCATCCGGAACAAATATCATGGCGAGAGCGACTTTATCCTTCTGCCAGAGATGTCCGAGGCGGCGATGGACCAGGCGATAGACCGGGCTTTTCTGGATCCGGCGACGACGAGCGTGTTGGCGGGATGGGTGGAAGCCGTGTCAGAAGATGATTTTGAAGCCTTCTTAACCATAACGGAAGGCTGTTAATGGATAAATAAACCTATTAAAGATATGGAACTGATTGATGAATTAAAAATGAAAATGATTGAGGCGTTGAATCTGGAAGAGATGACGCCAGCTGACATTGACGAACAAGCCCCCTTGTTTGGCGAAGAGGGTCTCGGCCTTGACTCTATCGACGTCTTGGAGCTGATTGTGCTGCTCGATCGCACCTATGGTATCAAGATTGAGGACCCGAAGCTGGGCAAGGAGATTTTCACGTCTGTGCGCACAATGGCCGACTACGTGGCTGCCAACCGAACCAAATAGATGTATCCACGGGTTGTCATCACCGGCATGGGAGTTGTCTCTGCACTCGGAGTGGGTGTGGAAGCCAATGCCTATGCGCTGAAGCACGGGGTCTCCGGCATCGGTGCGGCGCGCTATTTGCCTACCGACCACCTGGAGTTTCCTATCGGGGAAGTCCCGATGGACAATGACGAGCTATGCCGGATGCTGGGGCTGCCTCCCGGGCCGACCTGCTCGCGCACCCGACTCTTGGGCGTGGTGGCTCTGCGGGAGGCGCTGACCATGGCAAATCTGCAACACCACGCTGGCCTGGCCCTGATCTCGGGGACCACAGTCGGAGGTATGGATGTCACGGAACGGCTTTATCCCAGCCCGTTGCCTGAGGGCGTGCCCGACATCCACGATTGTGGCGCCTCCACCAATGCCATCGCCGATGACAGTGGCGACTTCGACTATACGGCTACCGTTTCCACAGCCTGCTCTTCCGCGATGAATGCCTTGATTGCCGCCAAGCTGATGATTGAAAGTGGTGAACGGGACATCGTTGTGGCGGGTGGTGCGGAGGCTATGTCGCTGTTTCACCTCAATGGCTTCAAGTCGCTGATGATCCTGGATCGGCAACGGTGCCGCCCGTTCGACAAGACCCGTGCGGGGCTGAACCTGGGCGAGGGCGCGGCCTATCTCGTGTTGGAAAGCGAAGTATCGGCGTTGAGACGTGGGGCGAAGATCTTAGGTGTCCTCAGTGGTGCCGGCAATGCCTGTGATGCCCATCACCAGACCGCCTCTTCGGAAGATGGTGAGGGTGCCTTTCGGGCCATGAAAAAGGCCCTTGACGATGCGGGGTTGTCGACATCCGACATTGGCTATGTGAATGCGCATGGCACGGGCACCCCAAACAATGACGCCTCTGAGAGCGCCGCGCTGCGGCGCGTCTTCGGCGACCAGCTGCCACCTGTGTCCTCTACAAAATCGCTGACCGGACATACGACCAGCGCCTCGGGTTCCATCGAGGCAGCCTTCTGTCTCATGGCTATGCAACAAGGTTTTGCGCCTGCTCAATCTGAATTTGAAAATAATGACGATCAATGCATTACGCCGGTTTCCGGAAGTGACGCTTTAAATACGGAACTCCACCACGTGATGTGTAATGCCTTCGGTTTCGGAGGCAATGATTCGTCTATAATCCTCTCCCGCTATGAATAAGGTGTACGTGACAGCAATCGTGAAAGATGTCCCTTTGGAGGAATACGGGCAATACCTGCCTCCGATGAAGGCCCGGCGCATGGGCAAGTTGCAGAAACGGGCGTTGGTGACCGCACTCAAGGCGATGGAAGCCAGTGGCGTCATGATGCCCGATGCCATCATCAACGGGACTGCCATGGGGTGCATGGAGAATACGGTGCAGATGCTCGATGGCTTGATGAAGGAAGGGGAGCAGATGAACATGCCGACCTGCTTTATGCAGTCCACCCACAACACGGTGGCTTCTATGGTTGCCATCTATACGAAGAATCACGGTTACAACACTACCTATTCCCACCGCACGATATCTTTTGAGTTGGCTTTGCAGGACGCGCTCTTGCGCTTGCGGACGGGACTGCTACGCACAGCGTTAGTATGTGTGAATGATGAGCTTACGGAGCTGCAACAGCAACAGCCCCGCTTTTTCGGTCAGCTGGAGGTGCTGGATCGCTCCGAGGCGTGGATGCTCTCCGTGGAGCCGGGCGATCACCCGATCTATGAGATTGAAAATGTGAATATTATACATCAAAAAGGCATGGAAGACCGTGCCATTATCCAAAAAATATCGCTATGAGACTAATCGTTTTGGCCATCATACAGTCTGTTCTCCTATGCTCTGGACAGGTCTTTTTGAAATTTGCGCTTCAGAAAATGGACACATTTGCCTGGAAATGGTCGTTTTTTGCGTCACAGCTCACCAACTGGTGGTGGCTGGCCTGTGGCGTTGCCTATGGTACGGGCGCCGTCCTCTGGATGTACATTCTCAAGAACTTCCCCTTCTCCAGAGCCTATCCGCTCATCTCGTTGAGCTACGTCTTCGGCATGATCGCCGCCGTGCTGGTATTCCACGAAACCGTGCCAGCGACCCGCTGGATCGGCGTGCTGCTGATCATGGCGGGGTGCTATTTTGTGGCGCAGTGAGAGAGTGGATGATAGATAATAGATAACAGTTAATAGATAGTAGTTATTCCTTGAGCAGCCCCGCAGGGGCAAGAGCTTGGTAGAATAACAGATAATAGATAACAGATAATAATTAATAATTCAGGGCTAACAGCCAACAGCCAAAGTTCAAAGTCAAGGTTCAAAGTCAAAGTTCAAGGTATGAGACATATATTTTTGATGATCAGTATTTTGTTTGCCCTGGTGGGAAGTGAGGCGCAAACGCTGACCAAAACCTCTCCAGAGCAGTCTAAGAAGATGCTGGAGACGGTCGCGAAAGCCACATCCACAGTGAAATCGATACAATGCGACTTCACACAGGTGCGCCAATCCACGATGCTCAAGGAGAAGCAGACATCCAAAGGACAGATGTACTTTGCTGGCAAAAACCTTAAGTGGGCTTATACCTCGCCAAACAAGTACGCCTTGATAGTCAAGGACGATGGCCAACAAGTGCTGATACAGCAGGATGGCAAGACCAAAAAAGCGGAGGGACAAAGCGGGCAACTCTTCAAGGGCATCGCGCAGATTGTGATGAACAGCGTGACGGGCGCGGCCTTGTCCAATAGTAGCGACTTTTCGGTTGAGATGTACACGCAGGCGAACACTTGGGTGGCCAAATTAACTCCCAAACAAGCCAAACTGAAGAAGATGTTTTCATCTATCTATCTTTATTTCAATGATAAGCATAATGCCGTATATAAAGTCGAGATGAAAGAGGCAAGCGGTGATGTCACCACCATCACTTTCTCCAATGTGAAACTCAATGAGAAAATCTCCGATTCGGTGTTCAATTCATGATGATTAAAACTTTGAGATAAGGATGCGATTGGAAAACGAGTTATATGAGATTGTCGCAAGGGATGACAGATCCGTGCGGGTGCGTTTGTTGCCGGACAGCGCCATTTTCAAAGCTCACTTCCCCGGGAATCCTGTGACGCCTGGCGTCTGTCAGGTTGGAATGGTGGAGGAGCTGGCCGAGATGATACTTGATTGCAAACTGCATCTTCGCGAAGTCAAGTCGCTTAAATATCTGGAGGTCTTGAGGCCGCAACCTGACCATGCCGTTGTCATTACCTTCGATAATCTGGAGTCGGAAGATGCCGAGTTGAAAGCCAAGGGGAGTATAGTCTCTGAGGAAAGAATATTTACGAAGTTTTCATTAGTTTTTGAGCGGCAATGAGCACGGACTGGGGACACTTTTGCGACGAGGAGCGCATCTGCGTGATCGTTCCGACCTACAATAACGAAAAGACCATAGTGGAGGTGATTCGCCGTATCCAGTCATTTACCCATAATATTATTGTGGTGAACGATGGGAGCACGCCTGAAACGATGTCTCTCATCACCGCTTCCTTTCAGGATGATCTTCCTGATGTGGTGGATTATGCTCCCAATCGGGGCAAGGGGTATGCGCTGATGCAAGGCTTCCGGCGGGCCTTGGATCTTGGCTACCGTTATGCCATCACGATCGACTCCGATGGTCAGCACTATCCGGAAGATATCCCCCTGTTTCTGGAGGCTTTTAAGGAGAACAGAGGCTCGTTGATGGTGGGCGCACGCAATCTGACCGCAGACAATATGCCTACCAAGAATACCTTCGCCAACAAGTTTTCCAACTTCTGGTTTCGCCTGCAGACTGGCATCCCATTGGAGGATACGCAGAGTGGATTCCGTCTTTACCCGTTGGAAGCCATTAACTTGCATTGGCCTATTACTCCGCGTTATGAGGCTGAGTTGGAACTGTTGGTCTTTTCCGCATGGCGTGGTGTCCCCGTGATGTCAGTGCCTGTGCGTGTCTATTACCCACCCGAAGATGAACGTGTTAGTCACTTTAGGCCCTTCTGGGACTTCTTCCGCATCAGCGTGCTCAACTCCATCCTTACCTTTGGAGCCTTGCTCTACTATCTGCCTCTAAAGTTATGGCGGAGATGTACGAAGAGATAGTGGCGGAAGGGTAGTCCTCTCTATTTGGAAATTTTGTGTATGTTTGCAATCTTTTTATGGCGTAGTTTGAATTTTGTAAACTATTGCTGTAGAAGCTGATAGCGACAATATACGCACATGACTGGATTTTTTTTGCGGATATATGACTTCCTGGAGAAGCATCGTGGCTTAGCCATTGCTATAGCCGTGACGCTCACCATGGTCTTCGCTTTTCTGGCATCGCGCGTACACTATGAGGAGGATATCGCCAAGTTTCTGCCCCGAGATGAGAAGAGTTTGAAATATCAGGAGGTCTATCAGCAGTTTGCTGCCCAGAACAGGATTGTTCTGGTCTTCTCGGCCGTTGACAGTTTTGATCTCTATGCGATGGAGGAGTCTATGCAGCTCTTGGGCGATAGTCTTTCCGATCAGGAGATGGTGGACAACCTGAATGTGAGTGTGGACGAGTGGCAGTTCCTGGATTTGATGGATGCGATGTACGCCCACCTGCCTTGTCTCTTGGAAGATTCTGATTATCTGCGTATTGATTCTTTATTGCACGAGCCAAACCTCGTGGAGGACCAGTTGGGCCGGATTGACCGTATGCTGATGTTCCCCACGTCAGGCATGTTTCGTCATAGCATGATGAATGATCCGCTGCAGCTGTTCACGCCCGTGCTGCAAAGACTGAATACCTTGAAGTTGAATGACGCTTTTCAGATAATCGACGGATATCTCTTCACGGCTGACGGCCAACATGGCATTATCACTTTCGACAGTCCGTATGGCTCCAATGAGAGTCATCTGAATGGCCTGTTGTCCGATTTTTTGGATGAAAAGATTGCGGAAGTTCAGGCTCAGGTGCCCGGAGTGGCCATTGCCGCGGTGGGGGCTCCGTTGATTGCGGCGACCAACGCTTCGCAGATCAAGCGCGATTCTCTTTTGGCGGTTGCCATTGCTGTGATCCTCATTCTCACAATCCTGTTGTTGCACTATCGTCGGCTTTCGGACATCCTGTGGGTGGGTGCCTCGATACTCTTTGGGGCTCTGTTCGCACTGGCTGGCGTGGCCATCTTCCGGGGCGGTATCTCCATCATCGTGCTGGGCATCGGTTCTGTCATCGTCGGCATCGTGGCCAACTATCCTTTGCACTTTCTGGATGCTTACAAGGAGGTGGGCAACCGGCGGGAGGCTTTGCGCGAGATGGTGCTGCCACTCTTCATTGGCAATTTGACCACGGTGGCGGCCTTCTTCTGCCTGCTTTGGCTGGATGCACAGGCCATGCGCGACCTAGGACTCTTCGCCTCGCTGATGCTCATTGGCACCATCCTCTTTGTGCTCATCTTCCTGCCACAGTTCATGCACCACCGTCCCCAACCGTCTGAACATCGTCTGTTCGACAAGCTTGCAAGCCTCCAATTGTCCCGCAGCAAAGCCCGCCCGTGGATATTCCTCGTCGGCTTGGTGGTGACGATCATACTGGGCTATTTTTCCCAACGGATCACTTTTGACAGCGACCTGTCACATATCAACTATATGACTCCTGAGCAACGGCAGAACCTGGAAATTCTCTCTCAAGTGCAGTCTTCGGACATGATGTATGCCGTGGCAGAAGGGACAACCCTGCAGGAGACGGTGGATCGTAATGCGGTTCTGATCAATCAGCTCAAAAGCTGCGAGGCAGTGCAGTCCGTCAGCGGAGTGGGGGAGGTGCTGCCATCTCAGCAGCAACAACAGGCCGCCGTGGACCGCTGGAATTCCTTTTGGCAAGAGGAGTCCCGACAATCATTCATTCAAGGGTTCAAGCGTAAGGCGGCAGCTCATGGCTTTACGGATGAGGCTTTCCAGCCGTTTGTGGAAAGGACAACCCAAAGATGCGAGGTCGCTGACATAGAATACTTTAATGACATCGTGGAACCATTTACCAACAAATATATCTATGCTTCAGAGTCGGGATGGAGGATCGTCAATTACGTCAAGACCACCGATCCTAAAGCGGTGCATGCCTTGTTCGATGACGGCGATGGAAGGATGTACGCGTTCTCGGGCAGCGATCTGGGACATCAGCTGGTGGACATGCTTCGTGGCTCGTTCAACTATATTGGGCTGGTGTGCAGTATTGTGGTTTTCATTTTCCTGTTGATCTCCTTTAAAAGAATCGAACTGGCCTTGCTGGCATTCTTGCCCTTGGCTGTCGGCTGGATCTGGATTCTGGGTATTATGCACCTTACGGGTATTCAGTTTAACATCGTCAACATCATTCTGGCCACCTTCATCTTTGGACAGGGTGACGACTACACGATCTTCATCACGGAGGGACTGTTGTACGAATATACGACCGGGAAGCCGCGTCTTGCCTCGTATAAGCACAGCGTGGTCATCTCGGCCCTGATCATGTTCGCGGGTGTGGGCTGCCTGATCATTGCCAAGCATCCGGCCTTGCGCTCCCTGGCGTTGGTCACGATAGTTGGTATGGCCATGGTCGTGCTGATGGCTACCTTTATCCCGCCGTTGATCTTCGACTGGCTTACCAAGAAGAAGGGAGTTAAAAGGGAGACGCCCATCACCCTTGGACGATTGTTGTATACCCTTTTTATCGGAGTTTGTTTCCTCTTTCTTTTCCTCTTCCTGATTCCGTACACGGCTGTCTATTTTTTGTTCGGAAAGAATACAGAAGAAAAGAAGTTGCGTTATCACGCCCTGCTGTGCAGAGCGGCCTCTTTTTATACGCGCTATCTCCCATTCATCAGTTTCAGCAAGAAGAATGTCGCTTCGGAGACATTTGAGAAGCCTGCTGTGATAGTGGCTAACCATCAGAGTCACTTGGATTTGGTTTGTATGATGTCGTTGACGCCGAAGATTGTTTTTCTGACCAATGACTGGGTGTGGCGGAATCCGTTCTATGGCTTGGTCATCCGCAAGGCCGAGTGTTATCCGGCGAGTGACGGCATGGAGCAGAATCTGCCCCGGCTTCGCGATCTGTATGCACGAGGCTATTCCATCTGCATCTTCCCGGAAGGTACGCGCTCTCCGAAATGCGATATCCTGCGCTTCCACAGAGGAGCCTTCACGCTGGCACGCGAACTGGGTGCCGATATCCTGCCAGTCTTCCTGCATGGTGTGGGCCATGTGCTGCCCAAGGAGGAGTTGATGTTCAGGCGAGGCGATATCCACATCGAGATTGGAGAACGTGTGCGTCCATACGAGGAGGTGCAGGCCGATACGGATAGCGAGCGTGACCGCGTGGTGACCAAGCAAATGCGGCATTTCTACCAGGATCATTATGCCGAGATTTGTCAAGAATTGGAAACACCGGAATATTGGAGACATTTCCGTGCCTATCAAGATCGTTATAAAATCCCTGTAATCAATAGTTAAGAGTAATCATAAGGCCTATCCATGACAGATCATCATATCCATATTATCGGCGGCGGTATCGGTGGCTTGTTCACGGCCGCGCTTCTGGCCAAGGAGGGTTATAAGGTGACTGTCCTGGAGCGTAGTGCACATGTGGGGGGCGGCTTGCAGTCGTTTTCCCGCCATGGGGTCACCTTTGATGCCGGGATGCATGTGGTGGGCGGGCTCCAGCCCGGTGGCTCGCTCAACCGCATCTGCCGTCACTTGGGCATTTTGGACCAGTTGCACTACCGTCCGGTCGATGCCGACTGCGGCGATGAGGTGTTCTGTCTCAAGGACGGGACCCGCTATCGCATTCCGCAGGGACGGAAAGCCTTCACGAAATATTTCCAGCAGCTTTTCCCGGAAGAGCGGGATAACATCCAACGCTATGTGGATCACCTGTTTGCTATGGCTGACAAGGTTGATTTCTTCTTCCTCAGGCCCGGTAGCGAGGCGACGATAGGGGATGATACATTCTACCAGTCTTCAGCACAATTCATTGCCGACCATGTTCGTGATCCGAAGTTGCGCAGTCTGTTGGCATACCTCAGCCCATTGTGCGGGGGTGATGCCGGATACACGCCAGCCTATGTCTTTGCTTTGATCAACTATCTCTATATCAGTGGTCATTACCGTTTTGAAGGACCTGCGGAGCAGATGGCGGAAGCGTTGGTGCACCGCATTGGCGAGCTGGGTGGCGAGGTGTTGGCCAACGCGGAGGTCGCTGACCTTCGCATGGAAGATGGAAGAGTGCAGTCTCTCATTACCACTGACGGTCGCAGTCTGAAAACGGACCTCCTCATCTCCTCCATCCATCCGCAAGCGATGTTAAAAATTGTCAATGGCCCATTGTTCACGAAGGCAGCCCGCGCGCGATTGTCGGCCGCCCCGAACAACTATTCCGCTTATTGCGTCTATGTGGTGCTCAAAGATGGGATGTTCCCGTATCTCAATCATCCGTGTTATGGCTGGAACGATTACGACAAGGTGTGGCAGTTCGGAAAGTATGATGAAGAGAATTGGCCGCAAAATTTCGTCTATTTCACCCCGTGCGAAAAGGATCAAGGCCCCTACGCAAGGGCTTTGCAGGTGATCGTCTTCTCTCCGTTTTCCATGGTTGAACGATGGGCGGACACAACGGTCGGGAAGCGCGGAGGTGAGTATGAGATGTGGAAAGCAAAACACACGGAGCAGATATTGGATAAGCTGGAACTATGCCATCCAGGGTTCCGTGCGTGTGTGGAGGCCGTCTATGACGCCACGCCGTTGACCATCCGCGACTACTTCAACGAGCCGGAGGGGTCGCTCTACGGATTGCAGAAAGACAGTCGCGATCCGTTTGCTGGCTATTTGCCGATCCGCACCAGAGCTGAGAACCTCTTCATGACCGGCCAGAATGTCTTCCTGCACGGCTGCTGTGGCGTGCCGCTCACGGCGGTGATGACGGCCGAGGCCGTGATGGGGGAGAAAGACGGAATCGTAAGAAAGTTAGTAGTTGGCAGTTAGAAGTTAGCAGTTATGAGAAGATACAGACTTTTTATAGCAAGCATCATCCTGATGTTGTTGAGTGACAATGTCTTTGCGCAGAAGTTGACGGAATTCCTGCCTGAAGGGCGGAAAGCAGACACGGCTGTGGTGGTGTGTCCTGGCGGCAGCTATTACTGGCTGGCGAAACGCGGTGAGGGCAGCGAGGTGGCGCAATGGCTGAATGCCAACGGCTATGCCGCCTATGTGTTGGAATACCCCGTCTCTGGTTGGTGGTCGTGGTTCACCCATATCCGGCGGAGCTGCTGCACGCAGTATCCGGGACAATTGAATGCGCTGGAAGACGCGTTAAAAACCGTTAAATCGAAAGGCTATAATTCCGTCGGTGCGATGGGCTTCTCCGCCGGCGGTCATCTGGTGATGAGCGGTGCCGAACTTTTGCCCGACAGCACCGCGCCCGATTTCGTGGCGCCCATATATCCTGTCATCACCATGCGCGAACCATACGTGCACAAACGCTCTCGTCGTGGACTCATGGGCGAGCGTCGCCAGCATGACCCCATGATGTGGGATTCTCTATCGTTGGAACTGCACGCTGACCAGGTGCGATGTCCTGTCTTCCTGCTCAGCTGCGTGGATGACCCCACGGTGGACTGGCATAATGCCAAGATGATGGCGGATTCGTTGCTAGCGTATGATAAGGTGAACGTCTATTACATGAACCCCCAGCAGGGAGGGCATGGTTTTGGCGTGAACAGGGATAAAATGGACAAACACGAAGTCAAGGATGTGCTCGCATGGCCGGATGAGTTCCTTGCCTGGCTGCGGCGCGGTGCTCGGTGATAGTGAATCCTTTGCTACCGCTCCCTCACCATCTTATCTCAAGAATCTTCCCGTTACGCTTTCGCGGTTGCTGGCAATCTCATGCGGGGTGCCGGTGGCCACGATGCGGCCCCCTTCTTCGCCCCCGCCGGGGCCCATGTCGATGATGTAGTCGGCGGCGCGGATCACGTCGAGGTCGTGCTCGATGACGATGACCGTCGCGCCGTTTTGGATCAGCGTGTCGAAGACCTGCAAAAGGGTGCGCACGTCCAACGGGTGCAGCCCGATGGTGGGCTCGTCGAACACGAAGACCGAGTCGTGTTGCAGTCGTCCCATTTCAGTGGCCAACTTCAGCCGCTGCGCCTCGCCGCCCGACAGACTCGGGGTCTCCTCGCCCAGCGTAAGGTATCCTAAACCAAGACTTTGCAGTACCTCCAGCTTGGGGAATACCGTCTTCATGTCTTGGCAAAACTCCAATGCGGAACTCACGTCCATGTCCATCAGCTCGGGTAGCGAGCGGGTTTCGTTGTGCTTGTTGGTATGGCGCACGGCGTAGGCCGCCTTCGCGTAACGTGAGCCGCGGCATTCTGGGCAGGGTATATCGACGTCGGGGAGGAACTGCACGTCAAGGCTGATGGCGCCGGTGCCGTCGCAGACGGGACAGCGCAGGTCGCCGGTGTTGTAGGAGAAGTCGCCGGCCTTATAGCCGTGGTGTTTCGCGTCGGGCGTGCGGGCGTAGAGCTTGCGCAGCTCGTCGTGGACGTTGGCGTAGGTAGCCACGGTGGAGCGGATGTTGATGCCGATGGGCGTGGCATCGATGAGCTTCACGTGCTCGATGCCCTCCGCGAGGATGTCGGTGACGTGGTCGGGCATCCGTTTCCCGCGGGTCAGCGCCTCCAACGCGGGCACAAGACTCTCCAGGATCAGCGTCGTCTTGCCGGAGCCGGAGACGCCTGTCACCACGGTGAGCCGCCCCTTGGGAATCTCGACCTCCAACGGTTTTACCGTGTGTATCTGCTTGGTTGACAGATGGATATTGCCGAACTCGAACAGTCGGTCTTTGTCGGGCTCGTTCCAACCGTGTGCCTTTTCGGGGGCGAGGAACGGTCCGATGCGGGATGCACTGTTGCGGATGATCTCCGGGATGGTACCCTCGGCGATGATTTCTCCGCCCTTTGCGCCGGCGTCGGGACCCAACTCGATGAGCCAGTCGGCCTCTTGCAGGATCTGCGTGTCGTGATCGACGAGCAGCACCGTGTTGCCGTCGGCCACGAGGTCGTGCATCACGCCGTTGAGTCCCACGATGTTGGAGGGGTGCAGACCGATGGAGGGCTCGTCGAGGACGTAGAGCACGCCAGTGGTGCGGTTGCGGACGGCGCGGGCGAGCTGCATGCGTTGCCGTTCGCCGGTGGAGAGGGTGGAGGCGGCGCGATCGAGGGTGAGGTAACCCAATCCCAAGTCCATCAACCGTTTGGCGGCCGTGCGGAACGACTCGCAGATGCTCTCCGCCATGGGGCGCATCTCCTCGGGCAGCGATGCGGGCACGCTATCGACCCACTCGGTGAGCCGCGCCAGGGTCATCTGGCAGGCCTCGTCGAGACCGATGCCGCGCAGCTTTGGGGCGCGGGCGGCCTCCGACAGCCGTGTGCCGTGACATTCCGGGCAGACTTCCTCCTTCAGGAATTTCTCCACGCGCTTCATGCCTTTCTCGTCTTTCACTTTCGCGAGGGCGTTCTCCACAGTGTAGGTGGCGTTGAAATAGGTGAAATCGAGTTCGCCGGCTTCGTTGGTGGTCTTGGACTTGTAGAAGATGTGCTTCTTCACCGCGGGCCCGTTATAGACGATGTCCTTCTCTTCGTCAGTGAGCTCACGGAACGGCACGTCCGTGCGTACGCCCATGGCGCGGCACACATCGGTCATGAGCGACCACATGAGGCTGTTCCACGGCGCGACGGCTCCCTGGTCGATGGTGAGCGACTCGTCGGGCACGAGGGTGCTCTTGTCGACGGTGCGCACCATGCCAGTGCCTCCGCAGCAGCGACACGCCCCCTGACTGTTGAAGGCCAGCTCCTCCGCGCCGGGAGCGTAGAAATGCTCGCCGCACTCGGGACAGACGAGCTCCTGGCCGGCAGCCACAGCGAGAGAGGGTGGGAGATAGTGCCCGTTGGGACAGCGGTGGCTGGCCAAGCGGGAGTACATCAGGCGCAGGCTGTTGAGAAGTTCGGTGCCGGTGCCAAAGGTGGATCGGATGCCGGGCACGCCGGGCCGCTGATGCAAGGCGAGGGCGGCGGGCACGTAGAGAATCTCGTCCACGTCGGCCTTCGCGGCCTGGGTCATGCGGCGGCGCGTGTAGGTCGAGAGTGACTCGAGGTAACGGCGCGAGCCTTCGGCATAGAGCACGCCTAACGCGAGCGAGGACTTGCCGGAGCCTGAGACACCTGCCACAGCCACGATCTTATGCAGCGGCACGTCCACATCGATGTTCTTGAGGTTGTGCACGCGCGCGCCCCGGATGCGGATGTGAGAGGGGTCGTCGGTATGTAATTCGTTGTCAATCCTAGACATAGTTGGATTTCGATGCTGATTGTTAAAGAAGGCAAAGGTACTGAAAATTTTAATGGACCGCACGGCACAGCAAATTATGTGTATTTTTGCCGCTCGAAATTCATGGTGCAAGAATGACTCATACAGCTAAACGGACGGCATTCATCATCGGTGGGACGATCCTTCTCGCTGTCGGCCTGTTTGCCCTTTTCGGGAGGCACACCAAGGTGGCCGAAAGCATCAAGCAGCAGACCGCAGTTCTGCTCAAGAAAGAGTACATCCCTAACCAAAATGTGGATGTGGAATCCACCATGGCCTTCCAGATGTTAGATTCGCTGTATGCCAACTTCCGGAAGGACTTCCGAATGCACTACCAGACCATCGCCACCGCCACCTTCCCCGACAGCAGCCGCATTATCCTCCTCGCAGAACCGGCCCCGTTTTTTGAACCCGACAGTCTGGAGGCGATTTGCAGCCGTTTTACTCATCAGACCTCGCAACGAAGCTTCAAGATCGGCTACGACGGGCATGTCACGGATATGGCCGTTGTGTTAGGCAATGCCACCACCGAAAATATGGACAACCTGGTGGCCAAGATTTCCCAGCAGCAATACCTCACGGATTATAAACCCAATGCGCTTGACCTGCTGAGCGGAGAGAAACGACACTATTTTTCGGGCGACAATCTGGACTACCAGATCACGCTGGGCGAGTTTGATGACTGGTTCTTCGCCGCTGGGGAAGCCTTTATTGACGAGGCAGATACGGCCAACGACTTGACGGTCAGTGATATATTCCAACAACGGCGTCGCGGGGTTTTCTTCAGCCGCGAGCCGGGCTTGGTGGCCTGGAGCATCCGTCGCGACAGTGACCTCTCCGAGCAGGCAGGCGACATCCGTCGGTTCGCCCTCGACGCGGACCTTATCCTCGGCGCCCTGCGGGATTCCGCCACGTTGGTGGTCATCGGTCGCGAGCGCGAGACCCCGTTGGAGATGCTGCCGCCCCTGCGGGTGGAGAGTGTCCTGCTGGTCGCTTCCATTAGCAGCAAGGAGCTCTCGCAGAGCCTTGACATCAACGACTGTATGGCCGGCAAGATGAGCAATGGGCGCGACTGGTGTCCCACATACCTCAGCCGCGAACTGGAGAACACCGAGTTAGGGCATCTGCTCACCATCACCGATGTGCTGCTCAAGGACTGGTCGGAGAACGGCACTATCCAGGAGGCATGCTACCATTATCCATCTCCTGGGCGTTTTCCATTCGATAGACCACTGTTCAAGAAGTTGGGACTCAGCGAGTTGGTTTATAACTGGAATACGGCCAACACCATGTACGCCATCGATTTGCCGGAATACACCATCTATACGCTCAACCGTACGGGAGCTTTGCCGGTTTCCTATTTTCATTCGCAGAGCAGCGGTGCCAGTGTCGGGGCACAGTATGAGCGGCAGGCGGGCAACTATTTCGCTAACTGTGGCAATACGGATATTGCCCGTGTGGTGCAGTATGTCGCACTTTATCAACTGTTTATGGATAACGGCATCACCTACAAGGGTGATCTGCTGCATCCCGCCTTCCCTTCCAACAAGCCCTACCTGTTGGCCAAGCCCTGCCGTGACCTGCTGGACATTCTCAAGAATCTGACAGACAGCAGGATCAATGAGCTCTCCGACACGTTGACGACTCTTCACTTTGCCGCCTATGTGGAGGAGCAGGTCAGCAAGCAGTTGCGCAAGAACGAGCAAGAGTATAACTTCACCTATACGGATGAGCATGAACGGGCTATTTACCGGGATGTCAACCAGCATGAGAAGGCTGATCTGGCTGGGGAGTTCCGCGGGGTGCGTTCCATGCTACAGGGGCTTTCCGAGGAGGAATACACGAAGCTGGTGCATTATCTGTCCTACCCTCGAGGTACGACGGTCAACAGTCGGGAGACCTACGACCGTATGTTGCGGGCGCAGAAGGTCAACAAGCTGTTGCGGCATATCGGCAAGAACAATCTGCCTCTGTTAGGCATCGACTTGGCGAAGGTGCGCGACTATTTCGTGGGCAGTCTGCGCAACAGCGGCGGCCGCTACTTGAAGACGCCGTCGGTCATCGTAACCTATAACGACTTGAACACCACGGGCGGGCACAATATCTCCTCACGGATCAGTCGCGTGGGTAGCACCACGAACTACAAGCGGTCGACTGGCAGTGCTCCGGTGGCGCAAGCTACCCCTTCGCCTGCATCGACTCCCTCTGCGCCGTCGGCAAGTTCGCCGTCCACGAATGCCAAGCCCTCTTCGGGTGGGAAGCCCTCCGCTGGCGGAAGTCCGTCGTCGGGCAGCAGGCCCACGACTACATCCAAACCCACCGTCAGTACCTCGGCCAAGAGCAGCACCGCATCGTCCACTCCTCGTCCCTCCTCATCCGGCTCTGTGCGTCCGCGCACCAGCGTAGTCGGCGGCGGTGCGAGAACGACGAGGGGGTTCTGAACCCTTGATCGCCTAACCAACTATTTTACTATCTTTGCGGCCGTTTTTCATCCGTTGATTATGATTGACAGGAATCAAGATATAGAATTCGCTTCTGCTGACGAGATCAAACAGTATCAAGAAGTGAAACTCCGTGATGCGTTAGCCTATCTGCAGCAACATTCCCGCTACTACCAGCGTATGTTCGAGCGTTACCGCATCAATGTGGAGAAAATACGCACCATCGAGGATTTGGTGAACATCCCCTTCACGGAGAAGAAAGATCTTCAACTCTTCAACGAGGACTTCCTTTGTGTGCCTAAAGAAAAGGTGATCGACTACATCACCACGAGTGGCACGCTGAGCGACCCCGTGACCTTCTGCTGTACCGAGAAGGATCTGCAACGGCTGGCTTATAACGAGAAGAAGAGTTTCGAATGCGCCGGACTGAAACCCGGCAACATCCTCCAGTTGATGGTCACCCTCGACAAGCGGTTCATGGCTGGACTGGCCTATTTCCTCGGACTGCGTGAGTTGGGCGCCTCGGTCATCCGTGTGGGCAACGGCATCCCCGAGTTGCAATGGGACACCATCCAACGCATCAAGCCCGACAGCATCATGTGCGTGCCCTCGTTCATCCCGCGACTGATTCAATATGCTGAGGACCATGGTATTGACTATCAAAACTCCAGCATCCGCAAGATCATCGGGATAGGAGAGAGCCTGCGCAATCAGGACTTCTCGCTCAACCTTTTGGGCGAGCAGATCAAGTCGAAATGGGATGTGGAGCTCTACGCCACTTACTCCTCGACTGAGATGGGCGCCACCTTCAGCGAGTGCGAGTATGGTTTGGGCGGTCATGTGCACCCAGAGCTCATCATCGTGGAAATCATCGGTGAGGACAACTTGCCGGTGGCTGACGGTGAGACCGGCGAGGTGGTGGTGACGACCCTCGGCGTGGAGGGGATGCCGCTCTTGCGCTTCCGCACGGGCGATATGTGTGCGAAGATTACCGAGCAATGTCGTTGTGGCAGAAATAGTTACCGCCTTACTTCTTTGGTGGGCCGCAAGAACAATATGATCAAGTTGAAGGGCACAACCCTCTATCCGCCTGCGCTCATGGATGTGCTGAACAACACGCCGTTTGTACAGAACTACGTCATTTATGTGCAAGACTCACAACAGGGTACGGATGAAGTAGTGGTCAAGGTGGGTCTGAACGCAGAAGTCGTGGATCAGAATTCCCGATTCAAAAATCATCCCGAGGAGATCGTCAACGAGCTGAAGAACCGTTTCCGGGCGCATGTGCGCGTGGCACCCACCGTCATCATCAGCTCCGTGGAAGAGGTGCAAGGTGTCAACTTCCCACCGAGTGCGCGTAAACCCGTGAAGTTCGTGGATCTGCGAGGCGTCGGAAAATAGACCCTGCAAGATTTTTACTTTTCCCGGACAGTCGCCTTTTGGATATTACGGAAATGACTGGGGGTGATCCCCATCTCCTTCTTGAATGCTTTATGAAAAACCTGTCGGTTACTGTAGCCGCACATCTCCCCAATCACCTCCATCTTTTCCTGGAAATATTGGGGGTCGCTCAGCAGACTCAAGGATTCTTTGATTCTGTAACTGTTTAGTAATGAAGAAAAATTCTGATGCAAGCAAGCGTTGATGACGTGCGAAAGCGTGGTCTTGTTGGTCCCCAATTCCTTGGCCAAATCCTGAATGTTCAACTCCGGCCTCAAGTACAATTTGCCCTTCTCCATGCTGGTTTGTAATTTCTGAAGCAGTTTTTCGCTTAGATCATCGATGGAATCAGTGGCTTCGAAGACGATCGGTTCAACCAGATTGTTACATTCGTCGTCTTGGCGGAGACTCTTCTGCATCAGCTTCCGATACGAGTGACGGCTGTGAATGAATAATACCAACGTGATAATGTTGGAGATAACTAGAATCGACAAAATGAAGAATAGAATTTTCATGACGGCGAAAATAAAAAAAACTTAAATCCATTACCCGATCCTGCCGAATTATGACAAATTATTGATAAATTATGACATATTACAGCCAAATAATGACAGAATTCTGCTGCTGAAATCCTATTTTTGCCCGTTTTTTTCAAAATGCATATCTTTTGAATGTATGGCAAATAAAAGGCTGTTTTTTTTAATGATCACCTTATGGTTAGGATCGATGGTAGGATTTTCACAGGATACTATCTCGAAGAAAAAATCCCAGGACGTATGGCAGCAAGTAAAAGAGCATGTGAGCATTGGTGGGTGGGTTGACGCCCAGTACATGTATGATAAGGCCGGTGATGCCCAAAGCAGTGTGATGCAGATCCGACGCGCCCGTCTCGACTTTAAAGGCAACCTTTCCAAGTGGGTGGACTTCAGATTGCAGGGTGACTTTGCCCCTAATCCTCGCTTGATTGATGCTTACGTCAAGGTGAACTTTTGTCCATTTGTCCAACTACAGGTCGGGCAGTTCAAAATCCCGTTTTCTATTGAGAACAAATATTCCCCATTAGATTTAGAGCTGACGGAGAACGCGCAGGTTATCAGTGCTTTGTCTGGATATAAGGATGTGACAGGCATTAGTTCCTATTCTAATGGTCGCGAAATTGGACTCATGCTCACGGGTACGTTGGCCTCCGCGGAAGTGCGTGGCGAGAAGATTCCCATATTGAAGTATGGGGTCGGCCTTTTCGGTGGAAACGGTATCAATGTGAAGACTGACAACATGGCCAAGGATATTTCAGCCAGAATAGAATTCAGCCCATTTGTGAAGAACATGATTATTTCTGCTTCGGGTTATTGGGGTAAATATAATATATTGTATGACGGTGCTTCCACTGGCGTGGATGGTCGGCGTTATCGCTATGCTGCAGGTGCTGAATACAATGACAAAAAATGGGTGGTGCGTGGCGAGTATGTTGCCGGATTGACCGATTTAGCCTCGTTGAATCCATCGCCAGGCCCTGATGGCTTAGTCGTGGAACCTGCTTTTACCCAAGGGTTTTATGTTATTGCAGGCTATTGGTTCGACTTTGGTTGGGGCAAGGACATCCCCATGCGGCAGAAACTCCGTCCTGTGTTGCGTTTCGACTATTATCGTTATAATCAGCACGATGCTTTCAATGTTCCCTCCATATACTATTCCGCGGGGCTCGAATGGTGGCCTGAGCGTCATGTGCGAGTGCAATTGAACTACACTTTGAAGCAACGTTACCAGATAGATCAGTTCGGGCATACCCTGACTGCCATGGTTTCCGTGAAGTTTTGAGGCGCATAACGTATGATTTTGAATATTAATAAATTATCAATATGAAAAAAACAATTACCCTTTTATCAGCAATTTGCATCTTAGCGATGTGTGTTTCTTGTGGAAAGAAGCAGAATCCGCAGTCGAATGGCGGGCTCACAGGAGAAATCTCTATTTCCGGGGCTTTTGCGCTCTATCCGTTGGCCGTGAAATGGGTCGAAGAGTTTCAGAAGGCGAATCCGGGTGTGCGCATTGACATTTCCGCAGGAGGTGCCGGCAAGGGCATGACCGACGTTTTGGCCAATGTGGTTGACCTTGGGATGGTCTCCCGTGAAGTCTATCCTCCCGAATTGGAAAAGGGGGCGCTGCCTTTCGCCGTGACCAAGGATGCGGTGGTCATCACCGTGAATACAGAGAACCCGCATGCTGCTGCCATGAAACGGCAAGGCATCACCAAAGAGGAGGCTTATAAGATCTGGATCTCTGGCGAGATCAAGACCTGGGGACAGCTGCTCGGCACTGCTGACAATACGCCGATTCACGTCTATACGCGTTCCGACGCTTGCGGTGCGGCCGAAACCTTTGCGATGTGGATGGGCAAGAAGCAGGAAGACCTCCAGGGTACGGCTGTCTTTGGAGACCCAGGACTAGCCAATGCTGTGCAGCGTGACAAGTTAGCCATTGGATTCAACAACATTGGATATGCTTACGATGAAGAGAGCCGCAAGCCCAATACGGGTCTCTTTGTCTTCCCCATCGATCGCGACAACGACGGCAACATCACGACTGAGGAATACTTTTACGACACCAAAGATGATTTTGTCAAAGCCGTTGCGGAGGACAAGTATCCCTCGCCGCCCGCCCGTGACTTATACCTTGTGAGCAATGGGGTGCCCACCAGTCCCGCTGTCGTGGCGTTCTTGAAATACATTCTCACTGACGGACAGCAGGAGTGTGCTCCCGCCGGCTACATCAGCCTCAGCGAGAATAAACTCCAAAATGGCCTTTCCAAACTGAAATCCACCCGTTAATCATTGAAGAGGTATTCCTTGAGCGCAAGATGCGCAAAGTGCTCATGATCCCGCACGTGCGAAGCGCAGTGTGGGGTGAGCCGCAAAAAGGGAATCAAGCTAAGATATTATGCATAAGTCGAGAATCATCAAGGACAAAACGGCTGGCGCCACCATGCTTGCCCTGACCATCCTCTCCATCTTGTTTGTGGTGGTGATGTTTGTGGGGTTGTATCTGAAGTCGGTGCCGGTGTTGGAGGGGAAGTCGCTGTGGAGCCTGCTCTCCTCCAGTGAGTGGAAGCCCATCAAAGGGGAGTTCGGCTTCTTGCCGTTCATTGCGGGCACGCTTTGGGTAACCTTTATCGCCATCCTGCTGGCGCTGCCTGTCTCCTTGTTCACCGCTTTCTACCTTACGGAGTATGCCCGTCCGGCAGTACGCAAGTTTGTGTTTCCGGCATTGGACATCTTGGCGGCATTGCCTTCGGTGGTTTATGGCATCTGGGGTACCTTGGTCATCGTACCGCTCATTTCCGACAGGCTTGCACCGCATTTTGTGGAATATTCATCGGGCTACACGGTTTTGGCTGCTGGTATTGTCCTCGGCGTGATGGTGATTCCCTTGTTAGTCAGCCTTTTCATCGAAGTGTTCAGCATGGTGCCTCGCGATTTGCGCGAAGCCTCGTTGGCGTTGGGGGCCACCCGCTGGCAGACCAGTCAGAAGGTCGTGGTGCGCAAAACACTGCCCGGCATCTTCGCCTCCACCGTGCTGGCCGTCTCCCGTGCCATGGGCGAAACCATTGCCGTGCTCATGGTCTGCGGCTGCGTGATGACCATCCCGAAGAGCCCTCTTGACAGCGGATATCCCATTCCCGCCCTCATCGCCAACAACTACGGCGAGATGCTCTCTATGCCTCTCTATGAGTCCGCGCTGATGTTTGCGGCTCTCATCCTCTTCGTGGTCGTTTTCATTTTCAACCTGTTGTCCCGTATCGTCCTCTACAGAATGGAGAAACGACTCGGCCAATAGCCATTATTAACGATTAACCTTAAGCATTCTCTAATGAAAGTATCAACAACAAAGAAAATTCGCGAGATAATTGCCCAAGTCCTCATGTGGTTGTCAATGGCTGTGGTCTTCGTCATGGTGATCAGTGTCATCTGGACCATCTTCTCGCACGGCTGGAAGGCCATGAGTTGGGAGATGGTGAGCAGTCTGCCCGGGGGCGGCTTCTACATCGGCAAGGAGGGTGGCTTCCTCAACGCTATAGTGGGGTCGCTTTACATTGTGGGGGCCTCCACGGTGTTGGGGCTGCTTGTCTCCGTTCCAGTGGTTTTCTATCTCAATGTCTACTTGAAGCCGGGTTCTAAGCTGGCCTACGCTGCACGGATGGCCTTCGACGTGCTCTTTGGGGTCCCTTCTATCGTGTATGGTGCCTTCGCGTTCACCATCATGATCTTCTTCGGTCTCCGGACCTCTTTGCTGGGTGGTATCATCGTCATCACCCTGCTCATCATCCCGATTTTCATCCGCACCATGGATGAGGCCACGCGCGAGTTTCCCCGCGACATTCTCGACGCCACCTATTCACTCGGCGCCACCCGATGGGAGACGCTGAAGGTCGTTATCCGTCAGATTGCGCCGGGTATCGCTACTGCCACGCTGCTCTCCGTCGGGCGTGCCATCGGGGACGCTGCCGCGGTGATGTTCACGGCTGGCTATACCGACAGCATCCCCACGTCCCTGTCTCAACCCGCTGCCACGCTTCCTCTGGCTGTCTTCTTCCAACTCAGTAGTCCCATCCCTGAGGTGCAAGACCGCGCCTACGCCGCAGCCCTCGTCCTCACTGTCATTGTCCTCGTCCTCAGCATCGCCGGTAGATTCATCACCAACAGGTTCTCGAAGAATAAAGTGTGAATTAGTGAACAGTGATCAGATAATAGTCATAGTCAATAGTCATAGTTATAGTCAACAATATGATAGAAGTCAAAAACCTCAACATCCATATCAAAAATGCCCACATATTGAAGGATGTGAATGTCACGTTGCCCGAGCGGCAGATCACCTGCATCATCGGGCCATCGGGATGCGGCAAGACCACCTTGCTGCGGACACTCAACCGCTTGATAGACTCCACGGAAGGGGTCCGGCTTGCCGGACAGGTGCTGGTCGATGGGCAGGACATCATCCGCAGCGGTGCGGAGATCACCGAGTTGCGCCGTCGGATCGGGCTGGTGAGCCAGCGTCCATGTCCGCTGCCTATGTCCATTTTCAACAACGTGGCCTATGGCTGCCGCATCAACAATCTTTGTAAAGGCAAAGAGCTGCATCGCAGGGTGGAGGAGAACCTGCGCGGAGTGGGGCTCTGGGACGAGGTGAAGGACCGTCTTCACGCGCCTGCCGCCCGCCTCTCCATTGGCCAGCAGCAGCGTCTCTGCCTTGCCCGCTCCCTTGCTGTGGAGCCCGAATACATCCTCGCCGATGAGGCCACCAGCGCGCTTGACCCTATCTCCGCCAAAACCGTGGAGGATCTTTTTGTGAAACTTAAAGAGCAATATTCCATCATCATGGTCACTCATACCCTGCGGCAGGCTCTCCGTATCGCCGACCACGTTGTCTTTATGTACCTTGGCGAAATCGTAGAACAAGGTTCCGCCGACCAAGTATTTCATCATCCTAAGCACGAGCTCACCCAAAAATACTTGTCTGGAGCCTTTAGTTAGTTGGGAGTTGTCAGTTAGGAGTTGGTGGTTAGCAGTTAGTAGTTGTTGGGATATCGCGTTCAATGATGAACATAGTAAATAATTGCAATTAAACAAATATTGATAAATGTATAAGTTAACTCATTTGAAAGAATTAGAATCCGAGTCCATCTATGTCTTACGTGAGGTGGCGGCGCAGTTTGAACGGCCGGCCATCCTCTTCTCCGGTGGCAAGGATTCCATCGTGGTCACCTATTTGGCCTACAAGGCGTTCTATCCTGCCAAGATCCCGTTCCCGTTGCTGCACATCGACACGGGGCACAACTTCCAAGAGACTCTCGACTACCGTGACGCACTCGTGGAGAAGTTGGGGGCGCAGCTGGTCGTTGGCTCTGTGCAGGAGAGCATCGACAAGGGGCGCGTGAAGGAGGAAAAGGGATATAACGCCAGTCGTAACCGTCTGCAGACCACCACGTTATTGGACACTGTCGAAGAATACAAGTTCGACGCCTGCATCGGAGGGGCACGACGCGACGAGGAGAAGGCCCGCGCCAAGGAGCGTTTCTTCTCGCATCGAGACGAGTTTGGACAGTGGAATCCCAAGAACCAGCGGCCCGAATTGTGGAACATTTTCAACGGACGCAAGAACATGGGTGAGCACTTCCGTGTGTTCCCTATCAGCAATTGGACCGAGATGGACGTCTGGCAGTACATCTACGCAGAGAATATTCCGCTACCGTCGCTCTACTTCACGCACGAGCGTCGGTGCTTCCTTCGCGACGGCCAGTGGTTGGCCGCCGAGCCCTGCATGATGCTGAAACCCACGGAGGAGGTGGTCACCCGCCGTGTGCGCTGCCGTACCATCGGAGACATCACTTGCACCGGTCTCACCATCTCCGAGGCTAATTCGTTGGAGGATATCATCTCCGAGATTGCCGCCACCCGCATCACGGAACGCGGAGGCCGTGCCGATGACAAACGCAGTGAGACAGCCATGGAGGACCGGAAGAAGGAAGGGTACTTTTAGTTAGAAGTTTTTAGTTAGAAGTTAGTAGTATGAATAATGGATATTTAGATATGGAGCTGTTGCGGTTTACGACCGCGGGCAGCGTGGATGACGGCAAAAGCACGCTCATCGGAAGATTATTATACGACAGCAAGTCGATTTTCGAGGACCAGCTGGAGGCAGTGGAACAGGCATCGAGGAGCCGCGGCAACGAGGAGGTGAACCTTGCGCTGCTCACCGACGGACTGCGGGCCGAACGCGAGCAGGGCATCACCATTGATGTGGCCTATCGCTACTTTGCCACACCCAAGCGCAAGTTCATCATCGCGGATACCCCTGGCCACATCCAGTACACCCGCAACATGGTGACGGGTGCTTCCACCGCCGACCTTGCCATCATCCTCATTGACGCGCGCAACGGCGTGGTGGAGCAGACGGTGCGCCACTCTTACATCGCCTCGTTGCTTGGCATTCCTTTTATTGCTGTGTGCATCAACAAGATGGATTTGGTCGATTTCTCCGAGCAGGTCTTCAAGGACATCCATCAGCACTACGAGGAGATGGCCGCCAAGATCGGCATCCATGCCTCGCTGCTCTTCATCCCGATCTCGGCCAAATACGGCGACAACGTGGTAGAAGCCTCCCAAAACATGCCATGGTACACTGGTGGCCCGTTGATGCACCTGCTGGAGACGGTCTCCATCGACCACAAGATGGGCGGCGAAACAGAACCGTTGCGGTTCCCGGTGCAATACGTCGTTCGACCCATCTCCGACAAGTTCCCCGACTACCGCGCCTACGCGGGACGACTCTCCGGCGGTGTGTTGCGCAAGGGCGACACCGTGCGTGTGCTCCCCTCCGGACTGACGAGTAAGGTGAAAGCCATCATGCAGGCCGACAAGGAGTTGGATGTGGCGCACACCCCAGAATCCGTCTCCATTCTGTTAGAGGACGACATTGACATCAGCCGGGGCGACATGCTTGTAAATGCAGAAGGACCGCAACCGACGATTTCCCAGCAACTCAAAATGCACTGCTGTTGGTTCAACGAAACGGAGATGCAGCTGCGCAAACGCTACATCCTCCGCACCGCCGTGTCGGAAACTGTCGCGATGGTGCAAGCGGTGGATTACAAGATGGATGTCAGCACTTTGGAGCACGTAGAGGGAGTGACATCGTTGAAGATGAACGACATCGCCTGTATTACAGTCAAGACAGCCAATCCTATAGTGGTTGACAGGTATGCTGAGAATCGTGTCACAGGCTCTGTAATCTTCATTGACCCCGACAGCTTCGAGACGGTGGGGGCGGGGATGGTAGCCATGAACAATGTACAATGAACAATGTAGAATTATGAGATATTTCAAAGACGATATTGAAGCATTGAATGAACGGTTTGCGGAGGCTGCTCCGAAGGAACTGTTGCGTCATTTTCTGGAGGCCTATGGCGACAGGATTGCCTTGTCATCCAGTCTGAGCATTGAGGATCAAACCCTTACGGATATGGTGATGAAAATCAGCCCGAAGGCGAGGATCTTCACGCTCGACACGGGCCGACTCTTCCCAGAGACCTATCAGCTCATCGACAAGACCAATTTACACTACGGCATTCACATGGAGGTGTTCTGTCCACAAACGGAGGCGTTGCAGCGGTTTGTGCGTGAGCAAGGCATCAACCCCTTCTACGAAAGCATTGAGAAACGGCATGCCTGTTGCCATGTGCGCAAGCTTGAGCCCCTCGGTCGTGCATTCCAAACGCTCGATGCCTGGATCTGCGGACTTCGCCGTGAACAGTCTGTCACCCGTACCAATATGCAGAAGATCGAGTGGGATGAAAATCACAACGTGTTGAAAATCAACCCGCTCATCGACTGGACTGAAGCACAAGTGTGGGACTATGTGAAGACTCACCATGTGCCGTACAACAAGCTGCACGACAAGGGTTACCCGAGCATTGGGTGCGAGCCATGTACACGGGCCGTGAAGCCTGGCGAAGACATTCGCGCGGGCCGCTGGTGGTGGGAATCACCCGAGCACCGCGAGTGCGGGCTGCATCAAAAGTCGTAAAGGTGGAGGATGAGATTACTTTTTTGGGTCGATAAGGCTTGAGATAATAGAATATTTGTACTTTTGCCGTATAAAAATCAACCCTTATGAATAAGCAGATCCTATTATTCTGTCTTCTCATCCTCTTCGCAATAGCTGGATCCGCCCAGACCGTCACCCTTACCTTTACAGGGCGTGACGGCGCGAACAAGCATGTGGAAATGAATTATGTGAGTGTCTCTAATGTTACCAAAGGCTGGCAGGTGCTCCTTCCCTGGCCTGACACGGTGCTGACGCTGCAGAATCAGACCGGCATTCATGACGTGGGGACCGCACATGCCCTCACCCTGCAAATGTCGCCCAACCCATTCGATGGCATCACGGATGTGACCTTGTCGATTCCCGAGGAAGGGATTGTGCGTTTGGAAATTGCCGATATGAACGGGAGGATGGTAGAGACGTTTCATGAAACGTCTCTACAGCCAGGTGCCCACCATTTCCGTATAACCCTTGCTCACGCAGGTGCTTATCTGCTGACTGCCCATCATGACGGACAATCCTCGTCGCTGAAGATGGTGTGCCATGATGGCGGGAAGGCCAATGCTATCCAATACGCAGGCCTTGCAGAGCCGTTTGATCCGATGCCGCTGCCAACCAAATCCCAAAGCCGTGGTCTCATCATCCGGCCATTTGATTTTGGCGACCAGATGGAATACGTGGGGGTTGCCAACCTCAACGATGAGGAACAAGAAAGCCAACACATAGAGCAGCCTCTTTGGGAATCGCAGACATTTGTATTGCAGTTTTCAGCCATACAGATGAACTTGCCAACCGTCATCACGGCAAACGTTACAGGCATCACGGATACCTCAGCCATCTGTGGCGGAGAGGTGACAGATGACGGGGGCGACACTTCAACTGTCCGTGGTGTTTGCATCAGCATGTCGCCCTCTCCAACGATTTACGGACGACATACGGTGGATGGCAGCGGCATGGGCCCCTTCACCAGCCAATTGTCCGGACTGATTTCCAACTTCACGTATTATGTTCGGGCATATGCAACCAACAGCAGGGGAACGGTGTACGGGGAGGAGAAGTCTTTCACGATTCCCATCAACCCGAATGGCGATGCTTTGTCATGTCCGGGCACGCCAACGCTTGTCGACATTGACGGGAACGTCTATAACACCGTGCAGATAGGCCAGCAATGCTGGATGCGCGAAAACTTGCGCACGACCAGATGCGCTGACGGAACCCCCATCTTGGCGGGCGAAAGCGCCTCTACCACTATTGGGTATTGGTATTATCCGATGAATGTATCCACCAACATGCACAACTATGGATTGCTGTACAACTGGTCGGCGGTGATGCATGGTGCGGCTGGTAGTACAGCAAATCCGAGTGGTGTTCAGGGCATTTGTCCCACTGGCTGGCATGTGCCGAGTGATGCCGAATGCACACAGCTGTTCAATTATGTGAAGAGTCAGAGCCAGTATGCCTGTGGCGGTGACAATAGCCAGATTGGAAGATCGCTGGCCGCCACGGTTGGTTGGGATGAGAGTGGCCTCCCGGGCCCCTGTGTGGTAGGCAACAACGATCTCTCCCAAAATAATGCTACAGGATTTGGCGCACTCCCGGCAGGGTTTTATGACAGTTCAGCAACGATTACTATTGGAAACGAATACGGAGGACTGGGATATGTTACCTTCTTTTGGACGGCTACTGGCACAGGCACCTCGTATGGCTATAACAATATCTATTACTGGGGACTTCACGCAAACTACGCCCTTGTCATGCACAATGATCTATATGACTCCGATGGCGAGGCACAATCGGTGCGGTGTGTGAAGGACTGATGAGGGCATGTCGTTGTTGATGATTCACCTGATGATATAAGCCGAAAAAATCGTATCTTCGCAGCCCTAAATTTTGAGTAGAGATGAATCCGATTTTCACCCTCGCTGACGTTGAAAAAATCGTTTACAGAGACAAAAAGATAGCCCTTTCCGACCTGCCGATGGACAAGGTGGCGGAGTGCTACGATTTTCTGAAGCAGTTCAGCGCAGACAAGATCATATACGGTATCAACACCGGTTTCGGGCCGATGGCGCAATGGCGCATTGACGATGCCGACCTTACCGCTTTGCAATACAACATCATTCGCAGTCACTCCACAGGCGCGGGCGAGCCGCTGCCCGACGAGTGTGTGAAGGCCGCCATGGTGGCCCGTCTTGGCACCTTCCTGCAAGGTCGCTCCGGTGTGCATCCCGACCTAGTGAAACTTTTGGTGGAGATGATCAACCGCGACATCCTCCCGATGATTCCCCGCCATGGCAGCGTGGGAGCCAGTGGCGACCTTGTGCAGCTGGCGCATCTTGCCCTGACGATGATAGGCGAGGGGAGTGTCCACTACCACGGCGAATGGCGCCCGGCAGCTGAAGTGCTGCAAGAGAATGGACTGGAGCCGTTTAAGATCCATATCCGCGAAGGTCTCTCCATCACCAACGGCACCGGTGTGATGACTGGCATCGCCATGATCAACCAGTTTATGGCAGAGCAACTGTTAGACTGGGCCACACTCGCCGCCGTGATGATGAACGAGATCGCCGGCTCCTTTGACGACCTGATGGCCGAACCGCTCAACACGGTGCGCCGTCACGAGGGTCAGCAGATCATCGCCGCCCGCATGCGCACGCTCGCCCGCGACAGCCATTGCCTGCAGCAGCGCGAGCATCAGCTCTATGAGGGTGACCACACCGAAACCACCTTCGACCACAAAGTGCAACCCTACTATTCGTTGCGTTGCGTGCCGCAGATCCTCGGCCCTATTTACGAGACACTGGCCAACTGCCGCCGCGTGCTCGAAGAGGAACTCAACTCTGCCTGCGATAACCCCATCGTGGATCCTGAGACCCGCAATGTCTATCACGGTGGCAACTTCCATGGCGACTACATCTCCCTCGAACAAGACAAAGTCAAGATCGCGATGGTCCGTCTCGTGATGACCGCCGAGCGCCAGCTTAACTATCTCTTCCACGACCGTATCAATGGCATCCTGCCGCCGTTCCTCAACATGGGCAAGTTGGGACTCAACTATGGCATGCAGGCGTGTCAGTTTACCGCCACTTCCACCACCGCCGAGTGCCAGACGCTGGCCATGCCCAACTATGTGCATAGCATCCCGAACAACAATGACAACCAGGATGTTGTGAGTATGGGCACCAACACGGCGCTGCTCACCCGCACAGTCATCGACAATGCTTGGCAGGTGCTGGCCATCCAGTATATTGCTCTTGCACAAGCTGTTGACTGCCTGAAGATTGCCGACAAACTCGCCCCCATCTCGAGACAGATTTACAATCAAGTGCGCGAGATATGCCCCGTCTTCATTGAGGATACGCCGTTCTACGAGGACCTGCGGAATGTGGAGGCGTTCTTGAAAGGCCAGCAGCTGAAGCTGCAGTAGCCAGTTGTTGAGGAGAAGTTGTTTAATTATTTGCGGATGGCGAATTGTGGCTGCTCATTACTATACACTCTCTGGTTATACATAATTTGTGTATATTTGCAGCGTTTTTAGTCATGGTTAAAAAAGAATAGATGACATTCAAGGCATTAGATATTGCTCGTAAGATTTTGGCGCGTGTGGATGTCGAACATGGGGATACCATTTCGAATCTCAAGCTCCAGAAATTATTGTATTATGTGCAAGGATTCCATTTGGCTTACTTTGGAGAGGCTCTGTTTTCTGAAGATATTGTCGCTTGGACATACGGTCCCGTAGTGCCTGTCGTCTATGACATGTATAAAAAGTACCGTAAAAGAGATATAAACACAGCTGGGATTTCAGATGACCTTGTGATGGAACCACAGGAGGCTGCCTTGTTTGACAAAGTTTATCTTGAATATAGTCGATATTCGGCAGTCGCCTTGATGCAGATGACCCATTCTTCAGGACCTTGGTCAAAGCATGCTTTTGGTGAAGTTTTGCCAAAAAATGAGATTCGGGATTATTTTATGACTCTTCAGATTCCCAACGCTGCTATTATAGATGATAAAAATCGAACTTTTGATGAGGGTTATATGCAACGTTTGATCAGACTCGCGGCTCCTTCATGGAAGGGAGTCGGTGACGCAGATGTTTGGATTCATTCTTTAAGGGAGGGTTGATCATGATGAAGTCCGTTTTGCTTGATAGTGGTTTCCTTATCCGATTGATGAATCCAGAGGAGCCGTTACATCCTGTTGCTATGCGTTTTTTTCGGGAATATGTGGAACAAGGTGTGACCTGCAAGGTTTCTACGATTGCGTTGGCAGAGTATGGAGTGAAAGATGAGATAGACCATCTTCCGATGCAGTATTTGCAAATTTTGCCGTTCCATTATAATCATGCGGAATGTGCTGCACGTTTTATGCGTACCATATTACGTGTTAAAAAGGAACGTGGCGCGGCTATTCAACCGAGAACAGTAATACCAAATGATACAAAGATGTTTGCTCAAGCAAGTCGGGAACCTGATATTGTAGGTTTTGTATCTGCAGATTCGGAGGCGAAGAAAGTGTTTGACATGTTAGAACAGCCTGGTTTTGATTTTGTTGATATTCGGCAGAGCGTCTTTCAAAAATAATAGCAATATGAGTATAATTTTTCAATTAGTGTTTGGTCTGTTTGCTTTGGGTTATGGTATTTACACCATATATCTCAGACGGAATTCTCCCGAAAAATTCGGAAAACTATCGAAAATGAAAACAGCATACGGCGAAAAAGTGGGAAATATCATTCATTTTATTTTTTATACGATTATTCCGATTGTCGTTGGTGTTGTTTTTTTAGTTATTTCCATATTGAATTTATTACGATAACAACATATTATTTCACCAATTAGTGAACTCTGATCACTGTTCACTGATCACTAAAAACCTAAAACAATGAAATACGCACTCATTACCGGAGGTTCCCGCGGCATCGGACGTGCCGTGGCCATGCGCCTCTCCCGCGACGGGATGCCCGTCATCGTCAATTATGTGAGCAACGATGCAGCTGCCGAGGAGACCAAGCAGATGGTCGAGGCTCAGGGCGGCACTTGCGAGCTGCTGAAGTTCGACATCGCCGACGCACAGGCGGTGAATACAGCCTTAGAAGGGTGGGAGACTGCCCATCCCGATGACTATATCGCTGTCTTGGTCAACAATGCCGGCACGCGCCGCGACAACCTGATGATCATGATGGAAGAAGACGACTGGCATAGCGTCATTGACACGCCGCTGAATGGCTTCTTCTACATCACCCGCCGGGTGGTAAAGACGATGTTGACCAAACGCGATGGCCGCATCATCAACATGGCATCTCTTTCGGGATTGAAGGGTGTCCCCGGCCAGACCAACTACAGTGCCGCCAAGGCGGCCATCATCGGCGCGACCAAGGCGCTGGCACAGGAAGTCGCCAAGCGCAAAGTGACAGTCAACGCCGTGGCGCCGGGCTTCATCGCCACCGACATGACCGCCGAACTGGATCAGGCTTCCCTCAGCAAGATGATCCCCGCACAGCGCTTCGGCACCCCCGACGAGGTGGCCGCCGCCGTCGCCTTCCTCGCCTCCCCGGAAGCCTCCTACATCACGGGACAGGTGTTGCAGGTGAACGGAGGACTATACAGTTAAAAGTTGTCAGTTAAGAGTTGTCAGTTATCAGTTAGGAGTGAATAGTTAATAACCTATGTCGTTTAGAAAAATTATACCTGTATTGGTGATCGTTTTTGCTTCGCTTTTCCTTACTTCCTGTGAACGTGAAGGAATCTATAAACCTGCGAAGAAGTTGTCAAAAATATATTATCTATATCCTTCTAATGAACTTGGGCTTCAAGTCACTTTCAATTGGGATGGGGATAAACTCCAATCTATTGATAATAACGCTGCAAATAAAAAATATCTCATCTATTATGATGGAAATCAAATTGATTCTATAGCTATCACAAAAAGCGTTTTCTTGTCGGAATACTATAAGTTCCGATATGACGAGCATCATCGCAAGTTGATAGCGATTGATCGATATGTTGTTGATATTGATGCTGAGTGGAAAACACGATCACATTGTGAATTTCATCGTTCGCCAAAGGGCTTGATTACAGAGACAATTCTGGAGATATACAGATGTTACAAATTGAATGATTTACAAGATGATTTTTTCATATTACAGCTCTTTGTCCCAGAAATTCCTAATTCTATATTTGAGAGCATCTCTAATGAGGCGGTGAACGATAAAGGTGAATTGCTTTGGGATAGATATGTTACGACTTACACTTATGACCATGATAATGTCATTGCTTCTGAAACAGTGATGGGAGATGACTACTTTAAAACGTATGAGCAGTATAGTTATACAAATATCCAGAATCCTTATTACCATCTAGATTATTATGATTTTTTTGCAGACAAGTTGAAAACAAATAAATATATGTTAAAGCAAACGTTAATAACCTCGATTGAATACCCTACACATGTTGAGGACGGCTACATTTTGCATGAATCTATTTTGTATGATTATGATGAAGAAGATGGATTCCCTACCAGGATTACCAAAGGGGGAACATATTGGTATGAAAATGTGTTTTTGACGGATACCATGGATGTTACTCCAACATCATATTATTATGAATATGAATAGGGTTGAGGCACTGGGCGCCTGTGGGCTTCCAGAAAGAATGATAAATGACTTTTCTTGAAAATGATTTTGTGAGGTTGGACGAGGAAAAAACGGCGGAACGATTTGACCGTCCGCCGTCTGACATGTGGAGTGCACCGGTTTTATTTGCACTTGTAAACGGACATTCCCATGCCTTCTTCTTCGTTGAGTTTCTGCTCCATGGCTTTGCAGTCTTCTTTGCTCATGCTCTCGTCCTCAAAGACAGGGAATGAGTTGGTGACATCAGTCTTCACATAGCAATGACAACCCTTGCTGCATGATGTGGAGATGGCAGCCAACAGGAGTACTGCAGAAACTAACAACAATGCTTTTTTCATAATGATTCTTTTAGACTTCTGGGTGATATAATCGACAATGACTGTGATGATCTCTGCGGAAGTCAAAAACACTGAGACATCAGTGGTCATCGCTTCTGACGTTTCAGAATGAAAGGGTAATGGCAGCTCCACAGGGTGCGGCTCTGAAACCCAGTTGTAGGTTGGCTGTCGTGCCGTTGAAGTTCTGTGTGATATTGTTGATACGCACTTTGCTTCTGATGGTCAGTATGGCCGCGGGCACGATGAAAGCGGTGGTGGCGAGCGCGCTGCCCGCGAAAATGAAAAATCCTCCCATGGCACTGCGCCAGAGGTCCGGGCCCAAGCGGTCGCTTTCGAGAAGTTGATCACTTAATTTTGCCGTTTGGAAGAAGACGGCGCAGAATTGATAAAGACCGATTCCAGCGAATGCGGCCGCACACCCGCCGGCTACAAAGAGCGGAATGCTGATGGCTGTATTCCGCTTGGCCTTACGATATTCAGCGTAATCGCTGGCAGAGAGAAGTCCTTTGAGCTCCGTGTCGTTAAGACGGAACAACTCACCGCCCACCCCGTTGATGTACATGGCACCTCGCTGGTGATACAGCTTTCCGACACCCCGGTCTCTTTGGAGCGCTTGCAGGAGCTCCTCTTTGCTCTTTGGTATGGAACTGGAGGTGGAATCATAAACATATAGCGTATCATAGACAACCTCTTCTTCGTAGATGTAGAGGGTGTCTGGACTGGTTTTGGGGTCGTCCACTTGGGCAGATGCGGTGACAGTGACGGCTAAAAGTGCTCCTGTCACGATGATACTGAAAAACATCTTTTTGAGCATGGTATGGGATTTATGGTTGGGTTGAATCTTGAATGACAACGGTACGTCTGTTTTTTCTGACCACCTTTTTGACCACGACAGGCTTGGGAGTGTCGGTGACGGTGTCAGACGGCGGCGCGGCATCTTCCTTTGCTACAGGTCGTGACGTGCGGGGTGCTTTGACGGTGGTGCTCGCCGGATTACTGGCAGCCTCAAGACTTTCATGGGCTGGGAGCTCGTGGGAGTCTGTGTCGAGACTGTCTGTTGCCAAGGAGATGGGTGGAACGACGTCTGGCGTTACGGTGCGGGAATGGTTGGCCCAAAAGAAGCCTCCCGCTGAGGCTGTGAGCACGCCTGTGGCGATGATGGGAAGCGTATGCGCATTCATCCATAGGCGGAGTGATAGCGGAGAAGACAGGGACCCTTCTCCGATGGCGATGGGATCCTGCGGTGAGATGGAAAAACCAGCCATCTTCTGACGGCAATAGCGGTCGAACGCCTTGTCTGGGTTGCTGAATAGTGGAATCATGAACATAAGCAGGGGTTTTCTTTGTTTTGATTTTTCAAATAGGATCTTCTGAAGATGTCTGCGAGCCCGTAGCAGATGCGACTTGGAGGTGTTGACAGATATCCCCATAAGATTCGCAATCTGTTGGTGGGTGTATCGTTCGAAGATGTAAAGGTTCAGGACAGTGCGATGATGCTCGGGCAGCTGGGCGATGGCCTCCATGATCTCTTCTTGGGTGAACTCTGCCTGTCTGATGGCAGCCATCATCCCTTCAGCGGAAGCGCTATCGTCCTCCTCTTCTATGTCAGCGACCTCAAAAGACAGCGGTACGGCTTTCCGTTCCTGACGCAGGTAGGCGAGCGCCTTGTTGACGGTAATGCGCATCAGCCAAGCCTCGAAAGAACCGAGGCCCTTGAAGGTGTCCGCCTTCTCGATGGCAGTCAGAAACGCATCATGTGCGATATCCTCAGCCGTCTCGCGCACAGGCACGTAGCGGTAGCATACACCGATCATCTTCGCTATGTTCTGGTTGTACTTCTTCGTCCAGAACGACTTCATTCTTTTCTTCATCCTTGCAGTTCAAGTGTTTTCCGCGGCAAAACTACATAAAATGCCAGAATCTAAATGCGTATTTTAATTTTCCTTTCTTTTGATTGTTGTTGTTAATCCGAATAGTTTATGCGAAACATGGTTTGTTTCACCTATAATGATAAGAATAAGTGGAAGGGTTGCACCCGGTAGAAATTTTTTTTTCTAAAAAATCGTATTTTTGCAGCCCTATTAGAATCGTATATGGACAAGCGAGTAGTAATCACTGGAATGGGAATATGGTCGTGCATTGGCACGACGCAGGACGAGGTGGCTGAATCGTTGCGCGCGGGCCGTGTCGGCATTGGCAACGACCCTGACCGTTTGGCCTACGGATACCAGTCGGATCTGACGGGCATGGTACCCGAACCGGAGCTGAAATCTTTATTGCACAGACGGTTGCGTGCGGGCCTGTCGCAGGAGGCAGCCTATGCCTTCATGGCCTCCCGTGAGGCTTTTGGGCAGGCTGGCATAGACGAGGACTACCTTCTCAACCACGAGGTGGGCGTTATCTTTGGCAATGACTCTTCGTCGAAGCCGGTCATCGAGACCGACCGGATGCTGGTGCAGCGGCCTGACACGGAGCTGTTGGGCTCCGGTCTTATCTTCCAGTCGATGAACTCCACGGTGAACATGAACCTGAGCAGCATCTTCCACCTGCGCGGTGTCAACTTTACCGTCAGTGCGGCGTGTGCCAGCGGCAGCCATTCGGTGGGCCTCGGCTACCTGCTCATCAAGCAGGGATTGCAGGACACGGTGCTGTGCGGTGGCGCCCAGGAGGTGAACCAGTTCGCGATGGCCTCCTTCGATGCGCTGGGCGCTTTCTCCAAAAGGGTAGGCGATCCCCAAAGGGCGGCGCGGCCCTTCGACCGCGACCGTGACGGCCTGGTGCCCAGCGGCGGTGCGGCAGCATTGGTGCTGGAAGACTACGACCATGCGGTGCAGCGTGGCGCGACCATCCTCGCAGAGGTCGCCGGCTACGGCTTCTCCTCCAATGGCGGCGGCATCTCCCAACCCTCCGACGACGGCAGCGTGGTGGCTATGACCCGCGCCATGGAGATGGCAGGCGTCACCCCGGCGGACATCGACTATGTGAATGCCCATGCCACAGGTACGCCCCAAGGCGACACCTTCGAGGCACTGGCCATCGACCGCCTTTTCCATGGACAACGAGCCCTCATCAGCTCTACCAAGGGCATGACCGGCCACGAATGCTGGATGGCCGGCGCGAGCGAGCTGGTCTATTGCACCCTGATGATGCAGCACGGCTTCGTGGCCCCCAATGTCAACTTCGAACATCCCGACGAGGCTTCCGCCCCGCTGAACATTGTCACGAAGACTATCGAGATGCCCCTGAATACAGTGCTGAGCAACAGCTTCGGGTTCGGAGGGACGAACTCGGCGGTGGTGCTGAAGAAGTGTTAGGCGTGATGCTTCGGAGGAAGCTTTCTCCGTTTTTTATTCTACATTAGTCATCTTACCCTTAAACCATTGCCACGCCAACACTGCCTGGGCGTGCAGCATGGCCATCCCATTCTGGATGCGGCATCCGTGCTCTATTCCTTGCTGGAGGAAGGGTGTTACGGCAGGATTGTACACTAAGTCGTAGAGGTGATGATGGCTTGTGAGTGCCTGATAGGGCAGGGGAGGCAGCTCGTTCTCGTGGAGTCCGGCTGTGCCTAAGGGTGTGCAGTTGACAATGAGATGGTGGGCGCGCATCAGCTCGTCGCTGACATCTTCATACCGTAAGGCGCCCTCTTTCCCGCTTCGCGAAACGAACTGACAGGCAACCTCTCGCTTCCGCAGGGCGTATGCGACAGCCCTTGCGGCGCCACCCGTGCCCAAGATGAGCGCTCTATCCGGTAACATCTCTCCCGTAAGACTCTCTGAAAAGCCCACCCAGTCGCTATTGTATCCGGTGAGCAGGATTTTGCCTGTACTGCGCTCGACTGTCACCACGTTGACGGCCCCGATCTCTTCAGCAGCTTGGTCCAAATGGTCCAAGTAAGGAATAATTAGCTCTTTGTATGGGAAAGTAACGTTGAAGCCCTGTAGCTCGGGATGTGTCTCCAGCAAACGGGGCAACTCTTCCATGGCGGCTAATTCAAATAGTGCGTAATGGCAATCGGTGCGCTCCTCCCGATCGAATATCTGCTGATAGATGGCCGGGGAGGCACTGTGCTTCAGGGATTTTCCGATGAGTCCGTAAAGCTTCATTCGGTGACGTTTTCGCTGTTCTCGGAGGATGCTTTCTTGGCTCGGGAACTCCGTACCCCTTTGAAAATCAGATACCCGACGAAGGCAAAACAGAGTATCCAAAGACCAATCTTCAATTCGTCGTTGTACTGCTCGATCAAGTCTTGCTGGCCGTGGGCAAAGTAGCCCAAGAAGGCCAAAACGGTATTCCAAAGCGCGGCACCGATGGAGGTGAAGAGGACGAAGATGCCGAAGTTCATCTTTGCCAAGCCTGCCGGTATGGAGATGAGCTGGCGGATGGCCGGTATCAAGCGGCCAATCAGCGTGGAACTCTTGCCATTCTCGATGAAATAGTCCTCCGCCTTCTTGATCTTGCTGCTGTTGAGTAATAGCAGGTGCCCGACTTTGCTGTCAGCGAACCAATAGATGATGGGTCGGCCGAGCAACATGGATAGGAAATAGTTGATGATGGCACCCAAAAGGGCTCCTATGGTGGCAAAGAGTATGACTAACAATACATTAACCACCTTGGATGGGGTGGTGAAGAGCGCTTCGTTATCTTCATTGCATGCCTGATAGGCGGCTGGCGGCACAATGACCTCGGACGGGAACGGGATGAAGGAACTCTCTATCGTCATCAACAAGGTGACGGTCCCGTAGTTCAGGTGACTGTTGTACCAACTGATGACCCGGTCGGTGACCGATGGCTTCTCCTGAGGAACGGTTACGGTGTCAACTTGCGAGAAAGCGGTGCCCAAAATGCATAAGATGCCAATGATGAGGGTGATTTTCTTTGTCATGAGCCGTTAATCTATCGTAAAATCAAAAAAATAGTCTTCCGACAAGTCGTCAGATTCTTCGAAGAGATCTGAAGCAATATCCGTGGTGTCTGAGATATGCAGGCCGAAACGTTGTGCGAGCTCTACTACCAGGGGAATGTTATAGGGGCGGGCGCTCATATATTGAAAGTCTTCAAACTCGTCTTGGTTCATGGTGCTGAAGGCTTTCTCGAGGTGGAACGAGCCTTTGTCATACCACCCTTTCTCCATATAGAAGATGCCGATGGCATATTGATTATAGGTGTCGTTGATGACCACATCTTGAAAATGCTCCACCAGCTGAATGCCTAAGTCGTATGCTTCAGGAGTGTCGTAATAATATATAAGTTGTATGAGAAGCTTGAAAAAGTTGTATTCCGATTCATCCATGCTGAATAGCTTGTCCAGGATAGCTACGATTTCCTCTTGATCTTTGGCGGGATGAAGCAGGGAGAGCAGTCTGGGTGCTATGGCTATGATGATGGGCGCCTCTGTTTCCTGGGCCATATATTGGCGCAGCAAGTTTTGAGCCATGGGGATGTTGTCCATGGCACGGCACACTTTAACGATCTCCTCGAACTTGAAGATGTATAGCGGGTCGGTCTTCTCGGCATCCATGAGTGTCTGCAGGGCCTTGTCATACTGCTTCATGCGAAAGTAGCATTTGCCAATCAGGACATCGACGGGGTAGAGACCTGCCTTTTTGAACTCGAGGTACTGCTGGAGGGCCTGCTCATAGTCGTTCATTCGATAATAGCAATCCGCCAGGTTGAACAGGGTGTGGACGTTGTCCGGATTCAGGGAGTACTGGAATTGGAATGCATTCAGAGCCTCCTGGTCGCGGCCAAGGCAGAAATAGGTCATCCCCATCAGGCGCCACACATCCTCTTGCATGGGATACTCGTCTGTCAGTCTGGTGATGAAGTCGATGAGAATGTCTGCATCAAAAGTCTTGAAGTTCGGGAAGATGAGCATTTCCAGGTTCAGGAAGGTGTTCTTGTCTTGACTGATGGCGGTCTGGATATGTGAGAAGGCTTGGCTGACATCCTGTTGTTTGAGAAATTCGAGTGCCAGCAGGGCGTGGGCCTCCGGGAGTTCGTAGTTGAGGGAGATGGCCTTGTTGAGCAATTGGAAGTTGTCCACCTCTTTTCGGGTGATTTGCGCCAGAATGACCTCTTCCACATAGGTCTCGGGCACATCAGGATGCAGCTTCTGGATGATGCGCAGTTCCTCTTCGGCATCCTGATAGAAGCCTTGCATGGCAGAGTATTTGGCATGCAGGAGCTTGAATTCGGGATTGTCCGGGAATAGCTTGAGCGCCAGGGTGAAGCCTTGGTCCGCAAGTTCAAAGTTTAAGGTGTCAATAAGATAGGATATTACATCAAACAAGTCCTCACTGTCCATGTAGAACCCTTCAAAATCATTTTCAGCTGCTTGTGAAAAGCTGTCCAGCAATGCTTCAAATTCCAAATCTTCTTCCTCGTCGTCGGTATGCATGGATATTTTTTTTTGAAGGTGCAAAGATACTGCTTTTTTTCTATCTTTGCAGATTAAAATCATTCTTTAATTATTAACATCAAAATCTAGGATTATACCATGACATTAAAAGAGATTACCGACCTTATGCAGGCCACGGTGATTACGGGAGAAGAGTTTTTGGATCGGGAAGTGGAATGTGTTTTTGCCTCCGATCTGATGAGTGATGTGCTGACCATTAAAGACCATGACGGTTTGTTGTTGCTGACGGGCCTTTGCAACCTTCAGTCTATGCGCACTTGTGAGATGGCCGATATTCAGATGGTGTTGGTTGTGCGCGGCAAGGTGGTGACGGAGGATATGATTGAAATAGCACAGGATAATGACATTGTGGTGCTTTCGACACCATTTTCCATGTATAAGACCTCCGGCATCCTCTACAATGCCGGCGTTCCCTCCATTTACTAATCAAAAAACCAATGCTTATGGATTTTCAATATCATGTTGAAGGCGGAGATTTCACGAATGCTGGCGCAACCTCCAGCGAGGTGAAAAGGATGCTCAAGAAGCTGGGTGTCCGTCCAGACATCGTCAAGCGTACGGTGGTGGCTCTTTATGAGGCCGAAGTGAACATTGTCGCCCATGCCTACCGTGGCGACATCTTTGTGGACTTGGAACAAGACAAGGTGGCGATTACCTTGAAGGATGAAGGTCCAGGCATCCCTAATGTGGAATGGGCTATGCAGAAAGGCAATTCCACCGCCTCGCCCAAGGTGCGTGAGATGGGCTTTGGCGCCGGCATGGGCCTGCCCAATATCCAAAACAACTCTGATGAGATGCATATTGATACGGAAGTGGGGGTGGGCACGACCATCAGTTTTGTCAACTATTTCGCGTAGCATTACTTTAGGTGCTATAACATAAAGCTTTAATTAAAAACAACTTACTATGCAAGAAGATTTCCACCACGCGCTAAAGTTCAAGTACGATTTGTGTATTGGCTGTGCCCATTGCACTGGCGCATGCCCTACAGGTGCGATCCATGTGGAAGACGGACATCCCCGCCTGGACCCGAACCGATGCGTGGACTGTGGCCGCTGCTATATCGCATGCCCCGTCAATGCCATCTACATTGAACAGGATGACTTCCAGACGGTGTACGACTGCAAGTACCCCGTTCTGTTGATGCCTTCCATCTTTATGGCCCAGTTTGAGGATAAGATCAAGGAGAAAACCATCTTGTCGGCGCTCTATCATATCGGCTTCAAGCATGTCTTTGAGGTGGAAAAGAGTGTGGACTTCATTCGCGATGAGATGCAGAAGCTGAATCAGGAGAATGATGGGCTTAAGCCTGTGATCTCCACCTTCTGTCCGGCTATCGTACGCCTTATCCAAGTGAAGTTTCCGGTGCTGGTGCCCAATCTGTATCTTTCCAAGCCTCCCTTGGATCTTACAGCCTTGTATATTCGTAAGTTGTTGACCGAAGAGGACCATGTGCCGGCCGAAGATATCGGTATCTTCTATGTGACTCCCTGCGCCGCCAAGATTGCCGCTATCAAGAGTCCGGCTACCGAAGAGGAATCTCCGGTGACCAAAGTGGTCAATATGAACTTCTTGTACAGTAAGGTGATGCGTGTCATCAAGCAAGGTGAGTATCAGCTCTGTGAGGACTCACGCACCCGTTTTCACCGACTTTCCAAGGCAAGTCTTTACTACACGCTGACCGGTGGTGAGGTCAACCTGCTCAAAGAGGGCCGTAACCTGGCTATCGATGGCATCCATAATGTCTCCGAGTTCCTGGAGAAACTGGAAGATGAGGACATCCAGGATATCGACTTTTTGGAGCTGCGCGCCTGCGACGAGAGCTGCTCGGGAGGTATTCTGACGGCTAACAACCGTTTCCTGATGACAGAGCGGCAGCGCAAACGTATGCAGAAGTCGCCCGATGAAGTGGATGGGGAGGATAATGACCTGCTCAACTATACCGATTATCTGGCACAGCATAAGCGAGTGCTCGGCCATGTGGAGCCGCGTTCCATGGACAAGATGGATGACGACTTGGCCACGGCCATGCAGAAGATGAAGCGGGCTTTTGAGATCAACCAGAACCTGCCACAAGTGGACTGCCGAATCTGCGGGTACCAATCGTGCAAGAATCTCTCGGAGGCCGTTGTGAAGGGCGACGCAGAAGTGGAACAGTGTATCTTCATCCAGCGTATTCTGGAGCACTGTGACAAGATGGATATCTCGGAATCCATGAAGGTGATGACCAAGATCTGGGGCACCAAGAAGACCAGCTCCTCCATTGCGAAAAATCTGAATCTGTAGCTGTTAGCCATTAGCCATTAGCCGTTGGCTGTTAACTGAATTTGTAGCAGCGCAAGACGGGTTGTCCGAGTGCGGGGTGAAGGTGCATGGCGCCCCCTAAGCATTGTGTGAAGTCTTTACATTTGGCGCAGGGCCCGCAGCGCATCCACTCGCGGTCGCGCATCGCCTGGAATTTGTTGTCCCACACCTCCATCAAGTCGTCTTGATAGATATTGCCTTGCACCAAGGAACGGTTGATGTTGGGGCAGGCGGAGATGCTCCCGTCGATCAGGACGGAGCCGATGTTGATGCCGGCGCGGCAGAAGAAATAGCTGTCGCGGATGCTCTCCTCATATTTCCCCGTGTAGGCTTCGCAGCTGAAGGTGATGTTGATGCGCCCCTCTTGGCGAGTCTGGGCGATGAACTGCAGCATCTCTTCCAGTTGTGGCCGTGACAGTTGCAGCGTGTCGTTGCTGGCAGCCCTGCCGATGGGGGCGATGGTGAAGAGTCGCCAATAGCGGATGCCGTTAGCGATGAGCTCCTCCTTGAGTCGGGACAATTCGCCGATATTGCGTTGGTGTACGCAGGTGACCACGTCATAGCTGAGCCCGCGTGTGTGCGCGATGAGACGGAGGGCGTTCATGGCCCGCCGGTAGCTCTCCGGATGGCCGCGCAGCCAGTTGTGGGTCTCCTCCAGACCGTCCAGACTCACGGTCACCGATGACAGTCCTGCGGCGACGAGCTCCTGATGGCGCGCGGCGTCGTACAACATGCCGTTGGTGACGATGCCCCAGCGGAAACCGTGTTCGCGCAAGGCCTTGCCACAGGCGGCCAGATCTTTGCGCAATAAAGGCTCGCCACCCGTGATGGCGATGATGACGGTATCGCGGGGATAGCGTTTCTCCAACGGATCAAGGGCGAGGAGGAAATCGGCAAAGGGCATGTCTGGCACATGGGCCTCCGACTGGCAGTCAGAACCGCAATGCCGGCAGGAGAGATTGCACCGCCAAGTGCATTCCCAAAAGAGATAGTTGAGCTCGCGGATGGCAGTCTCGTTCTTTCTGAATATCCGGAAAAGCCAACGCTTGAAAGGAGACCGTTTAGGAGTCTTCATGGATCCGTTGTACTTTCAACTCCATATCCTGCACCTGTGAGGCAGGGGTTATGGTGTCTAGTCTCTCATATAAGCCATTCTCTGTGCTGTCAATGTCGGTCACACTCACAAGGATTTCAATGTTTTGGGGGATTTCTTGGACTTCCCCGGCAAAGTAGCCTTCGTGGTCAGTGGTGTCGATGGGGCGCATCCACAAGGAGACCTGAAGACCTTCCACTGGCTCGCCGGTTTCGGCATCCAGCACTTGGCCTCTGGGCTGAAGGAGGATGCTTGACGGCATGCCATAGCAGGCCTGGAAGGTGAACATGAGGGCGGTGGCGGAGAAGGTGCCGAACAGGGCTCTCAGGATACGTTGTTTCTTGTTGCGGACACGTTCAAGGATTTTCATGACAGAGACAATTAGATATGAAAGTGCAAAGATATAATTTTTTTAGCACCTATATACCTGATGGCACAGTCTCCCCTTTCGCGGCGGGCCGTTACAAGCATCATGGCAAGTGTCACCCGCGCCGCGAGTTTCATCCCGCGCGCATGCTACACCCCACAGTGTGGGGTAATTGAGATTTGCTCCTTCCAGGAGCATTTGTCCATCGGAAAGTTTCAAGACATCTCACGACACAGCGTACCCAATTTCCACAAAGCGATAACATATTGTCCGTCTCTGTGCCATCCCACAACGTCTCGGAGAGACGTAATCTCAATAACCCCAGACTAAACGCAGTGCAGTCTGGGGAGGGACAGCGCCGCCGTCATCATCGCACCGCGGGAGTCACTTGCCACAAAGCACTGCACGAACCCGGTGCGTAAGGGGGGAACTTCGCAGGATGCCATCTGATATCGACATGAGGTGCCACCAGATATATAAGTACCTTTTTTTCAATCAAGGTATTGGAAAGCGAAAAATGACCCATAAAAAAAGGAGGCCGAAGCCTCCTTTTTCGTTTTGCGGTTAGCGCAGGATTAGATGATACCTTGAGCTAACATAGCTTTTGCAACGCGCATGAAACCGGCGATGTTGGCACCCTTCACATAGTTGATGGTACCATCAGCCTCACGACCGTGCTCAACGCACATGTCGTAAATGTCGTTCATGATCTTGTGCAGTTTGGCGTCAACCTCAGGAGCCGTCCAGTTGATGTGACCGGCGTTCTGGCAGATTTCGAGACCGGAAGTGGCAACACCACCGGCGTTGACAGCCTTACCAGGTCCGAAGGGAACCTTAGCGGCTTGGAAAGCAGCGATGGCGCCGGGTTGGCAACCCATGTTGGAGACCTCAGCAACGTATTTAACGCCGTTAGCGAGGAGTTCCTTAGCGTCTTCTTCGCTCAACTCATTCTGGAAAGCGCAAGGACAAGCGATGTCGCACTTCACGCTCCAAGCTTTCTTGCTGGCCGTGAATTTGGCTTTGCCAGGGAATTTGTCGGCCATGTCTTGAACTTTGTTGCGGTTGGAAGCACGCATGTCAAGCATGTAGTCGATCATCTCTTGGTCGATGCCGTCAGGAAGTTCGCAGACGCCGTCGGGACCGGAGATAGCCACAACCTTAGCGCCGAGTTCGGTAGCCTTGGTGGCAGCACCCCAAGCCACGTTGCCGAAGCCGGAGAGAGCGATTCTCTTACCTTCCATGGTGTCGTTTTGTTGTTTTACCATGCGCTCCACATAGTAGATAGCGCCGAAGCCGGTAGCTTCCGGACGGATGAGGGAACCACCCCAACCATAGCTCTTGCCGGTGAGGGCACCGGTAGAGTGCTCGCGGGCCAGTTTCTTGTAAGCACCGTAGAGGTAGCCGATCTCACGACCGCCAACACCCACGTCGCCAGCAGGGCTGTCCTGATCCGGACCGATGTTGCGCCACAACTCATACATGAAGGCTTGGCAGAAACGCATGATTTCAGCGTCGCTCTTGCCAACGGGATCGAAATCGGAACCGCCCTTACCACCGCCGAGAGGCAGGTTGGTCAGAGAGTTTTTGAAGATCTGCTCGAAACCTAAGAACTTCAACATGGAAACGTTAACAGCCTTGTGGAAACGGAGACCGCCTTTGTATGCGCCAAGAGCAGCGTTGAATTGAACGCGGTAGCCGAGGTTCGTGCAAACCTCACCCTTGTCGTTTACCCAGGTCACGCGGAACGTGAAGATACGATCGGGTTCTACAATGCGCTCCACGATCTTGGCAGCTTCGAACTCGGGATGCTTGTTGTATTCTTCTTCAATCGTCTCCAGGACCTCGCGAACGGCCTGCAAATACTCATTCTCACCAGGATGTTTGGCCTCCAGGTTAGCCATGATTTCATTTACTTTCATATTATTGAAATTTTAAATTTGGGTTTTTGTGATATCTTTTTACGCTTTTGAAAGCGGGTGCAAAGGTATAAAATTTATTGATACGCACAACGGGGAAAAAATAATGTTTTTTTTAATGAATACCCGTCGCGATTTTCCATCACAAACCCCATGATAAAACAAGGAACGGCCTGTAGCGTCGCTATGCATTGCGTCTCTATGCATCCGCAATGGGGTCCGGAAGAATTGCGGCGGCACGTCTAATGCCCGGTGAGTGAATCAGGGAATGAGCTTAGAAGCGGAGATTATTACGGAAACCTTTATAATATTAACATGGGGTTTTCCAACAATACATCAACAATTTGATGGTAAACCTTATGATCGGACACCTCGGTGATGGTGGTCACTTTGTTCCCGGCATCTTTAGATGATGCACCGCAATGGTATATCCGCTCACTGTCAGTATTGTAATCGAGAATGATATACCGGTCGTGAAAAATGCCACAAGTCTTGCGGAAACAGATTTGAATGTTCGAATATTGTTTGCGAAAATCATCAAAGTCGGCCTGATGAAGCCCTTTCCCAATGTTGTCGCTAAAAACATCGATAAGCACACCATCCGCCACGTTTTTAAGCAACACCAGCGTTTTGAGACTGATATAGTTATCAACAACGAAAACACTACTTTTGGCTGATTTATATATGGTACTATAGGCGATGTTGGCATCTACCGATTCACCGTTAAGGATCAGGTATTCGCGTCGTATCATAGGGTCTGTGAAGTCGCGCAGCACTTTTGCCAAGTCAGTTTTGGTGACCATAGTGTTCTTGATTACAGCAATGTCTGCCGTGTTTTTGGCGGTTTGAAGCGAAAACTGGGCGAATTCATTGTCTCCAATCAAAGATTTGTTTTCGATGATGTAATCCTTCATTGTCTTGAATGTTCGAATCAGAGCTTTGCTCTGTTCTGTTGCCAGTTCACCTTTCAACACGGTCATAAGCATATAAATGCCTTGCTCTGTAAAGACGTATGGAAGATATTGACGACCACCCTTTTTACTTGCGTTTGAGGTCAATAAATTTGACCTCAAAGAGGATGTTTCTTTATAAATTATTGACTTCTCGCTTGTTGAAAGAGATTTTGAGGTCAAAAATTTTGACCTCAAAATCTCATGGTACTCTTCCTTTGTTATTTGAAACCGAAAATCAGCGTCAAATTTTTCGATATTATTTTTCACTTGCTGGTTAAAGGCTTTTGTTGTATAGCCATAAATCGCAGCCAAATCTGCGTCAAGCATTACCCTAACACCTCGAATGATATATATGATGCTGCTTAGCTCTTCAAAGTTGTTTGCATTTTCTGAATTCATAGTTCTAAATTTTCATGGTGCAAAGATATAAAATTTTATTATGATATATTTTATTATATGTAAATTTGTGTAAGATTTATATGTTCGGAAACCGGATTTGTTGTGACAAAGTCCCAGCGACACCTTGCATTCCTTACACGCGGTAGTGCAGGGAGAGATATGAATATTGTTGAGGCAGACAAGGTTTTATAAAAGTTTCCCACTTCGCCACGAAGAACGGCAGCAATATGTAGAGACGTGCCATGGCGCGTCTCTACACACCCGCGATGGGGTCCGGAAGAATTTCGGCTGATTTGGAATGATGGCGGGAAAAGGCTATTTTTGCCGCCCGAAACGAATACTCGATGCAAAAAGTCCAACTCTCCGACCATTTCACTTACGGGAAACTGCTACGCTTCACGATTCCCTCGATGATCATGATGATCTTCACGTCGATATACAGCGTGGTGGACGGGCTCTTTGTGTCGAACTTGGCGGGCAAGACCCCCTTCGCCGCCCTGAACCTGATATTCCCTTTCCTGATGTTCCTCGGCATCGTGGGCTTTATGTTTGGCACAGGCGGCAGCGCCTTGATAGGCAAGACATTGGGTGAGGGAAAGCCCGAGAAGGCCAACCGCATATTCTCTCTGCTGGTCTGTTCGGGATTCGTGGCTGGTACTCTCTTCGCCATCGTCGGATGGCCGTTGCTAGACAACATCTCTCGTCTGCTGGGCGCTGACGAGGCGATGGTGGACGACTGCGTGATGTACGGGCGCATCTTGCTGATCGCCTTGCCATTTTTCATCCTCCAGATTATGTTCCAGGAGCTGCTGGTCACGGCCGAAAAACCGCGCCTCGGACTGCGCGTCACCTTGGTGGCCGGCGTCTTGAACATGGTGCTCGACTATCTGCTGATTGCGGTATTCGGCCTTGGCTTGAAGGGCGCGGCGTGGGCTACGGCCCTCTCACAGATGTCGGGTGCGCTGATCCCCCTGATATACTTTCTCTTCCCGAATAGTTCTCTGCTCCGTCTGGGGCGCCCGGAATGGGATGGTGCCGCTTTGCGACAGACCTGTTTCAACGGAATGAGCGAGTTCTTCTCCAATGTGGCCAATACGGTGGTTTCCATGTTGTATAACTATCAGTTGATGAAATATATAGGGGAAGATGGTGTGGCCGCTTTCGGGGTCGTGATGTATCTGGCGTTTGTCTTTGTGGCTATCATGATTGGCTACAGCATTGGCTCCGCGCCCATCGTGAGTTTTCATTACGGGGCGGGGAACAAGCCGGAGCTGAAGAATGTGTTCCGCAAGAGTGTGATGCTGATTGCGGGCATCGGGGTGGTACAGTTTCTCCTCGCGCAACTCCTCGCCCGACCGCTGGCGCATATTTTTGTGGGTTATGACCGCGACCTGTGTGACCTGACCTGCCATGCCTTGCGCATTTACGGCGTATCCTTCCTGTTGATGGGTTTCAATGGCTACGCCTCGTCCTTCTTCACCGCCCTGAACAATGGGGTGGTGTCAGCAGTGCTCTCCACCAATCGTACCTTGGTGTGCGAAACGCTGGCGGTCTTGCTCCTGCCGCTCCTCTTCGGCGTTGACGGCATCTGGTTCGCCATCATATTCGCTGAATCCACCGCTCTGCTCCTGACCGCCTCCATGCTGCTGAAGCACAGAGGTCGCTACGGGTATTGAGAGGGGGACCCTTTATAACGAACTATTCCTTCTCCGGTGGCGTGACTTCCGGAAGATCGCTCTTCGCGCTTTTTTCTTTGTTGGTCCGCTTGCGACTTCTCTTCCTGGGCTTGGGAGTACTCGGCTCCTCTGTCGGAAGCTCTAGACTCTCCTCTGCTTCTGTTTCGTCAGAGATAGCTGCGGCTTTGGGAGCGGATGTCTTGACTGCCGTAGGCACCTCCATGTGACGGATATAGACATCCTGTTGCGGGAACGGGATCTCGATCTTGTTTTTGTTCAAGGTGTTATAGATGATCTCTTTGATGCGGGCCACCACGGTGGCTTTCTCTTCCACTAAGATCCAGCAGACGACGAAGAGGTCCACGCTGCTGTCGCCAAAGTCGTCAAATATCACCTTGAAGCCCTGCTTGTTGTCCACCGCATATTTGCCGGCCTCGTTCTTGACGATGAGAGGTTCCAGACTCTTGAGGAGCATGTTGCGCACCTTCTCGACGTTGACGCCATAGGCCACGCCCACGGGGATCTTCACCAACACGTAGCCATGGTTGCGGGTCAGATTTTTGAAGTTCTTGGTGAAGAGAGAGGCGTTCTGGAAGGTGATGACACTGCCGTCCAGCGTCACAATCTGGGTGCTTTGGTAGTTGATGCTGTCCACCTTGCCCTGCACGCCGTCACATTCAATATAGTCGCCCACACGCAGACGGCCGGTCATGAGGATAATGCCGTAGACGAAGTTCTCCAAGAGGTCTTTCATAGCAAAACCAAGACCGGTGGCCAAGCCGGCCATCACAATGGAAATGCCGCTGCTGGAGACCTCGAAGATCATGAGGGCTGCGATGACGTAGAAGCCCCAGACCAGTATCGAGATGATGTTGTTGACGAGGGTGGCATTGCCCGGACCCTGTACCACTGTGTCTTTTTTGTGACGTTTCCGCAGCATCTTGTAAAACGCCTTGATAGCGTAGTTCAGGTAGCGGAACAGGAAGTAGAGTTCGAGCACCAGGCAGAGCTTGAACAGGGAGAGCTGGATGATGCCGGGCTTGTTCAGGAAGACGTAGAGGAAGATCTTACGGCAGATGGACGACATCTCGAAGATGCTGGTGGCCCAATAGACACTCGCCGGCACTGACAAGATGGCCAGAATGGGCAGCAGGGCCTTGAACAGGAAGTCGTAGAACCAAGTCCGGCCGATGTATTCGCCCTTGACCATCTTGGGCTGTATCTTCTTGAAATATTTCTTTAACTCGTTTTTGTCTTTGATGATTTCCCCTTTGTCTCTGGCAATCTTGCGGGTCAGATGGCGTTGTTCGTACATCTTGGCCAGGTCATAGAAGCAGGTGATGGTCTGGATGGCAGCCAGTTGGATCATCCACCAGATCATGATTTGGACAGCCAGCAACACGAATCCGAGCCAAGAGGCTATGCAGGAGATGATCATGACGATTAGAGAGATGACGGTGTAGATCATGTCGCTGTCGGGCAACTTGGCGATCTTGCGCTTCATCACGAAGAATTGCCAGATGGTGAAGGCCAACATCACGGGCGGGTAGATCAGGTTGACGAGATTGTTGGGTATCAAGATGATACGGAAGACGATGACGATGAAAGCCATGATGATGAACGGCATATAGGAGCGTACGCCGGCACGGATCTGCTTGTCGTCGAGGCGTATCAGTAGGGAGACGAGGATCACGTCGGTCAGCCATGCGAAGAAGGTCATCAGGTTGATGGCCATTAGCACGAAGTTCTGTTTGACGAAGAAGCGGGCGATGGTGATGGAGATGGCGAAAATGGCCACACCGCAGGCGATGGTGACGAAAGGACGTTTGTGTTGGTCTGCGAAATACTCGCGCCATCGTTTGGGCAGCAGCCACCGCATGATGACATAGCTGAGAATGCTGGCGATGAGGATATAGACGATCATGAAGATGCTGATGCCGAAGATGACAGGTCCACGCCAGTCAGATTTGCGACTGAAGGACTTGTAGCGGTCGTCCACATCTTTTTTGGCGGCAAAATAGTGCCATTTGAAACGTTTGAGGGTTTTGAAATAGTTGTCGCCACCATTTTGGAAGATGTTCTTCTGGATGCCGTCATACTTGGACATGGCGAACTTGTTGAGTTCTTTGGCGCGGTTGGTGACGCGCTCGTAGTATTCCTGGTCCAGTTCGATGTTCTCCAGCATCTTGATGTAGTTGTCGCGCAGGGCGGTGGCGTATTCCACACAGGCTTCGCGGTCTTCCAGTCCTTGAGCATCCAGGATGTAGAGACTCTTGGCGGCCGTGTCGAGCACTCTCTTGGGGATCATCTCGCGGATGGAGTCGGGTAGGGCGCCGAGTTCACCGTTAGGCAACATGCGGGGTGGCAGGTTCTCCAGGGTCTTGATCAGGGCGTCGTAACGCTCGATCTCCGTTTTGATACGCGCAATCATCTTGTCGTAAGGGGCATGGTACTGCCGGAGGTTGCGGTACTGCTCGGTGGCCGCCTGGCAGGCGTAGGCCATGTCGAAGGTGAAGTCGGCGTTCTGCGAGTAGAGCATCAAGGCGATCTGGTTGCTGTTCTGCATCATGCCGATGAGGCGGGCGTGCTGCTCGCCGTAGCGCTTCTCGTAGCGCGCCATCATGGCTTTTTGCTCGTTGTAGGATAACTCCAACTCGGAGCGCAATACGCCGAGGGTCTGCGCCAAGTCTTTCTCTTTGAGAACGGCATGCGCCTGAAAGACAGTCAAAACGCTGATTATGAGGAGCAGGAAAAACTTTTTCATAAAGGTATAAATAGATTGATAATGTTAAAGTTTGCAAAAATACGAATTTTTTGGAAGTGATCATGCTGGTTTTTCACATCAGCACCAGACATGCGATCTGCCACCACTCCGGGGTGAAGTCGAACCAATAGACGGGCGCGCCCCAGCGGTCTTTTAACCGCAGCGTCTGGCCGTCCATGAAGTAGAGTGGTGTGCCCCAGCGGTCCTTCTGGCGGATGGTCTGGCCGTCGAGATAGAGCAATGCCTCGCCCCAGCGGTCTTTCAGCTTTACGGTCTGCCCGTCAAGATAGAGCAATGGCTGGCCCCATCGGTCTTGCTGCCGCACCTGCTGTGTGTTCTCGTCAAACCACAACAGCCGATCGCCCCAACGATCCTTCAACCGCATGGTGTTCTCCTCGAAATAGTACAGTCGAGCACCCCAACGGTCTTTCTGATAGACCGTCTGGGCAAGGACGGTGACGGCCGGGATCACGGTCATGACAAATAAAATAACGATTCGTCTATTCATGCGGCAAAGATAGACAAAATCCCAATATGCACTGACAAACGATTGTTTTCCTGTAGGGACGCGCTTCGGTACGTCTGTACAAACGGCAACAAAAAAACCGCAACCTCTCGGCTGCGGTCCTAAATCATTAACAATCGTCTGAAGAATTACCCGATGGTGATGGTGCGGGCGAGTTTGGGTTCCTCTTTCTGCAATCTTGGCAGGGTGATGGTGAGGATTCCGTGCTCCACCTTGGCTTCGATGTGCTCCTTGTCCACGTCCTCGGGCAGCGTGTAGTTCTGCTCGTAGTTGGTGTAGGAGAACTCGCGGCGCAGATAGTGGTGCTTTTTCTCCTCTTCCTTGTGTTCCATCTTGTTCTCGATGGCGACGCAGAGGTTGCCTTCGTCGTTGATGCTCACGCGGCAGAATTC
>JAGCGA010000027.1 GCA_017649855.1 Bacteroidales bacterium
AATCCAACGGTCGATTTCGGGACGTTTTGCAAATGGAATCTCCGCCTCTTTGTACGTGAATCCATCAATGTTGGCGTACATAGCGAAGAAGTTGTACGTATTGTACAGCGTGCCGAAGAACTTGCGCTGCACCTCGCCGATGCCGGCCTCGTCGAATTTGAGGTTGTCCCACGGGGAGGCGTTGGTGATCATGTACCAGCGGGTCGCGTCGGGACCGTATTTGTGGATAATCTCGAACGGATCGACGGCGTTGCCCAATCGTTTGGACATCTTGTTGCCGTTCTTGTCGAGCACCAAACCATTGGAAAGCACGGCCTTGAAGGCCACGCTGTCGAACAGCATGGTGGCGATGGCGTGCAGCGTGAAGAACCAGCCGCGCGTCTGATCCACGCCCTCCGCGATGAAGTCGGCAGGGAAGTTGGTCTTGAAGAACTCAGCGTTTTCGAACGGGTAGTGCAGCTGACTGTACGGCATAGAGCCGGAGTCGAACCACACGTCGATGAGGTCGCTCTCGCGGTACATCTTCTGGCCCGTCGGGGAAACCAGCACGATGCTATCCACGTAGGGTTTGTGCAGGTCGATGTTGTTGTCGTAGTTCTCCTGCGACATATCGTTGACCTTGAAGTTCTTATACGGATTCTCGGTCATGAAGCCGGCGGCGATGGACTTGTCAATTTCAGCCATCAGCTGCTCGATGGAGCCGATGCAGATCTGTTCTTTCTTGTCCTCGGTGGTCCAGATGGGCAGCGGCACGCCCCAGAAGCGGGAGCGGGAGAGGTTCCAATCGACCAGGTTTTCGAGCCAGTTGCCGAAACGGCCGGAGCCGGTGGCGGCGGGCTTCCAATTGATGGTCTTGTTCAGCTCGATCATGCGCTCGCGGTAGGCGGTCGTCTTGATGAACCAGGAGTCGAGCGGATAGTAGAGCACGGGCTTGTCGGTGCGCCAGCAGTGCGGGTAGTTGTGGGTGTGCTTTTCGCTCTTGAAAAGCTTGCCCTGCTCTTTCAGCATCACCACGATATCGACGTCCAAGGATTTGTCCTTCTCCGTTTTGGTGGGGTCGTAGGCGTTCTTCACGAACTGGCCGGCGTAGGGACGGTAAGCCTCCACATCCATGCAGTTTTGGACAAATTCGGGGTCGAGGTCCTCGATACGGTAGAACTTGCCGGTGCGATCGACCATCGGCTGGCGGATGCCGTCCTTGTCGATCATCACGAGCGGCGGGATGCCGGCAGCGGCGGCCACGCGCTTGTCGTCGGCGCCGAAGGTCGGAGCGATGTGCACGATGCCGGTACCGTCTTCCGTGGTGACATAGTCGCCGGGGATGATGCGGAAGGCGCCCTCGCCGGGATTCACCCACGGGATGAGCTGCTCGTAGGAGATGCCCACGAGGTCTTTGCCCTTGAACTCCTTCACAACCTCCGGAGCTTCCTTGAACATCGTGGAAACCAGCGCTTTGGCCATTAGAATGTAGCAGGGCTGTTCGTTGTACGGATGCACAGTCTTCAGCATCACGTAGTCGATATTCGGACCCACGCACAACGCCGTGTTGCTCGGCAGCGTCCACGGGGTGGTCGTCCACGCAATCGCGTACACGGGAATGTTCGCGTCCGCCTCAACTGCTAACTGCTCACTGCTAACTTCTAACTTGAACAGTGCCACGCAGGTCAAATCTTTCACATCGCGATAGCAGCCGGGCAGGTTGAGCTCGTGGGAGCTGAGGCCGGTGCCGGCGGCGGGGGAATAGGGCTGGATGGAGTAGCCCTTATAGAGCAGTCCCTTCTTGTAAAGTTCTGACAGTAAATACCATACGGTTTCGATGTACTTGTTGTCGAAGGTGATATAGGGGTGTTCGAGATCGACCCAGTAACCCATCTCGCGGGTGAGCTCGTCCCATTTGTCCTTGAACTTCATCACCTCGCGGCGGCAGGCCTTGTTGTAGTCCTCCACGGAGATCTTCTTGCCGATGTCCTCCTTGGTGATGCCGAGGGTTTTCTCCACGCCGAGTTCCACGGGCAGACCGTGCGTGTCCCAGCCGCCCTTACGTCCGACGTACTTGCCGGTGAGGGTCTGGTAGCGGCAGACGATGTCCTTGATGGTGCGGGCCATCACGTGGTGGATGCCGGGCATGCCGTTTGCGGACGGCGGTCCCTCAAAGAAAACGAAACTTTTGTGTCCCTCGCGGGTCGATAGACTCTTGGCGAAGATGTCATTGTCTTCCCAATACTTACGCATCTCTTCCCCTAATTTCGGAAGATTAAGACCTTTGTATTCAGTATATTTCATCGATAAATAGATTTTTCCAAAAAACTGGCAAAGATACAATTTTTTCGGGATTGGTGAACAGTAAGATTGCGAATAGTGGTTCAATATTAAATGTTTCGGTTCACTTTCCGGGAGTCTCGTATTGCCAGCGATCGTCTCAAGTTCTGTAGTGATGGTGTCCTTGTCTCTTAATTGTGAAGTCTTACCGTTAGAAGTGCTGAAATACGATGTGTCATGGAACAAAAATATTTACTATCTTTGCCACGTTTTTTATGAAAGGAAAACGAATACATATAATCTGTTTTCTCTATGTGTTGCTGATGGCTCTCGGGACTTCTGCGCAGACGGGCGGCCATAGTGTCTATAATTTTCTCAGCTACAGCTATGCCTCCCGTGTGACGGCTTTGGGTAGTGGTCTGATTTCTGTTTATGACGATGATCCGACGTTGCTGATGGTGAATCCTTCCTTTATTGGGGCGCGGCACAGCAACACGCTGGCATTGGACTTTACCAACTATTTCGCCAATACCAACTATGCATCTGCCCTCTATTCCTATACTTTCCCGAAAGCTGGCAGTTTTGCCATAGAAGCCCGCTACGTCAACTATGGAAAGTTTACCGGCACAGACGAAAGCGGAGTGGAGACGGGCGACTTCTCCGTGAACGATGTCGCACTGACACTGGGGTGGGGTCGTGAGTTGTCTCCGCATTTCAGCATCGGTGCCGATCTCAAACTCGTCTACTGTGGCTATGAGATGTACCACTCCTTCGGCTTGGCAGTGGATGTGGCCGGCAGTTATTTCAATAAGGAGAAGAATTTGTCACTCACCCTGTTAGCTAAAAATATCGGTACGGAGGTCAAGCCTTTCTATCCTGGTAACCTGGAACGTTTGCCCTTTGATCTTCAGTTTGCCCTCTCGCAACGACTTGCCCATGTGCCGATCCGCTATCATATCTCTCTTCACTCCCTCTATCGCTGGAACATGAACTATTATGGTGCGGACAATCCCTTCATGGAGTCGGATGCCCTCACCAATGAGCTGCTGTATCCTTCCAAAACTTCCCAATTTTTCGATAATTTCTTCCGCCATATTATCTTCGGATTAGAAATAGAACCTTCCAAATATTTCTCTATCCAGCTGGCCTATAACCACAATATCCATCAGGAGATGAAGGTGCTGGCTCGCCACTCTATGGCCGGTTTCTCCTATGGCTTCATGCTGAATATCAAAGGACTTCGCTTCGGTTTTTCCCGCCTGCAATATGCACCAGGCGCCGCACCCAATTGTGTCAACCTTGCCCTGAACTTTGAGGAGATCTCCCAATGGAAGAAGAAAGATAATCCCAAGAAACTGGAACGGATGCCATAATCCCTCCTTCGTATGTCTAAATCAACTGTTTATGTCAAGAACCAATGAAGAACTGAAAGGTGTCACGCTGTTGGGAAACCAGCAGACGCACTATGCCTATGACTATACCCCAGAGGTGCTGGAGACCTTCGACAACAAACACCCGGAGCATGAATATCTGGTCACGCTGGACTGTCCGGAGTTCACCTCGCTGTGCCCCAAGACTGGTCAGCCCGACTTCGGCCATCTCATCATCCGCTATATTCCCCGCATCCGCATGGTGGAGAGCAAGAGCCTGAAACTCTATCTTTTCAGCTTCCGCAACCATGGCGACTTTCACGAGGATTGTGTCAACATCATCATGAAAGACCTTGTCAAGTTGATGGATCCCAAGTATCTGGAAGTGGAGGGACTCTTCAATCCGCGTGGGGGCATCTCCATCCTGCCCTTTGCCAACTACGGGGATGCCGACCATCAAGCTATGGTCAGAGAGAGAATGTTAAGTGTGATGCAAAATCGTTAGGAGATGGCTAAAGACGCAGTGATTATCCTCTCTGGTGGTATGGATTCCACCACGATGTTGTACGAATATCGCGAAGAGATAGCCATGGCTATCACCTTTGATTATGGATCTACCCAGAACGGGCGGGAGCGGCAGTGCGCGATTACCCATTGCCAACGGTTGCATATCCCGCACATAACCATTCCGTTGGCTTTCATACACCAGTATTTCAAGAGTGCCCTGCTGATGACGGCCGATGATATTCCGGATGGCAACTACAATGATGAGAATATGAAGTCCACGGTGGTGCCCTTCCGCAACGGCATCATGTTGGCCGTGGCTTGCGGTGTGGCCGAGAGCAATGGGCTGAAACGCGTGATGATCGCCAACCATGCCGGGGACCATGCCATCTATCCCGACTGCCGCCCCAACTTCATCAACGCCATGGATGATGCCATGCAGGCAGGCACCTATGAGAACATCGCTATATACGCCCCTTACACTCACCTTGACAAAGTGGAAATCGCCCGCCATGGCAAAGCGCTGGGTCTTAACTACGCCGAGACTTACTCCTGCTACAAAGGTGGAGAGCACCACTGCGGCAAGTGCGGCACCTGTCGCGAGCGGCGCATGGCCCTCGCCGCCGCCGGTATCGACGACACTACCGTGTACGATGCCTAAAATAACTGACAACAGATAACTGACAACTATATATGTATTACGTTAGAAAAACCCTCGAGATCTCTTCTTGTCACCAGCTCTACCTCGATTATGAGAGCAAGTGTGAGAATCTGCATGGCCATAATTGGATTGTGAAGGTCTATTGTCGCGCCAAAGAGTTGGATGCCAATGGTATGGTGTGTGACTTCACGGAGATCAAGCGTCTTATTCACAACAAGATAGATCATAAAAACTTGAATGAGGTTCTGGAGTTCAATCCGACTGCGGAGAACATTGCCCGCTGGATAGTGGACACTGTGCCCAACTGCTACCGGGCTGATGTCTGGGAGTCGCGTGACAACAAAGCTTGCTATATAGCGGACGACGCACCACAGAATTTCTAGGCATGTATCGCATCCATGAAATATTTCACTCGTTGCAGGGCGAGGGCTATCATAGCGGCACGCCGGCCGTCTTTGTGCGCTTCAGTGGATGCAATCTGCGTTGCCATTTCTGCGACACGGACCATCGGGATGGACGGATGATGACGGCTGAACAGATTGTTGCGGAGGTCCGAGCCCTGCCTCGCGCCCCGCTGCTCGTCCTGACGGGCGGGGAGCCTTCCCTCTTCATTGACGAGGCGCTCGTGACACTCTTGAAGCGCGACACCGGCATGATGGTGGCAGTGGAGACCAACGGCACACGCCCGTTGCCTGCCGCGGTGGACTGGGTCACCTTGTCCCCCAAAGACGCTTTTGAGGGCGGGGATGCGGAGCCTTGCGTGCTTCGTACGTGCGATGAGCTCAAGGTGGTCTATACAGGCCAGGACCTGGCACGCTATGATCATATCCAAGCTCACCATCGCTTTCTTCAACCCTGCTATTCACCCATTCCTGATCTGTGTGAACAGAACCTCCGCGCTTGCGTGCAAGCCGTGACTGACCATCCGCAATGGCGCCTCTCCCTCCAAATCCATCGAATCCTCGGCCTTCCATAGCAGCTAACAGCTAATGGCTAATGGCCAATAGCTAACGTATCGATATTTTATCTATCTTTGCCGCCGTTTTGAAAGGGGTGCCGAAAGGCTGAGATCAGACCCGTTGAACCTGATGCGGATAATGCCGCCGTAGGGAGATAAACAACGTCCTCTTATCCCTCTTTCAGTATTGTTTCATTTTAAAAACCAAAACTGTTAGAGCAATGAAAAAAAATGTACTTGGTAAGTTGAAAATTTTCGATTTTCAATTTTTAATCATCAATTTCCTGTTGCTGGTTCTTCCGGCAGGACTGTTCGCCCAGGTGCTGGATACGACACAACACGGCGAACTTGACGAGGTGACGATCCGCTTTACCAAACCTACGGTGCAGACCTTCGCGAATGTCACGACCATGTCAATGCCCCAAATCCGGGCTCAACAGGGTAATGGAAGTGTCAACAACCTGTTGGAGATGATGCCTTCTGTGGTCACCACCTCAGAGTCGGGTAACGGCCTCGGCGCCACCTACCTCTTTATCCGTGGCATCGACCAGACTCGTATCAACACCACCCTCAACGGAGTCACCATCAACAATGCCGAGTCGCAGGGCTCCTGGCTGGTGAACCTGCCCGACATGGGAGCTTTCATCGAGCATGTGAGTGTGCAGAGCGGCGCCAACACCACCGATGGTAGCACCTCATACGGTGCCCGTGTGGATTTTGTCACCAGACAGATACCCGACAAACCCTTTGCGGAGGTGCGCAGTTCCTACGGCTCCTTCAAAACATTCCACAACATGGTTAGTGCCGGTACCGGCCTCATCGGCAAGCGCTTCTCTATGTTGGCCTCTTTCTCCGATATCCGCAGCGACGGCTATATTGACTTCTCCGGCGTGCGCCTCAACTCTGGCTTCTTGACCGCCCAGTATGATCTTCGCAACTTCAAAAAGAACAAAAATTATGGTACGTTGAGTTTCCACATGCTCTATGGTACCGAGCACACCGGCCTCGCCTGGAATGGTGTGCCTTACGACATGCTGGAGACCAACCGTACCTATAACTCCTGCGGCGAGTACTATGATGACAATGGGGTGCGCCATTATTACGAGAATTCCTTTGACCATTACACCCAGACTTTCTATCAGCTGGAGTATCAGAAAAGATGGATGCGGAATTTAGGCGAACAATGGCATAGTGTACGGGTAATGCCCTACCTGACGCGCGGAGTCGGTTATTATGAGCAATATAAAGACGACAAGACGGTTAACAGATACGGCTTGGAAGGCCTCATCCATATTATTGGTCATGAACTTGACAGCGCCACCTACACGGTCAACACCTTGTATGATACAGCGACAAAAGCTGACCTCGTCACCCAAAAATATCTCGACAACTACTATTATGGCGTTTTGGCGGAATATTGGGGCAGTCAACGTTTTAAAGGCGAAGCCTTCCATGGCTTGCGCTGGAAGGCCGGCGTGGATGTGAGCAACTACAATGGCAAACACTACGGCGACATCGTTTGGGTTGAGCCCGACCGCGTAGTAGATTGTCCAGCCATGTACCAATGGTATAGTGGCACAGGTAACAAATTACAAGCCAAAGTCTTTGGCAACTTGCGCTACTATTACAAGAACTTCAGCTTAACCGGTGAACTGCAATACCGCCGTGTGGATTATACCATTGATGGTGTCAACGACGAGCTGACACCCATCCCGCAGGACTACCACTGGAACTTCATCAACCCGAAAATCGCGCTGCACTACTATCTGGACAAGAGCAAGCTGAAACATTCTTTCGACCTCTCGTTTGCCACTGCCAACCGCGAAGCGACCCGTAACGACCTCGTCGGTGCCCCCGACGACCGCAAGCCGAAGCCGGAGACCTTGTACGACATGGAGTTCAGCTACACCATGCACAATGACAAGTTCTTCTTCAACACCACCTTGTATGGCATGTACTACCGTGACCAGCTCGTGCGTACCGGTGAGCTGGACCAGACCGGTGATCCGCTTATGACCAATGTGGACAAGAGCTACCGTGCCGGTATCGAGCTCTCCGCAGCCTATCGCCCTGTCCGTTTCTTCAGTTGGCATGTCAATGGCAGCTTCAGTCTCAACAGAGTGCTGGATTACGTCCACTATGTGTCTAATTATAATGAGGATTGGGATGAAGAAGGCTATGTGGAGCAGCATCTTGGCAACACGCCCCTTGCTTATTCTCCCAGCATCATCATTGGCAATGACTTCACCTTCACGCCGATTCGGAATTTCAACATCTCCCTCGTCACCAAGTTCGTCAGCAAGCAATATCTGGACAACTCAGGCGATGATACCTACATGTTGAAGCCCTACTCCTTCACCAATCTCCGTCTTTCCTATACTTTCCACTTCAAATGTTTGAGAGATCTGGAACTCTTCTTCAATGTCAACAATCTCTTCAACACGAAATATGAGAACAATGCGGCGATGTACTCCTATTATTACATGGCCACCGACAAATACTATGAGGCCAGCTACTTCCCGCAGGCCGGCATCAACTTCTTGGGAGGCTTGAGACTGAAGTTCTAACGGAAAGGGCTTGATCTTTACCCTTGTCCCGCCAACCCCAAGACAGATGATGTTGCAAGGTTGGCGGGATTTTTTTGGTGGGGTAATTATATACCTGATGGCACCAATGTGATGGTGGAAATAGAACCTCTTTGTTTGAGAGTGCTATGTGACGAGTGAACATCGTGCTTTGTGGCAAGTGACAGTCCCTTAAATAATTATAGTCTTTAACTTTTCTCTTGATAGAAAAGTTACAAAAGATCAAGCCGACATGAATGCCGCCCGCTCTGTCCGCCCTCTGACAGCGGCGGTAAACGGGAACAAAAATGCAGCTATTTCAAAAGGGAAGATTCTCTGACGGCATGCATTTTTGTAAACGCAAGCGCCTTTGCACGCCGCTGTTGGAGGCCGGCCATTCACGCCGCGTCCGCACCGCATGTCGGCCTACCCGCCCGCGTGCTCTATGGGCAGGTGCCCCCCCCCCTAAAGCCCCCTAAGATTAAATGAAAACGGTTGATTCTGCCGTTGGCCTCATCTTTGTTGTGCCATCATGTATATAACTCCCTTCATTAATAAGCAACTCATATTTCATTTCCTGGGGAAAAGTCGTTACGAATCCACCATCATCGTACACGACACCCGCGCCGCGATAGGGATAGTGGGATGCGCAATGTTGCTGAGACCATGTCGCAAGTCTTTTCGTCTTCGTGTCAGTATGTTCAACAGGAAAAAAAACAATCGAAACTTGATATATATATCAAATTATTTTGTATTTTTGCCGCGTTATGAAAAAGAAGACTGTATTAGAGAAAATCTCAGAATCTGAAAAGGCTACCCTATACTCCATTAGCTTCGAAAAAGACGGCACTACTGAATTTGAAAAATTCGTGGCGGAATTTGAACAAAATGCAAATTATAATTCAGATTATCAAAGAATTATTGCGGCATTGCAGGTTGTTTTGGACAAAGGTGCGTTGGAACGGTTTTTCCGCCCGGAAGGTAAGGTGAATGATGCTGTCCAAGCCATCCCGATAGAAGGAAGCAAGTTGAGATTGTATTGTCTTCGTATTTCAGAACAGATTGTTATTTTGGGAAATGGTGGTGTCAAAAACACCAGAACATATCAAGATGATCCAAGATTGTATGGATATGTGCTGGATTTGCAACGTTTTGAAAAGATTTTGAAAGAGAACATTGAAAAAGGGTATATTAGTGTTAACGAAAAAGAACTTCGGTGTGCAGATCAGATTACTTTCGAGATATGAGCAACAAACAAGAATGGTTTAAGTCAAAAGTGGAACAGGTTTCCCCTGAGATTATGACAGAAATGCAACTGTCGGCAGACATTATCGCACGAATAGATAAGATTCTTAAGGATAAGCATATGTCTCAGCGGGATCTTGCCCGTAAGTTAGGGAAAAACGAAGCTGTGGTATCTCGTTGGATTACAGGATTCCCGAATTTTACATTGCGAACCCTTTCGCAAATATCTGTCGCTCTTGGCGAACCCCTCATTAAATTGGCGGAGTGATTTTCCTTCATACACCCTGGCAGACCACCAACATGCCGATGTCGGAATAGGCTGGCATAGCGCAGGGAAGACGTGCTTCGTTGCTTGGTGAATGTCAAACCTTCCGAACATCCTTTTGGATAATTGTCAAAATTGACTATCTTTGCACCTGCAAAAATGCAGATGCAAAGATAGTCAGTCTGTACTGCCCTTATAGTGTTCTGCCGTAAAGTATGATGTTATGCTTTTGCTGGATGTGTCGCGTATTACAACGGTCATTGAGACGATATACGGTTGGGTGTGGAGCCCGGCGCTGGTAGGCTTGTGCCTGCTATCGGCGCTCTACTTCTCCTTGCGCACCCGTTTTGTACAGGTGCGCCGTCTTGGCGAGATGTGTCGCCTGCTGTTCAGCACCGACAAGACCCAGAAGACGGGCATCACCTCCTTCCAGGCTTTTGCCATGGCCTTGTCTGGGCGCGTGGGCACGGGCAACATCGTGGGGGTGGCCACGGCCATCGGCTTCGGCGGCCCAGGCGCTATCGTCTGGATGTGGGTCATCGCCTTCTTCGGGGCGGGTAGCGCATTCGTAGAGGCCACGCTCGCCCAGATCTTCAAGGAGAACCACCATGGCCAGTATCGCGGTGGTCCGGCCTACTACATCGAGAAGGGCTTGCACAGTACCTTCTTCGGCTGTGTGTTCGCCGTCATCACGGCTATCGCCTGCGGGTTCTTTCTGCCGCCGGTGCAGTGCAACGGCATCGCCTTGTCCATGTCGCAGTCTTTTGGCATCGCCCCCTGGATGGTTGGGTTGGGCGTGGCGCTGCTCATCGCGCTGGTCATCATCGGTGGGGTGAAGCGCATTGCCAATGTGGCGCAGATCGTTGCTCCCTTCATGGCCATCCTTTACATCCTGCTCGCCATCGTGGTGCTCGTCGTCCACTATAAGCTGGTGCCGGGCGTCTTTCTCGACATGCTACGGGGAGCGGTGGGCGCGGGACCGCTGGGCTCCGCTATCCTCGGCAGCACCATCTCCTGGGGCGTGAAACGTGGCATCTATTCCAACGAGGCCGGCCAGGGCACCGGACCCATCGTGGCAGCCGCCGCCAAGGTGAGCCATCCCGTCAAGCAGGGCCTTGTGCAGGCCTTCTCCGTCTATATCGACACCCTGCTGGTGTGCACCGCCACCGCCCTGATGATCCTCGCCTGCCAGACGTACAACATCCTCGACAGTGTGCAGGTGACCTCCTCCGGTGAGGCCGTGGTGACCTACCTACAGCAGAACTCCGGAGCGCCGTCGGGTGAGCCGGGTGTCTTCTACACCATCAGCGCCATCGGCACCATCATCGGCCACCGCGCCGCTGGCGATATCGTCTCCATCGCCCTCTTCTTCTTCGCCTTCACGACCATCATGGCCTATTATTACTATGCCGAGACCAACCTCGTCTATCTTTTCAGCCGTTTCCGCAGATGGCAGTTGCGTCGTATGCGCGAAAGGGGCCGCGACCAAGAGACTCTCGACAAGACCGCAGCGGCCATGGAGCGTGCCGACCTGGCTTTCGGTGATGACCGTAGCGAAAAGATTGCGATTTGGATATTGCGTGTCTGTACGATTTTCACTGTGTTTGTCGGCTCTCTTACCACGAGCGGCGTCACTTGGACATTGGGCGACATTGGCGTGGGCACCATGGCCTGGATCAATCTCATTGCCATCCTCTTGCTCTCCCCCAAAGCGTTAAGGGCCCTCCGCGATTATGAACAGGCCAAGAAAAAGGGCGAAGAACCGCGCTTCGACCCGAAAAAACTGGATATCGAGGGGGCAGAGTTCTGGGAAAAACATAACCCCAACGCGAAATAAGGATCTTTTCTTAATCCCACAGGGTCGCCACACGGCACAACTCAGTACCTTTGTCAGCTTCAAAAATGGAAGCTACAAAATGATTGGGCTCAGTCTCTTGTTGCAGGATGTGATAGTGGTCGTCAGGAAGTGTTTGAACCAAGTAGTTGATGGAGATAAACTTGACACGATGCTGGCGATGAAACGCATAGTCGAAATTGTCCATGGCCCAAGCAATGTAGGCCGTGTTATTCACATGCTGGTTGAGGTCCAGATGGGAGTAGAGCACGGGGTGCACCTCCGACCATTTACCCTCCGTCACTTTGCGCAGGCGGGAGGCCGGTTTCTCTAAAGCATCGCATCCCAGTCGGTGCCGAAGTCCTCCTTTGACCTCTTCAATCAAATGCGGTTTCCCTTCCAGATCCACCAGTGCCCAATTGGAGGTGGCGCGGGCCAGCAGTTCCCCATGTTCGGTCTCCACAAAGAAATCACGGGGCTGCACCAGCAGGTGATACTCCTTACTCCAGGTGATGATTTTGATGCGCTCCAACCACTTCGGCATCCGGAGAATCTCCACATCTATCTTTGACAAGGCCCAGAAAAGTCCTTGGGCATGGAGTGCATCCCAGCCTACTCCCAAGACTTCGGAGTGACTCACCGCGGTCTCCTGCAAGAGGTTGAAGAGATGGTTGGGCAGCAACTCCCGGTTGAAGTCTGCAATATGAGAGCCTATTTCAAAAGTTTTGACGAATGAGTTGTCTGGTTGTAGCATACGATACAGCTTTTATGGGTGGTGAAAAAGTGGCGGCAAAAGTATAAAAAATTTTAGACGGGAGTGCCTTTTTATGAGATGATGGAACAGACGATGACCATAAGGCTGAACCATTGCAGGATGTTGCGGGCGTAGAACCAGCGAATCGCGAACCATCCGAGTCCGGCCTCTTGGATCTGATCCCAATGCTCGATAGGCCCGAACCACCATTTGCGGGGGAACTCCTTCTCAGGATGATGGCAGAACTGGATCATCAGGTAGAAGAGGTTGACCGACAGGGGTGTCAGCAGGAGTGTGATCAGGAAGAGCGGTGCCATCGCGTGGGTGGCGACAGCCAAAAGGATGAGCAGATAGGGCAGGAAGTTGAAGAGGGCGCAGGCCGTCAGGTTCAGGGCCGGGCGTTGCAAGACAGCCGCCAGTGTCCGTTTGCCGTTGGCGATGTCGGGTTTGTAATCCAGGATAGAGTGGGTGAAGAGGATGTTGATGACCAACAGTCCGATGGCGCAGGAGAGGTAGAGGATCTCGCTGTTAAGATGGCCGACAGCCGAATAGAAAACGCCGCACATGAGCAGCGGACCGAAGACCACCCCGATGATCAGCTCTCCCAATCCATGATAGGAAAGGCGCAGGGGCCGCCCGGAGTAGAAGTAGCCGAGGAAGCCGGCGCCTCCGGCGATGTAGAGCGGAACGGGGCCGCGTTGCCAGACGATGATCATGCCCAATGCCAAGGCCGTCAGCGCGAAGAGAGAGGCCACCAGGAAAAGCTGCCGCGGTGTCGCTTCGCCCGAGACCAGATAGGGACTCTTGGCAATGCGGGCGCGCTCGCCCTGCTGCTCCAACTCCTTCCGGATCTCGTTGCCCCGGGTTTGGAAGTCGAAATAGTCGTCAAAAAGGTTCATCGACAGGTGGGCGATGGCCACGATGAGTATCGCCAGCAGGCCCAAGGCCACCGAGTAGCCTTCCGCACCGATGGGCAGACAAAAAGCGACAATGGCGGGTAACACGCTCTGCGGAAGAGCGTAAGCCCGTGCATTCTGAATCCAATAGAGTAACTTTTTCATGTTTTGAACTATGACTATGACTTTGAACTATGAACTATGACTATGAACTTTACTTCTAACTCCTAACTGACAATTTCTCACTGCTCGCTGATCACAATCTTCCTGTCCTTCGCAGCCTGTACCCCGAAGACCGTCTCGCTGGAGGCGGAGGTGCTGAAGGAATGCAATACGGCTCCCTGTGGGTCGGTGGTGATGGAGAGCCCCGCCTTTTGGCCATTCAGATAGGGCTCAAAGTATCCCCCTTCTACCTGATAGAGGTAGTTGAGCAGACTGACGATACGACGACTGGAGAGATGCCGGTTGTAGTCACTATGGTGCAGGGGCGAGGCGTACCCGCTGATCTTGACTGCCACGGTGTCGCCATGCTCCAACGCCTCCTTCAGGTACTGGGTTAGCAAGATGAGTCGCGCATAGCCCGTGGCCACCGAGTCGCGCATGAAGGCTGAGATCTCTTCGCGAACCTGCTGCAGAGTGTCGCCGTGCAATCCTTCCACTGCGCCCTCCACATAGTGCTCCATCTCTGCCACATATTGTCTGTAGAGCATGGCGTAGTGCACATCCGTGGTGTCGCTCGTGCTGCGCGGGTCGGGGTAGTCATTCTGAAAATAGAGGGTGATGGGCAATACCGAGGCGATCTTTTCCGCCAAGGAGGAGTCGGGTTTCTGCACCACAGGAACGGTGTCTTCTATCCAGACGAAATGATACAGGTCGTTGCAGCAGGTGTCTCGCTCACCGGTGTAGTCGTTGGGACGATTGGAGGAGAGATAGCCACTGCGCAAGTCTGGGCTCATGGTATAGTAGTAGTCGTGATAGCTGGAGTTGAAGGGCACGCCCATGTTGGTGACCTCTCCCCACTGGCTGAGAGCCCCGGAGCTGTAGAAGATGTCGTATCCCCCAATGCCCAGATGCTCGTCGGAGCTAAAATACAGCCGTTCTTCATCGGGGCAATAGAAGGGTGTCACCTCATTGCCTTCGGTGTTGATGACGCGCCCCGCGTTGATGGGTGCATTGTAGTCGCCATCCTTGACGATGGAATACCAGATGTCCAGTCCTCCAGCCCCGTGTTCGCGGTTGGAGACGAAGTAAAGCGCAGTGTACTTTTCGTTCTCCACCAGACAAGGCTGCATATTGCTGGAGTTGGGGGCATTGATGGCCTTGGGCAGCAACTTGGGCTTTCCCCAGCCTTTTTTGCCCAGTTCCGACTGCCATAGGGAACACTGGAGCTCCCCGTCTCCGCTCTTGGTGCAGCGGGTGAAGATGAGCCGGTCGTGCTGGGCGTTGAAGCAGAAGTTGCTGTTGAACATCTTGGGATTGTTGATGATGGGAGGGAAGGCTTCGGGCTTCTCATAGCGGTCCTCGGGTAGAAGCCGGCTCTTATAAAGGTAGCAGTACCAGCTCGTTTCGAAGAAGCGGTCGTAGTCTTCCTCCATGTCGGCCCGCATGGAGGTGAAGTAGAAAGTGGAGTCCGGGGCAAGGTGGGAGGCGTATTCCGAGAAGTGGGAGTTGATGCGGGAGGGCAGGCGCTCGATGGCGACGGGCAATGTGTCATGGGCAATGTAACGCTGTTGTGCCCGACGCTGGGCGTCCGTCAGAGGCTGCGCCTGCATGGCGAGGGTAGTCAGAAGAGTTAATATGAGCAACAGGGGTCGTTTCATTACATCAGGTCATAAGGACATGGCTCTTTGCCAATGCGGGTGATCCGTTTCTTGCGGAAGATATAGGTGATGGAGACCTCCAGGGCACCCCTGCCGCTGGTGGCGGTGAAGAATCGGGAGACATTGACATCATAGCTGATGCCGATGCGGAGGTTCTGCCAGTCGAAGAAGCCATCCAGAATCAAAGCATCGTTCCAGCGGTAGAAGATGCCGCCGCCCAAGGAGAAAAGGGTGGTGTAGCTGTTCTTCTTCTGGAAGTATTCGATGTTGGTGCCGAAGGTGTACTCGCTGAACCGGCGTTGCCACGACATGTAAAGGCTCGGCTCCAAAGCCAGGTTGCTGCTGAGGCTGATGCGTGCCAGCGCGTGCGTGGTCCATCGCAGCGGCAACTGCAGAAATCCGTTCTGGAAGACCTCCTTGGGTTGGTTGAGGTGCGACACGCTCATGCCTGCTTGATAGTTGTCGGTCTTGTTGGGCGAGAAGCTCCAGAATGCGCCGATGCCACAGTCGAAGAAGAGCTGTCGGGTGTTGTCGAAGAGGTCGTGTATCGGGATGGTGGGGTCATAGTAGCCGTGCTGGTATTGCTCGTCCATCCGGGCGGCATATTGGTTGTAGGCGTTGTTGATGATTCCCCCATAGAAGCCCAATCCGAGCTTATGCCGGTTGCGGCGACCGATGTACCGGATCAGCGACACCGACCCTACGGCCTGCAGGGAGGTGTAGTTGAGATCGCCGGCCTTGTCACCATTGAAAGACAATCCGGCACCGATGAGTGTCTGCTTGCGGTTGTTTCGGTAGATGGCGCCGTCCACGCTGGCACCGAAGGTCAGATAGGGAACGGTCACGGAAAGCCATTGGGTACGTTGCGTCAGGCCTGCCCGGATGATGCCATCGTAGGCACCCGTCAGTGCTGGGTTCATGGCTGCGGGCTGTGTGTAATATTGGCTGAAGTGGTAGTTTTGCGCTGACGCCCTGTTCAAACTAAAAAAAAAACCGAGCGCTACCAGCAAGAGCATCACATAGTGGTATTTCTCCTTCCAGCATTGTTTCAGATACCGTCGCAACTCGTTCTCGCGAGGGTTGTTCTGCGGCTCATATAATGGTGTCCCGCTGATAGCATCGGGCAGGAACTCCTGGTTGACAAAGTTATGCTCAAAGTCGTGGGCATACTGGTAGTTCTTGTGGTAGCCCAGCTCCTTCATCAGCTTGGTGGGGGCATTGCGGATATGCAGCGGCACAGGCAGGTCGCCCGTCTGCTTGACCAGCGAATAGGCTCTCTCAATAGCCATGTAGGAGGCGTTGCTCTTGGGCGAAGAGGCCAGGTAGATGGCTGTCTGCGCCAAGGGGATGCGCGCTTCCGGCATGCCGATGACATTCACCGCCTGGAAACAGTTGTTGGCCAACAACAGGGCGTTGGGATTGGCGTTGCCTATGTCCTCGGAGGCTAAGATGACCATCCGGCGGGCGATGAAGAGCGGATCCTCCCCGCCAATCAGCATGCGCGCCATCCAATAGACCGCCGCATTGGGATCGCTGCCCCGCATCGACTTGATGAAGGCCGAGATGATGTCGTAATGCTGCTCCCCCTTCTTGTCGTATAAGGCCAGATTCTGCTGGATGACATGCACCACCTGCTGGTGGGTGACGTGGATCACGCCATCTACCGGCTTGGTCATCCATGCAACCAGCTCTATGGCGTTCAGCAACTTGCGGGCATCGCCGCCCGAGATGCGCAACAAGGCTTCCGTGTCCTCAATCTCTATTTTGCAACTCATCTGCTCCGACAGATAAGCGACTGCCGTGCCCAAGATGGTCTCCAGATTCTCGCGCGAAAGACTCTTCAATACATAGACCTGACAGCGGGAGAGCAGGGGGGAGATGACCTCAAAGGAGGGGTTCTCGGTGGTGGCACCGATGAGGGTGATGATGCCCTGCTCCACAGCTCCCAGCAGAGAGTCCTGCTGCGACTTGGAAAAACGATGGATCTCATCGATGAACAACAGCGACTTCTTCTCCGACTTCTTGGCTTTCTCGATCACATCGCGGATGTCCTTGACTCCACTGTTGATGGCGCTAAGCAGGAAAAAGTCAGCATCCACCAGCTCGGCGATGAGCAAGGCCAAGGTAGTCTTGCCGACACCCGGCGGACCCCAAAAGATCATCGACTGGATATTACGCTGCTCAATGGCATTGCGCAAGACCGCGCCTTTGCCCATCAGGTGCTCCTGACCAACGTATTGGTCAAGCGAATGCGGTCGTAATATCTCTGCCAGTGGTTTTTGCATCTTATACAAGATAAGAAAAGGCAAAAATACAAAAAAAGTCGGCAATTATGCGAAAAATGCCCTTTTCAAATTTTATTTTTCTCTCTCATGAGGCAGGATTATTTTTTCAACGACCCTTTTTGAGGCTTTAGCTACCTATGTAATGGTTTGATAGTCAGTTATTTTAAGAAATTTAGTGAAAAAATGTAAATTTTTTTTGTTTTCAGGTGCAATGTTTTGTAAAAATTATATTTTTGTGACCGTAAAACGCAAAACTTACTATTATTATGAATGATCTAGAAAATAATGCCCCTTTCTTCCGTTTTGAAGATTTGAGAATCTATGCCAAGGCGATGGACTATATCTCCTGGCTGTATCAAGTGTTGGATGTGGAACTTGCGAACGGAAATCAAAAGTTTCTGGTTAAATCTTTCCTGAAATCCGCCCATGCCATTGCATTGAACACGGCTGAAGGCTCCTCACGCAACAAGGCTCAGTTCCTCTATTATCTCAAGATGGCTAAGAGTGCTGTCCGTGAGTGTGTCGTCTATACTGAAATAGCTAAAAAGGTTGCCTTGCTGCCGGAGGATAATTATGAATTCTCCCGGGATAAACTGGTGGAGTTGACCAAGATGATCGGCTCGCTGATCGCTTCTCTCCAACGCATCACCAATGTAGCCGACAACGACTCAGCTGACCTGGGACCTGCTCCGGCCGCTTTCCCGGAGGATCTCGACTAATCAGTCTGTTATGATACCAAAAAGGGTGGCCGATATCCATCGGTCACCCTTTCTTTTTGGGTTGGAGGAGGGCTTAGAATGTGTAGCCGACTTTCACCTCAATACCACCGTTGAAGGAGTCGTCAGACGGGAAAGTTCTGAAGAAGAAGCCGCCCGTGAAAGAGAAGGCCTTGACCTTGAAACCGCCAGCGATGGTGGAGTATAAGCCCACGCCATGTCTGTTTTCATAATTATAATCATACCAACCGTGTTCGTTCAGAATGGCAATCTCGTCTTCCCAGAAATGGAAAGCGGCACCGAGGGCGATGTTGATGCAAGGCATCAGTCTGCGGCCACGGTCAAAATAGTGACGGTAGTTGATGAAAAGCGGTAACTCCTGGAAGGTGGCAGAATTCAGGCCATAGCCGACGCCGATACCGATAGCATCTATTTGGTTGATGGCGATGCCATTCACAAAGACTCCGGTGAAACCAGCATTCTTGCCAAAGAATCCACCATACTCATTGATGAAGTTGTATTGGATCTTCTTCACAGGTTGCTCCTGACCCGACAGGGTGGTGGCACTAAGACAGAAAACGGCGCATAAAGCCACAAATAATTTCAAACAATTTCTTTTCATATCTTAAAGATTTTAAGTTAGTTATCTTGAATGATAGAGCCTGCTCGGATTGCCCTGGACAGGGGCGCAAAAATATTAAAAATCCTTAATTGCCAAAACAATTTTTCCCCTCTTAAAAGAACATGTTGAACTGGCTCCACTCCTGGGTGATGCCTCCAATGGTGATATTTACCTTCAGGTTCTCCATAATGGTGGCTTTGACGGTGTTGCTGTCTCCGGTTGATGGGTCTTTGGCTGTCAACGTCACCGTTCCTCGTTCCCAAACGACAGGGACTGAGGAACCCCATGACCATGAAGAATACAGATGGTTGTTAGAATAGGAAACTGCCATGTCCGAGAGGATTTCGAAGTCCAGAATGGTGGAAGCATAATCTTGATGCTTGAAAAAGCCACTTCCGGAAAGCGTGAAGTCTGCATCCTTCAAACCTGAAGGGAGCGTCTCGTTGAGGAAATGGAAGGTCATGTCGAAGTTGTTGTTGTTCAAGAGCCGCCATTGGCTGTCGCCGACATTTTCCAAGAAGAAAACAACTCCTCGTACCGTTTCGGGAATCTGTGATCCAATGTTGTAGATGCGCATGATGGCGCCCTCTTCGTTCAAGTTGTTGCCGGAGACCATTTCAAAATATATTTTGGCATTGGATTGCTCCTGGGAGAACATCCAGTGGCGATCATCAATTTCCGTAAAGGTCAAATTCTGGAAGTACTGGTTCAGCACCTCTTCCCTGCCAGGCTCGGGAGCCTCCAGGTATTGGTTGAAGTGCAGGGCTGGGTCTATAACATTGCCGAAGAGACAGTACATGTCGATTCCCCAGCCGTCAAATATCTGTTTTCCCAACCGGGTCTTCCCCATCTCGCCGTCCCCAATCTCACACGAGGAGGCAATCATTACAAGGATGATGCAAAAGCTGCTTTTGATTAGTCTTTTCATTGTTGACATTTTTTGCTGTTATACTAAAATTCATAGCCGAAGCCTGCCGAAACAAAGCCTTTGTACCCGATGCCCAGCTCCAGGTCGCCAAACCAGTTCCGACCACCGGCCTTCACGCCGAAGAGGGTCAGATGGAAGGCATAGCTTAGGCTTGTCCTGTTGTAAGTGTAGCCGTTTTCTAAGCCCAAAGAGATTTTTGGATCTTTGAGATGGTATACCCTCCACCCGGCGCCGATGCCGGAATAGAGGGTTACATGTTTTTTGTTCAAATAGGAGAAGCGCAGGTCTGGCATCAAGGAGAACAGAATCTCGTTGCCATGCCCGGTGATCTTGTCGGTGACTCTGTCGCGCCAGGTGTTGTGGATGCCGGAGATCGTGGCGAGTCCACCCACCCAGAACCACTTGGCCACACGATAGTGGTAGCTGAAGGAGAAGAAGGGCACATAACGGGTGATGGCATAGTCGCCTAGCGGTTGGGGCCAGGTTGAGGCGCTGGAAGCGTTGAAAGACCAACCCCAGTTATTGAAAATGCCGTTCGAATGGTTATGATAGCCCAGCACGCTGTTGTTGACCAACAAGACGGGATCCCCGATGTTGAACTGGAATTCGTGCCGGGGAAGTATGGTCTTCCAGGCGGGATCGTGCCGGCTCTCAACAGGGCCAGCCTCCAGTGTGTCGGACTCCTCCTGGGCCGACAATCCTAAGGCCATCGACAGCATCACTGCCAATGCCAAGAGATGAAAAATATTCTTTTTCATTGCAAATTAGTTTTGAATGATGCTGCAAAGATACATATTTTTCTTACATTTGCCATTTCGATATAATAATAATCAGTTATGAAGATTCTGCATACAAGTGACTGGCACTTAGGGCATCAGCTTTACGAATACGACCGGATTGACGAGCATCGGTCTTTCTTGCAGCAACTGACCCGCATAATGGCTGAGGAGAAGCCTGACGCGATGGTGGTCTGCGGGGATGTCTTCGACCGGGTGGCACCGTCAGCGGAAGCGCGACAGCTCTATGTGAAGGCTTTGTTGGCTCTTCGCGACCAATGTCCGGATGTGCAGATCATCGTCATGGCTGGCAACCACGATGGCAAGGCGGCGTTGGAAGTGGAGGGTATGCTGTGGGACCGTCTGCAGGTGAAGGTTGTCGGGCAGGTGGAACGGCTGGAGGATGGTTCTGTGAACTTCGATCGCCACATTGTGGAGGTCCACGACAACACCGGCCATGCGACAGGCTTCATCATCGCCGTCCCCCACATCTATGAGCACGGCTACCCGCAGCTGGGGGAGGCGCAGACCAAGGAGGAGCGGCAGCGTGCTTTCTTCCAGCGCCTGTTGGACGAGACCGCCCGCCACAACCCTGACGGCCTGCCCGTAGTGCTCACGGCTCATCTGTCGCTCACGGGCAGCAACTTCGCGGGACACACCTTCGCCCAGAGCGTCGGCAACATCGAGACCGTGGACCAGGCGACGTTAGGCCGCGGCTACGATTACCTGGCCCTCGGGCATATCCATAATGCCAAGACCTTCACGGGCGAGGGGCCGGTGGCGCGCTATTGCGGCACCCCGCTGGCCATCTCCTTCGACGAGAACGGCCATCATGGCGTCACCATCGTGACCCTCAACCCTGGCGAGCAACCCGTCATCCGGGAGGTGGACATCCGCAACCCCCGTCCCCTGCTCACCATCCCCGATAAGCCCCTGCCCTTTGAGGAGGCCCTCCGCGAACTTGCCGAATTCCCCGCCGGCAAGCCCGCCTATATCCGCCTCAATGTCCTGTACGATGCTCCACTGCCCTATAACTATGTGGAACAGATCCTCCAGACGTTACAAGGGAAACAGGCCCGCTACTGCTGTGTCAAGACCTCCATTGTCGAGAAAAATGAGGGCACGGAGGAGGAGTCGCTGATGGTCAATGCCGACAATATGCCCGACCCGCTGACGTTGGCCGACTTCTTCTATCTTAAAAAATTCAAAGTCACACTTGCCGACCAACAGCGTGAAATGCTGGAAGAGGTTGTAAATCAATGTCGTGAGGCGTAAAATGCCCATCCCCTAAAACCGAAGTGATGAAGTTAAGAAATCTTAAAATCCACAATATCGCCTCCCTGGAAAATGCCGAGTTGGACTTTTGCAACGGACCCTTGTCCACGGCGCAACTGTTCCTCATCTGTGGCGACACGGGAAGTGGCAAGAGCTCTATCCTGGATGCGGTCTGCCTGGCTTTGTACAACAAGACGCCTCGTCTGCAGCAGGCGGTTGGCGGCAAGATGGATTACGGAATCGACAATGTTACGGCCCAGGATCCCCGTAACCTGATGCGCCGCGGGAGTGTCGAAGCATCTGTAGAGTTGGTCTTTGAGGGAAATGACGGGAAAACCTATCAGGCTGGCTGGTATGCCCGCCGTACCCGTAACCATACCCTCGACAAGGTGAAGCGTTCCCTGATGGTGGACGACCTGCCCGTGGATAGCAAACAGATGGACGACCTGATCCAAAAGGCAGTCGGCCTCGACTTTGACGAGTTCTGCCGCACCACCATGCTGGCCCAAGGACAGTTCACCCAGTTCCTGAAAAGCAAGGAGAACCAGAAGGCGGAGACGCTAGAGAAGATGACCCGCACCGAACGGTACAGCGAGATCGGCATGGCCATATACCAACGCTTCGTGGAGGTGAAGTCCAGCTATGAAAAGGAAAAGGTCGTGGCTGAGCATATCAAACTCCTCACTGACGAGGAACGTGCTGCCAAACAAGAGGAACTGAAATACACTCAGGAGGCCTGGGAGACCCTGAAGAAGCAACATCTTGTCACTGAAGAAAAAACGAAGTGGCTCGAAAAGGACCTCGCGAATCTCAAAGCCAAAGAGCAAGCTGACCTTGAACTGGCCCGATGCAAGAGCCAAATGGAGAATCCTGACTTCGTGGCCCAGGAACAGCGTGTCAAAGACTATGACCTGTCGGCAGATGCCCGCGCGCAGCTGTCTTCTTTGCAGGAAAAAGAAAAGACGCTGCAACTCATCATCTCCGAAAAAGAGCCCAATGCCCGCCATCAGTATTCCATCTTGATGAAGTCCAAAGAACAGTTCGACCAATCCGTGAAAGCCGATCAAGCCGAACTCGACAAACTTCGGCTACAGCTGGAGTCCGAGAAACCTCATGCCCTGATGTATGAACAGAACATGGCCATACAGAGCAGTCTGGATGAGATAACCCGTCACCACGATCAAGACAAGAAGGATAACGAGACCATCCGTCAGCGGAACGAAGAGATTCCACAAAAAGAAAAGAAACTCGATGCTTGCAAGTACGAAGAACGCAAGATAGCCGGAGACCTTCAGCAGAAAAAAGAGGCCATCAAGAAAGAGGAGGAGATATTGAAGAGTTTGAAGCCTGAAGCCTTGCAAGAGGAGCGAGCTGCCCTTGATGTGCGCCTCCAGGCTCTCTCGTCGTTAAAAATCAGTATCGGCAAGCTGGAGTCTGCCTTGACGAACAGGAATACTGTCCAAGCCAATGTTGACAAATGTTCGAAAGCAATGGCTGCCGAAACCCAGAAATTGGAGGCTGACAGGCCAAAGGAGAAGACCTTGCAGGCGAACTTTGATAAAGCCAAGAGCCTGCTGGAAGCCATGCAGCTGTCTATCGGAGACCATGCCGCCGCCCTGCGTGCACAGTTGTCGGTGGGTGACCAGTGCCCGGTATGTGGTCAAGAAATCAAGAGCCTTTTGACGGAGGAGAAGATTCAGAAGATGCTCGAGCCATTGCTGAAGGATAAGGAGACATGCGAGAAGGAGTTGTTGGCGTTACAGGCGGAAATCAAGGCTTCAGAGCAGAATGTTGCTAAATATAAGGATGAGTTGCCAACCTTGAACCAGACCCTGACAAAGGCTCAAGAAACCTTGGAAACCCAGTGGCAGACCACCCAAAAGCTAGGCAAACCCCTGTCTCTGGTGCTTGGGGAGGCCACCCAGGCGGCGATTGACCAGTTGAGCCTGGATGTGAATGGACTGGATAAGAAACTCGAAGAGAGTAGGGGACAGCTTGCTGAGCGCCAACAAAACGTGGATAGCCAGAATGCGATTCTCAAAACTTTGAAAACAGAAGAATCAAAGTTGCTGGAGGCTCAGGGCGTGGCTGCCCAAAATACGCTGAAAGCCGAAACCGACTTGAAAAACTGCACCCACGAAATCACCCAAAAACGTGAGCAGATCCAGCAACGTGCCGGTGTGGTTGAAGAATTGCTCGGGAAAGTGAAAATATGGATGTCAATAGAGAATTGGCAGGAGCGATGGGAGCAGAATCCTCAAGGCTTTCAAGAGACGCTTGGCCGTGACGCTAAGGCATATCAAAAACTGCAGTCTGATATTATAGCGTTGGAAAACAACTTGAAACTTGCCACCTCTACTCAAGAGAACATGGGGCATTCCCTTCAAGATGTGGAGGCCAACTGGCCGGAGTGGGATGCAGTGTCCGTGCCAGAAACCGAATGTATCACAGAAAATCTGGAAGCCCAATGGTCTGATTTTTCCCGTAAAGCAGGGATTTTGAAAGAACGGAAGGAGACCATCCTAGCGGACATTAAGGAATTGGGAGCAAAGGTCCAGCAGTTCTGCCAACAACATCCTTCGATTGGTGAGGAGCGACTGTCGGAACTGATGCATATGGCCGACATGGAGGTGCAGCGACGCCAATGCCAACAGGTACGGGATGACTATGCTCAGGCGACTGGAGCCGTGAAATCTTGCCAGCAATCCTATCAAGAGCATCACGATTCTCCCCATCCGGAATTCGATGAGCAGGATACCATGGAGTCACTTAGGGAGGTTCTGACAATAGAAAGCGAACAGCTGGAAAATCAGCATAACAAGTCTATCTCCTTGATGTCGGAGCTTCATCGCGATACGGAGGATCGGCAACGTCATCAGGAGGTGCTCGATGAGGTGGCCCGTCTCAAAGAGCTGATGGACCGATGGCATGTGCTCAATGAGTGCTTCGGCGGCTCTGATGGTGCCAAATTCCGCAATATCGCCCAGAGCTATCTGCTGGAAAGTCTGCTGAAGACCGCCAATGTCTATCTCCAAGACCTGAATGGCCGCTATCAGTTGGAGTGTATTCCGGGTACGTTGACCATCAGCCTGCGCGATCAGAATCAGCCTGATGCGGTCAGTCCGGTGGACACACTGAGTGGGGGAGAGAGTTTTCTGGTCTCCCTGTCCCTGGCTCTCGCGCTGGCTTCTCTCAACCGTCAGGGCATCACTATGGATACCCTTTTCATTGATGAGGGCTTTGGCTCTCTAAGCGACAATGAGTTGGATATGGTCATGACACTACTGGAACGTCTGCAGGAGCGAAAAGGGAAACGGGTAGGCATCATCAGCCATGTCAAGGAGCTGCGCGACCGGATTCCCGTGCATGTGGAGGTTAAACGGCTTTCCCCTACCCATAGTGGCATTGTCGTGAAGGACTGTACCCGATATTAATCATTTTCATTAAATTACGCTATCATGTTTTTTATAGGTATAGATTTAGGTAGTTCCTCTGTTAAAGTGTCCGTTTTGGATGGCCATAGCGGTCAGGTCGTCGGCAGCGGTTCCGCGCCGCGACAGGAGGCCCCCATCATGGCCTTGCACAACGGCTGGGCCGAACAGGCTCCTGAGGACTGGTGGAGTTATATGAAGCAAGCCTTGCAAGAGGCTTTGTGTCAGGCACTAGTGGACAAGCACGACATCCAAGCCGTCGGCATCACCTATCAGATGCATGGGCTGGTGCTGGTGGATAGAGACCAGCAAGTGCTCCGTCCCAGTATCATCTGGTGCGACAGTCGGGCGGTTCCCTACGGGGAGCAGGCGTTTGAGACGCTGGGCCATGACTATTGTCTGCACCATCTCCTCAACTCGCCCGGCAACTTCACCGCTGCCAAGCTGGCGTGGGTGCGGGAGCATGAACCCGCTATTTTTGACAAAACCTACAAGTTCATGCTGCCTGGCGACTACTTGGCCATGCGCATGACGGGTGAGGTGCGCACCACGGTGCCCGGCCTCTCCGAAGGCATGTTGTGGGACTTTCAAGAGAACGCCTTGTCGGGGGCTTTGATGCGGCACTTTGGCATACCTGGGGAGATGGTGGCCGAACTTGTGCCGACCTTTGGCGAACAGGGATTCCTGACAGAAAAAGCAGCTGCCGAGCTGGGTTTGCTAGTGGGTACCCCGGTGTGCTATCGCGCCGGCGACCAGCCCAACAATGCCTTGTCTCTCAACGTGCTGAATCCAGGTGAGGTGGCCGCCACCGCGGGCACCTCGGGCGTGGTGTATGGCATCAACGACCAAGTATGCACGGACCCACACTCCCGGATCAACATCTTCGCCCATGTCAACCATAGTGCTTCTGCCACCCGCCTGGGTGTGATGCACTGCACCAATGGGGTGGGCATTCAGAATGCCTGGATGAAAAGAATGGTGGCGCCGGAGCTCTCCTACGAGCAGTTCAACGAGCTGGCGGCACAGGCCCCGATAGGCTCCGATGGCGTGACGGTGCTGCCCTTTGGCAATGGCGCCGAGCGAATCCTGGAAAACCGGCAGGTGGAAGCCTCTATCCACGGGCTCAACTTCAATAACCACAATGCCAGCACCTTGGCGCGTGCCGCACAGGAGGGCGTGGCCTTCTCGTTCAAGTATGGGATGGACATCATGCACGACACCGGCATGAACACCCGTATCATCCGCGCGGGCCATGCCAATATGTTCCTGAGCCCTATCTTCCGTACAACCTTGGCTACCATAGCCGATGCCACGATAGAACTCTATGACACCAACGGGTCGGTAGGCGCCGCCATCGGGGCCGCGTTAGGATGTGGCTATTACCATTCTCCCGCCGAGGCCTTTGCCCCATTGCGCAAAATGGCCATTGTGGAGCCTGATATTGACAAAAAAGAATGCTATGCCGATGCTTATAGACGGTGGATGAACTGTTTGAACCCTAATTCATGATTACTCCCACACCACCTTGCCACCTCCGCTGATATTTACTTTTCCCACGTGGGATTGATTGTTGACGTAGGCAGTGCCCGTTACGGTTGCCTTCACGCCGCCCACACCGTAGTTGGTGATATGCGAGGTCTCTGCTTTCAAGGACAGCGCGTTAATGAGGCCGCTACCACTGTTGACCAGCCTGTGTGACGTAGCCTTGCCGTTCAGTACCACATCGCCAGTGCCCAGATTCTTCACCTTCACACTCTTTCCCAACATGTTTTGAATTCTGATATCGCCCGTGCCCTTGTTTTGCAGCGTGATATCTTCTGTGGGAATACCCATCAGGTTGACCTTGACGTCACTTGTACCCAAATTGCTGATTGTCAGGGATTCGTTAATGGAACTGGCGTTGATGGTAATATCTCCCACGCCGGAATTCTCGATAAGCAGCGACTTTGCTTTGAGCGGACCGTCTGTCGGAATGATAACATCACCCGTGCCATTGCTGTGGATCTCCATCGAGTTTTCAACCTTGACGCAGTTGACGATGCAGTCGCCGGTACCCGACTTGCTGATGGTGAGCTGCGGTTCGGTGCGCGACTCTATCCGCACGTCGCACGTTCCACGCATGGCCAATTCCTTCAGATGGGGTGTGGTAATGTCCACCCGTAGGATTGCCTTCTCATACGAGATATTGTCATCCATACAGATGGATAGTTTTCCCTCCGTCACTTGTATTTTGACATGCTCTATAATATTGTCATCCGCCGTGATTTCGGTTTTGTGCTGGTTTCCATACCGGACAACCACATTCCCGATGAAGTTGACATCCACAGCTGTAAAAGGTTTGTGAATAAACTCCTTGGTGACGGCATTGCCGCTGGCCACAATGCGCTTTTGAGCACTTAGGGAGCCAACAGATAGAAGAATCATGATGATAAAGCCTATTTTTTTCATTGTTTTGGTTTTTATGATGATCAATAATGTATAGCCAACAGCTAATGGCTAATAGCTAATAGCCAATGGTTATCTCCTTCTTTTTCTTTGTCACGGGCACCACCTCTTTGCCAGTTAAGTCGATGAAGCCGTAGAAATTGCCCTTTCTTACCAATGCCCTTCCGTCTTGGTAGAAACCGAATTTGCCGATTTCGTCATATTGGGGGTGTACGACCTCCCGACCATTGCTGTCGATAAACCCCTTGAAACCGAACAGTTCCACCATTGCCCATCCGCTCCGGTACTCGTCATACGGATGAATGAGGGAATACTTCGGACTTACCACCACGTTTCCCTGCTCATCGGCCAACCCGAAATAGCCGTGGCGCTGGATTTTTTTCAGACTATGATTGTTAGATGGTGTAGTGGTGGTGTTTTGGGATGCTTTGGGCAATGGTGGGTCGGTTGGTTTAGGTTGGATGACCATGCCGGGGTCGGCTAGAGAAGCCATGCATGGCGTTTCTACAGGATTGATCGCTGTGTTATCGGATGGTATGGTGTTCGTGTCCGTGTCTGAAAGCGAGAGTTGTGCCTCTATGGTGGTGTCGGGCAGGGCAATCGTTTGCGATGTGGGAGGAGGTGTGGTGTTGGCAGGTGATGGAGCATCGGCGGGTGACGCCTGCCAAACGGCCATGGAACCGGCCACGGCTGCCGCCACTCCCACGCCTGTCATGCCGGCGATGGCTGGAGCTTTCGCGGCGGAGAGCGTCAGCCAGACCGACGGCTTCGGGGCGGCGGCCCAGTTCAGAGCGCCGAGAGGCGAGGGCGCAGTGGGTGCCAGCGTCAAATGTCCCAATTTGGCCCGGCAGAGACGGTCGATAGCGTGTCCCCGCAATGAAATCAATGATAAGAGGACCATAATGCCTGATTTTTTATGTTCGTGTTTGTTTGTCAATGTATGCTGCAACTGCGCCCGTGCCTCCGCCAGATAGCGCTTGGAACTGCGCACCCCAATCTGCAATGTCTCAGCGATGTCTGTATGCTTCTGACCCTCGAAGACATATAGGTTGAATACCGCGCGCTGTTTGTCGGGGAGCCTGCCGATAGCCGACAAAATCTCCTCCTCTGTACAATCATCCACTCTTAGAGCAAAATCATCTTGAGCGCCGGTCTCTTCCCAGCTATCCTCCACGTCGATATTTTCAATCGACAGAAATTGCGGTTGCCGTCGCAGATAGTCGAGGGTGTTGTTCAGATTCACGCGCATCAGCCATCCCTCAAAACTGCCGAGCCGATGAAAACTTCCCGATTTCTCAATGGCCTTGAGGAAGGCGTCGTGCGCCAGGTCCTCCGCCAATGCTCGATCACCTACATAGCGACAGCATACGCCAATCATCTTGCCTATGTAACGTTGATATGCTCTCGTCCAAAAACGCTGTGACTGCATGCTCTCTTTTTTTATAATGACGCAAAAATACAAAAAGGGGCCACCCAAAAATAATATTATCTTTGCACACTGAAAAAAACACTTGAAATACTAACATTATCTGAATATGAAAAACATTCTTAACGTACTTAAAACCAAAAAGTTCTGGGTTGAGTTGCTGATTATGACCGTCGGTATGATGATTACCGCTTGCGCGGTCTATTACTTCCTGGTGCCAAGCAAACTGATCATCGGTACCATCTCTGGTCTCTCCATCGTCATCAGTGGAGTGTCCAAGAGTCTCTTTGGGGTGGCGCTGCCTGTATCCACGGTCATCCTCGTGGTCAATGCCATCCTGTTGATTTTAGCTTATTTCTTGATCGGAAAGGAATTTGGTATCAAAACCGTGTACACTGCCCTGATTCTGGGCCCGATGATGCGTGTGCTGGAGACCTATTTTCCCTATGAGCGTTTCATCCAGCCGGATGCTGCAGTCCCTTCCATTATGGGCGATATCTGGTTTGACCTTTGCTGTTTTGTGCTCTTGCTGAGCGCTGCCCAGGCCGTCCTTTTCAAAATCAACGCCTCCACGGGCGGATTGGACATCCTGGCCAAGATTGTCAACAAATACTTGCACTTCGACATCGGTGCCTCCGTGTCTGTGGCGGGTGCCATCATCTGCTGCACCGCTTTTGCCATCAACCCCTTCCACATGGTGGTCATCGGTCTGATTGGCACCTGGATCAATGGTCTGGTGGTGGATTACTTCACCGCAGGCCTCAACAACAAAAAGCGCGTCTGCATCGTCTCCAAAGACTACGACCGCATCCGTCGCTATATCATCGACGAGTTGGTGCGCGGCTGCACACTGTATGAGGTGACGGGCGGCTATACTAACGAGAAATCCATTGAGTTGGAAAGCCTGCTGACCAAGGATGAGTTCGTGCAACTGATGGCTTTCATCAATCAAAATGAGATCAAAGCCTTTATCACGGCTGGTAATGTCAGCGAGGTATATGGCTTATGGCTTGACAAGAAGCATATCAAGACGCATGCTGACAAGCGTTAGGCTTGGGTTAGCTCCGGCGAAATGCCAAGCGCTCTCCCCGATGCTCGTCGTGGAACTCCCCATTTTCGAACACTAGGTTGCCATTGACAAAAGTGTGGGTCACTAGCGTATGGACCGTTTGTCCCACATAGGGTGTCCAGCCACACTTGTAGTGGAGGCTGTCGGGGGTGATTTGCCAGTCGGCATGGATATCCACGATGGCCAGGTCGGCATGATAGCCCTCCCGGATAAAGCCTCGACGGTCAATCTGATACAGGATGGCCGGGTTGTGGCACATCCGCTGTACCAGCTGCTCCATCGTCAGGCTTGTCTCTTCGGCCACTCGCATCATGATGGGCAGGGTGTGCTGGATAGAGGGGAAGCCGGATTTGGCGGTGAAATAGTTGTCGGTGAACTTCTCCTCCCGAAGGTGTGGCGCATGGTCGGAGCCGATGGTGTCGATGAGGCCGTTGCACAACGCCTCACGCAAGGCCTGCCGGTCGTCCGCTGTCTTGATGGCCGGATTGCATTTGATGGCAAAGCCCAATCGGTCGTAATCCGTATCGTCAAAAAGCAGGTAATGCGGACAGGTTTCAGCGGTTATCTTCTTTTCTGTCAGGTCGATGTTGTTGCTGAAGAGCGAAAGTTCCCGTTGGGTGGAGATGTGCATGATATGCAGGCGTGCTCCCGTCTTGGCAGCCAGTTCCGCCGCCTTGGCAGAGGAGCGATAGCAGGCTTCTGCCGTGCGTATGAGCGGGTGCAGATTCGCGGTTGGCTGTACGCTGCCTTCTTTGACTAATGCCTGGTAGTGCTGCGTGTTGTTCCGGATGATCTCCTCCTCCTCGCAGTGGGCGGCGATGAGACAGGGCGCCTCCTGAAAGATGGCCTTCAAGGCGCTGTCGTCGTCCACCAGCATGTTGCCAGTGCTGGAGCCCATAAACAACTTGATACCGCATACCTTCGCGGGGTCGGTGGCGCTCACCTCCTGGAGGTTGTCGTGGGTGGCCCCAAGATAGAAGGAGTAGTTGGCTAGCGACCTCTCCGCCGCCAGATCGAATTTCTCCTGCAACAGAGCTTGGGTGGTGGTCTGCGGCACCGTGTTGGGCATCTCCATGACGGAGGTCACACCGCCCGCAACAGCCGCCCGGCTCTCACTCCAGATGTCCGCTTTGGCTGTCATGCCCGGCTCCCGAAAGTGCACGTGCTCGTCAATGATGCCCGGAATCAGATATCGGCCCCGACCATCGATGACCGTGGCGTGCGGAGCTACCATGGGAACATCGTTCCGGGTTATCTTGGAGATCATTCCGTCGGAGATGAGCACACTGCCTTCAAAGCTCTTGCCTTCATTTACAATCGTGATGTTTTGTATGAGAAATTCCATCGCTTGATATTAAAAATGCAACGGCAAAAATAGCTAAAAAATCATTTCTTTTTTTGATGTCTGGACAGAATGCGGATTGTTTCAAAAAAATCGTACTTTTGCTTTCTCATAAGTATCAACTGACATTGTCTCGTACTCTCTTACCTTTTCTATATTCCTTTAACTATTCATCATTCATTCACCATTATCTATTAAATCATGAACTTCTATCAGGGACAGACCGCTTTTTCCCCCAATATCGGGAAAATCCAATTTGAAGGCAAGGAATCCAAGAATCCTTTGGCTTTCCATTATTATGACGAAAACCGTGTGGTGTTGGGCAAGACCATGCGTGATCATCTTAAGTTTGCCATGGCCTACTGGCACACGCTTTGCGCCGATGGCGTGGACCAGTTCGGCGGGCCTACCAAGACCTTCCCGTGGAATGCCGCCCAGGATCCAATCTCCCGTGCCAAACTCAAGATGGATGCGGCTTTCGAGTTCATGACCAAGTGTTCAATCCCGTACTATTGTTTTCACGATGTGGATGTGGTGGAGCCGGGAGATAGCTTGGCCGAGTTTGAAAAACGTCTTGCCATGATGGTGGAACATGCCAAGGGTCTGCAGGCTGCCACTGGCAAACAGCTGCTCTGGTCCACGGCCAATGTGTTCGGTCATAAGCGCTATATGAACGGTGCAGCCACCAATCCCGACTTTCACGTCACCACCTTTGCCGCGACCCAGATCAAAAACGCCATCGATGCCTGTATTGCGCTGGGAGGGCAGAACTACGTCTTCTGGGGCGGCCGCGAGGGATACATGTCACTGCTCAACACCGATATGAAGCGCGAGAAGGAACATCTGGCCAGGATGCTGACGATGGCCCGCGACTATGGCCGCAAGCAGGGCTTCAAGGGGACTTTCCTCATAGAACCCAAACCGATGGAGCCTACCAAGCATCAGTATGACGCGGATGCCGAAACGGTCATCGGGTTCCTCAGGCACTATGGCCTGGACAAGGACTTTGCCTTGAACATTGAGGTGAACCATGCCACGCTGGCTGGCCACACCTTCGAACACGAGTTGCAGTGCGCCGCCGATGCGGGCATGTTGTGCAGCATCGACATCAACCGTGGGGACTATCAGAATGGCTGGGATACCGACCAGTTCCCCATCGACATCTACGAGTTGACGATGGCATGGCTGGTCATCCTGCAGGGTGGCGGCTTCACCACGGGCGGCACCAACTTCGATGCCAAGACGCGCCGCAACTCCACCGACCTGGAAGACCTATTCTATGCCCATATCAGCGGCATGGACGCTTTCGCACGGGGCCTGCTTACCGCGGCGGCCATCATTGAAAACTCCGACCTGTTGAAGATGCGCGCCCACCGCTATGCCTCCTTCGACCAAGGGGATGGCAAGGCCTTTGAAGAGGGCAAACTCACGCTGGAGGATATGCGTCGCATCGCCTTGCAACTGCCTGAGCCGCAACAAATCAGCGGACAACAGGAACTGTATGAAATGATCGTGAACATGTATGTGTAAGCCTTTGCCAGGCATTCGCGATTGCAAACAAAAAATAAGGGAGCTCTGAAAAGAGTCACCCTCATTTTTTGTTTGGCAGGTTCTAAAGGATGGAACACACCAAAACTTAAGAGGCTATTGCTCGGTACACTCAATGGTTTGGGTGTAGGTGTCGCCATCAGCGCTCATCGTTTGCGTGGCGTTCATGTCCTCACAGTGACCTTTGTCGATAGTCAGCGTGGTGGTAGTGACGATGGGGGCCTCGCCCGTCAGAGTTTGCGTGGTGACGCAGGTGCAGGTTCTGGTTTTGGAGCAACCAGCAAAGACAAACATACCGGCAACAACAGCCAAAAGCAATACTTTCTTCATTTCTTTCATCATGGACTTCTAGTTTTACACTCATAACGCCGAATTCGCGAATGATGCGAAGTCCTTTGAACATCATCCGAAAAATACGACGCTGCAAAAATAACATTATTATACATAGGAGATGATGCAAAAAATACGGGGGGTTGCAGTCCGTCGTGATTTTTTTTACTTTTGCAACTTTCTTTTTCACAACAAGCAGATATGAAGAACAATAAACTTTACATTATGGCGCTGACCTTGGTGGCTACGATGGGTGGCCTCTTGTTCGGCTATGATACGGCGGTGATCTCCGGCACGGTGGAGTCGTTGCGCGTCTTTTTCATTGATCCGCAGAATCTGCCTGCAGCCCAGTCCAACGCCTTGGAAGGCTTTGTGGTGAGCAGCGCCTTGATAGGCTGCATCATTGGGGCTTGCCTGGCGGGTTGGCTGTCGCAGAAGTTCGGGCGCAAACCCTCGTTGATGATTGCTGCAGTCCTCTTCCTGCTCTCCGCATTACGGTCTGCTTGGCCTGAGATCTTATGGGGCATGCCTGGGGATGGCGACTACACCTTCCTCCGGCATTTCGTCTTCTACCGCATCAGTGGCGGCGTGGGCGTTGGCATCGCCTCCATGGTCTCCCCAATGTACATCGCGGAGGTGGCACCTTCCGAAAAGCGCGGCACTTTGGTGTCATGGAACCAATTCGCCATCATCCTCGGTATGCTGATCATCTACTTTGTGAATTACGCCATAGCCCGCCAAGGCGACAGTAACTGGCTACACATGACCGGTTGGCGCTGGATGTTCGCCTCCGAGATGATCCCTGCCGGAATCTTCCTCATCGCCCTCTGCTTTGTGCCGGAGACTCCTCGTTACTTGGTGATGCGCGGTCATGACGAAAAAGCTCTTGCCGTGTTGCGTAAGATATCTGGAGACAATGCCGAAAAAGAGATGTCCTCCATCCGCGCAAGCCTTTCCCAAAAAGAGCCTTCCATGCAACCGTTCTATGTATTCATGCTTACCTGGCTTTTCTTCTTTGTGGTCGGCTTCATCATCCTGAAACTATGTTCGGTGAATAGCGCATTTGAGATCTCACTGCTCTTCAGCTTCCTGATTTCTCTGGTGGTTCCTATCCGCAGCTATGGCATTCCCATCATCGTGGTGGGGGTGTTGCTGGCCTCCCTGCAACAGTTCATCGGCATTAATGTGGTGCTCTACTATGCACCTGAAATCTTCAAGACGATGGGCTCTGCTACCGACACGGCCCTTTTGCAGCAAGTGCTTGTCGGGGCTGTCAACCTTTCGTTCACCATCCTTGCCATCCTCACTGTCGATAGGTTCGGCCGTCGTCCGCTCATGATTATCGGAGCTTTGGTGATGTCTTTCTCCATGTTCATTCTGGGAGCTACCTTCCATACCCACAATGTGGGCATCGGTTCGCTGGTCTGTATGCTCGTCTATACCGCCGGCTTCGCCATGTCGTGGGGACCTGTCTGCTGGGTGTTGTTGTCGGAAATCTTCCCCAACTCCATCCGCTCCATGGTGATGGCTGTGGCCGTGGCCTCGCAATGGATCTCCAACTTCTTGGTATCCTGGACCTTCCCGATGCTGGACAAGAACGAAACACTTACCGCTGTGTTCAACCACGGCTTCTCCTACTGGATCTACGGACTGATGGGCGTGCTCGCGGCCCTCTTCATCTGGAAAATGGTGCCCGAGACCACCGGCAAGTCGCTGGAGGAGATGGAGCAATATTGGAAGAATAGAGCTAAATAAGAGATACTACTGTTTGGAAACCTCTTGGATGAAGCTCATGAAGAGAGGGTGAGGTTGTAGCACTGTGCTGGCGTATTCGGGATGGAACTGTGTTCCGATGAACCATCGATGGTCTGGAATCTCCACAATTTCCACCAATCCGTTGTCCGGATTTACTCCGACACACTGCATGCCGTGCTGCTCGTATTCCTCTTTGTACCGGTTGTTGAACTCATAGCGGTGACGGTGCCGCTCGCTGATCTGGAGGGTCCCGTAGATGTCGGCCACGCGGCTGCCGGCACGGAGGGTACAGTCGTACGCTCCCAAGCGCATGGTGCCGCCCATGTTGGTCACGGATTTCTGCTCTTCCATCAGGTCTATCACATTGTGCGGGGTGCCTGCATCCATCTCCGCAGAGTTGGCATCCTGGTAATGCAATACGTTACGGGCAAATTCAATGACCATCATCTGCATGCCTAAGCAGATGCCAAAGATGGGAAGGTTGTGGGTGCGGGCATGCTGAACCGCAATGATTTTACCCTCAATGCCACGTTGCCCGAAGCCGGGACAAATCAGCACTCCAGACACTTGGGAGAGCTTCTCTTCCACATTTGCTTCGGTGATGGTCTCGCTGTTGATGAAGTCAATCTTCACCTTCACATGGTTATAGGTCCCTGCCAGATGAAGGCTCTCCCGGATGCTCTTGTAGGCATCCTGCAAGTCGTATTTGCCCACCAAGCCAACATGCACCTCCTTTTGGGCGGTCTCTTGTAGCTCCAGAAAATGGTGCCATGCCTTCATGTCGGGGGCTTCGCCTACCGGCACATTGAATTTCCGCAGGATGGCGGCATCCAATCCCTGTCGCTGCATGTTGACCGGGACTTCATAGATGCTGGGCAGGTCTTCGCTCTGCACCACGCATTCCAGTTCCACATTACAGAAGGAGGCTACCTTCTGACGGATGCTGTCGGAGAGGTGCTTCTCAGTGCGCAGGACGAGCACATCGGGTTGGATACCAGCACTCTGCATCTCCTTGACTGAGTGCTGCGTAGGCTTCGTCTTGAGTTCGTCGGCTGCCTTCAGGTAGGGCACATAGGTGAGGTGGATGCTGACAGCGCGGTCGCCCAACTCCCATTTCAGCTGGCGGATGGCCTCCAGGAACGGGGCCGACTCGATGTCGCCGATGGTGCCGCCGATCTCCGAAATCACAAAGTCCACATCATCGTCACGCAACATCCGACGCTTGATCTCGTCCGTGATATGGGGCACCACCTGGATAGTCTTGCCCAGATAGTCGCCATGACGCTCCTTGTCGATGACCGTCTTGTAGATTCTGCCCGTCGTAATGGAGTTGTCCCGGGTGGTCTGGATGCCCGTAAAGCGCTCATAATGACCCAAGTCCAGGTCGGTCTCCATGCCATCGACCGTCACATAGCACTCCCCATGCTCGTAGGGGTTCAGCGTTCCTGGATCTATGTTGATGTAGGGATCAAACTTCTGGATGGTGATGGAGTATCCGCGCGCCTGCAGCAGCTTGCCGATACTGGCCGAGATAATGCCCTTGCCCAAAGAGGAGACCACGCCTCCTGTTACAAAAATATAACGTTTCATAATGATTAGTTTCTAGTTTCAAGTTTAAGATTTGCAGTTTTGTACCAATTCACGAAGCTGCGGCAGGCGAGACGGGCTCCGCCTTTGGTAGGGTATCGTCCGGAGAAGTACCAGTCGCCGGGATGGTTCGGGATTGCCTCATGAAGACCTTCCAAAGACTGGAAAACCAATTCGATAGGACAGTGGACGTCAGAAGGACGCAAGAGCTCTACCATTTTTGCGTTCAGTTCCTCCACCGTGAAGGGCTCGTACAGTTGGCGAAGCGCCTCTTCGTGGTTCTGACGGCAGTTTTCATACACCTTGGTTATCCAATCCTCCATATTCCGTTCTTTCAACAGGGAGATGCAGGCCTGGAAGGCGATGAACTCCTCAATACGGCCCATGTCGATGCCGTAGAAGTCTGGGTAGCGGATCTGCGGGGCGGAGCTGACCACCACGATTTTCTTCGGATGCAGTCGGTTCAGGATCTTGATGATGCTCTCCCGCATGGTCGTTCCCCGCACGATGCTGTCGTCAATGACCACCAAATTGTCGATGCCGGGACGGATGGAGTTGAAGGTGATATCATAGACATGCGCCGCCAAGTCATTTCGGGTGCTGCCTTCAGTGATAAAGGTCCGCAACTTGATGTCTTTCCAAACCACTTTCTCAGCACGCACATTCGGTGCGATGGTGCGGATGCCTTCCACCATGCCGTGGTAAGCCACTTCTGCGGTGTTAGGGATGTAGGAGAAGACGGTGTTTTCCACATCTCCGCCAATGGCTGCCAGGATCTGGTCGCGAAGTTGGGCTCCCAGCCTCTTGCGTTCCTGGTGGATGTCACTGTCGTTGCCGCGGCTGAAGTAGATTCGCTCGAAGGAGCAGGCAGCATATTCTTCGGCCGGCATCACCTGCTCCAGACGGATTTCTCCCTTCCGGTTGATGATGATAGCCTGGCCGGGCATGAGTTCCCGAATGGATTCCTGCTGCAGGTCGAAGGTGGTCTGCAGGACAGGGCGCTCGCTGGTGATGGCGCAGATCTCCTCGTTCCGATAGAAGAAGGCTGGGCGGATTCCCCACGGGTCGCGCATGGCGAACATCTCACCACTGCCCGTCATGCCGCACATCACATAGCCGCCGTCAAAATGGGAGAGGGTGGTCCTCAAGACCGGAACCATGTCCACGTGATCATCAATATAGTCGGTCACCTGCTGCCCCTCCAGTCCCAAGGCGATGGCCTCCTGGTAGCAGCGTTCCACCTCGCGGTCTAGGCGGTGCCCCATCAACTCAAGCAGGATGTAGGTGTCGCTATATACGCGGGGGCACTGGCCTTTGGAGGTGAGATAGTCGAATACCTCGTCAATATTGGTCATGTTGAAGTTGCCGCACAGACAAAGGTTCTTGGCCCGCCAGTTGTTGCGGCGGAGGAACGGGTGCACGAATTTAAGGCCTCCCTTCCCGGTGGTGGAATAACGAAGATGACCCATGTACAGTTCGCCGGTGAAGGCAGGTCCTGCAGATGGGTCATCAGGGTCGGGAGAGGAGATTTGGCGGTGTATGGTGTCGAACACCTTGGTGATGGCGTCCTTGCCCTCCGCTTTCTCGCGGTACATGTACTCGTGGCCTGGGGTCTGGTGGATGTTGACGCAGGCGACACCGGCGCCCTCCTGCCCTCGGTTGTGCTGTTTCTCCATCATCAGGTAGAGCTTGCCCAAGGCATAATGACTGTCGCCATATTTGTTCTCGTAGAATGCCAACGGCTTGAGCAGCCGAACCATGGCTATCCCACATTCGTGTTTCAATGCTTCCATCTGTTTGCTGATAATTTGGATGAAAGGTGCAAAAATACATTTTTTTTGAAAAGATGTAAATTTAGATTCACTTTTGTCTTTATTTACAATAAAAAGCATGTTCGCTAAACACCGAACATCCATGCGGTTCTTCAGCCTGCCCGTCGTTCATTTTTTGGGATAAATAATCGTCAACGATGTCGTGTTTTTGATTGTTTTTGCGTTCTTGACCAGGATACATGAACAGAAAAGAGAGTTTCTTGTTTTGCGTAAAATGCTGAATATCAATTGCTTTTTTAAATATGCCGAATCAAACACTTATCCATAAATCGTCATTAACATTATAAGTGTCAATGTGATAGATAGAATTTTTAGATGTGCTAAGTTTTTTTATGATACACGAGTAAAAATATTCTATATTTTTGTCCTGTTCAAAAAATACACCAAAATGAAAAAATATCTTTGTTTTATCGTCATGTTGTTTCTGGCATTCACGGTGGGTGCTCAAGAGTACGTAGATTTAGGTTTGCCGAGCGGCACTCAATGGAAAACCGAAAATGAGGGCGACGTTTATTACTATGGGGCTGCTCTTGTCGAGTTTGGGGCCGCCATGCCCACGTATGACCAGTTTGTGGAGCTAAAAGACGGTTGCCGCTGGGAGTGGACCGGAAATGGCTACAAGGTGACAGGGCCTAATGGCAACTCCATAAACCTGCCTGTTACCAATGGTCGCGATTGCGAAGGCAATTGGCTGGAGTCCTTGTCTAATGTGGGAGGTTACTGGACCTCAACTCCGCTGGGTATTGAGCGTGGGTGGATGCTCAGCTTCACCGTGAATGGAGCCAATATGGGTGAATCCGAGAGATGCTTCTGGCGGGCAGTACGCCTTGTAAAAAATTAAGTGATCTAGTTCTTTTTACTATGTTTTCTATGAGAAATAATCTTTGTAGTCTTGCAGCGACTGTTCTGCTGTTCTCCTTTTTCTCCTCTTCCATGGAGGTGTGTGCCCAACATCCCCATCAAGGAGCAACCCATGTTCGTGAAACATCATTGATTGTCACTTCCGACCAAAACGCTTTCTGGCTCTTCCTGGACGATGTGCTCCAGAATGAGCAGTCGGTGAGGTCTATCCAACTGGACTATGTCCCGGAGGGTGACCATTATCTGCGGGTGGAGCTGGACGACCCCGACCATCGCACGGTGGGCCAGCTGGTGCGTGTCGATATGGCCCATCGGAATTTTCGTATTGAGCGGTCGCGGCATCTGTTGGGCCTCTCTCTTGGCTATGGGGCGCCCCGTCCCGAGTTGGTCATGGCGATGGTCTCCGCGCAGCCTAACCGGCCCTATGGGGTGGGGCAGAGCCAGTGGTTCGGCTATCATCCCGCCGGCAATATGCAGCCGAATGTGACGATTGTGGTGCCGCCTGCAGCCCCCGTGGTGCCCGTTGGCCCCGTGGCCATGAGTGCGGCTGATTTCCAAGAGGCGCTGGCGATGGTGAAGCGGGAGAGCTTTGAGACAACCCGATGCTCCACGGCCAAGCAGATTGTGAAAAGCAATCATCTGACAGTCTCCCAAATAGAACAGTTATGCCGGGTTTTTGACTTTGACAATACGAAACTGGACTTTGCCAAATTTGCCTATCGATATTGTGTGGATCCAGAACATTATTATCTCCTTCACAATGTCTTCAGCTTTGAAAGCAACAAGAGAGCCTTGGATGATTTCATAGAGAAGCAGCGCTAGGCAACCTATGGATATAAAAAAAACGGACTTCAGCAGGAAGTCCGTTTTTTGTTTTGGTTAGTCCATTTCAGGAATGTCTGGCAAATCGTTCTGAGGTCTCTCAGGTCTTTGCGGTCTGTCACCTTGCGGGCGGCGGTTATGGCCGTGACCTTCGCGTCTCTCGCGGCCGCCACCGTTGTTGCGGTCGGGGCGTCTTTCGCCACCGCGTTCGCCACCGCGACGCGGCTTGGTGCTCGGCTCCACATAGCCTTCCGGCTTCGGAAGCAGCACCTTGTGGGAGAGACGGAATTTGCCGGTCTTCTCGTCGATGCCGATCAGCTGTACCTTGATGGTGTCACCCACCTTGAGGACGTCTTCCACGTTCTCGATACGGCGGTAAGCGATCTCGGTGACATGCAGGAGGCCGTCGGTGTTGGGCAGGAACTCCACGAAAGCACCGAAGGCGGTGATGTTCTTGACTTTGCCTTCATACACTTCTCCCACCTCAGGTTTGGTGCAGATGAGCTTGATGCGCTCCATGGCGGCGTTGATGTCGTCCACATTGGGAGCGGCGATATCGATGATGCCGAATTCACCCACCTCCTCGATGTTGATGGTGGTGTTGGTCTCACGCTGCATCTCTTGGATGATCTTGCCTCCCGGTCCGATGACGGCGCCGATGAACTCGCGCGGGATTTGCATTTGGATGATGCGCGGCACGAAGGGACGGTAGTCCTCACGCGGTGCCGGCATAGCCTCTTTGATCTTGCCGAGGATGAACATACGGCCTCTGTGAGCCTGAGCCAATGCCTCTGCCAGCACTTCAGCGGAGAGACCGTTGACCTTGATGTCCATCTGGCAGGCGGTGATGCCGTCTTCGGTACCACAGACCTTGAAGTCCATGTCGCCCAGGTGGTCCTCATCGCCGAGGATGTCGGACAAGATGGCGTAGCGGCTGGAGTTCTCGTCGGTAATCAGACCCATGGCGATACCGGAGACCGGTTTTTTCATCTTGACACCGCAGTCGAGCAGAGCCAGCGTGCCGGCGCAGACGGTAGCCATAGAGGAACTGCCGTTAGACTCGAGGATATCGGAGACAATACGCACGGTGTAGGGGAATGTCGGGTCGTCGAAGGGGATCATCGGTGCGAGGGCGCGCTTGGCCAAGTTGCCGTGACCAATCTCGCGACGGCCGGTGCTGCCGATACGCTTCACCTCACCCACACTGTACGGCGGGAAGTTGTAGTGCAGCATGAAACGGCTGGTGCCTTCCACCACAGCGCCGTCAATCATCTGCTCGTCCAGCTTGGTGCCTAAGGTACAGGTGGCCAATGACTGTGTCTCACCACGGGTGAAGATGGCAGAACCATGAGCGGCAGGCAGATAGCCAGTCTCGATCCAGATGGGACGGATGGTCTCCAGGTCACGACCGTCGAGACGGATACGCTCGTCCAGAATCATATTGCGCATGGCGTGCCATTGAACATCGCTGTAGTAACGTTTCACCATGACTTCTTTCTCTTCGCGCTCCTCTTCGGGAATGGTCTCCATGAAGTCGGCCAGAATCTGGTCGAAAGCCTCGTTGCGGGCTTGCTTGCCCATGAAAGACTTGGCTACGGCGTAGACTTTGTCGTAGGTCTCCTTCTGGATGCGCTCACGGATCTCCTCGTCGTTGGTCTCGTGGCAGTACTCGCGTTTCGGGAAGGCGGTGGGCACCTCGGCGGCCAGCTCCATCTGAGCCTGGCACTGCACCTTGATGGCGTCCTTGGCAAAGTTCAACGCACCTACCATGTCTTCCTCGGAGATCTCTTTCATCTCACCTTCTACCATCATGATGTTCTCCATGGAGGCAGCCACGATCATGTCGATGTCAGACTTCTCCATGTCTTCGATGGTGGGGTTGATGACGTATTTGCCGTCCACACGACCTACGCGCACCTCGGAGATGGGGCACTCGAAGGGGATGTTGGACACGGCGATGGCAGAAGAGGCGGCCAAGCATGCCAGACAGTCGGGCAGCATGTTCTTGTCACCGGAGATCAGGGTCACGATGACCTGCGTCTCTGCGTGGAAGTCTTTCGGGAAGAGCGGACGGATGGCGCGGTCCACCAAACGGGCGATGAGGATCTCATACTCGGAGGGGCGGGCCTCACGACGGAAGAAACCGCCGGGGATACGGCCAAGAGCACCGTATTTCTCTTGATATTCCACTTGCAACGGCATGAAGTCGGTGCCTTCCACGGCTTCCTTCTTGCAACACACCGTCGCCAAAATCATGGTGTCTCCCATCCTTACGACAGCAGCACCGTCGGCTTGCTTCGCCAGCTTGCCAGTTTCGATGGTTACCATACGACCATCGCCTATATCGAATGTTTTGCTAATTCCAATCATTGCTAATATTTTAAAAATGAATAAGATAAATTGTCAGGCCACCTATACTATCCATATACCAAACAAGGCAATTTGTCGAAATTGCCCTGTCTGGTAATGATTATAGATGTAAGAATTATTTTCTGAGACCTAACTTCTTGATTAATGCTCTGTAGCGCTCAATGTCTTGCTGCTTGAGGTATTCGAGCATTTTCTTTCTCTTGCCCACCAAGTTGATCAGGGCGCGTTTGGTGACTTTGTCGCCGCCGTTGGCCTTCACATGCTCGGTGAGGTGTTTGATGCGGTGAGTGAACAGGGCAACTTGTGCTTCAGGAGAACCGGTATCGGTAGCAGATTTGCCATATTCTTCAAAAATGGATTTCTTTACGTCGCTTGTTAAATACATAATTTTCTTCTAATTAATTATACTTTTTTACCTTTCTTAAATCGGCGGCAAAAATACAATTTTTTTCTTTTGTAAATTGGCCCTTGTAAAAAAAATCTATCTCGCTTCCCTGCGAAAGGATGCATGGCATTTTCGGGGGTTGGCAGTTATCCGAATTTTATGTACATTTGCAGCGGCAAATTTTAAGTTAGCCGTAATGTTTGAAAAATGAATATGATTAGACTCTCTGTCGTAATATTGAATTGGAATGGGCGTAAGTTCTTGGAGAAGTTTCTGCCCTCGCTCGTGCGTTCTTTGCCCGACTATGCTGAATTGGTGGTGGCAGACAATGCCTCCACCGATGACTCCCTCTCCTTCTTGGAGAAACACTATCCCGACATCCGCATCTTACGCAATGATCGTAATGAGGGCTTCGCGCGCGGTTATAACCTTGCCATGGAGCAGATCGACTCCGAATATTTCTGTCTGCTCAACTCCGACATTGAGGTGACCGACCATTGGATTGAGCCCGTCATCGAGATGATGGACGCTAACGAGAAGATTGCGGTGGTGCAGCCTAAGATTCTCTCCTATGCCCAGCCCGAGATGTTCGAATATGCCGGTGCGTCGGGTGGTTTCATCGACAAATATGGCTATCCCTTCTGCCGCGGACGCGTCTTCTCTACCTTGGAGAAGGACGAAGGACAATATGATGATCCGATCGATATCTTCTGGGCCACTGGCGCCGCCATGTTCGTTCGTAGCGATGTGTATCGCACCATGGGCGGCCTCGACGGGGATTTCTTCGCCCACATGGAGGAGATCGATTTCTGCTGGCGTATCAAGAACGCCGGCTTCAAAATCAAGGTGTGCCCCCAATCCTCCGTGCTGCATGTCGGCGGCGGCACCCTCCCCAAGAATAATTCTTTCAAGACCTACCTCAACTTCCGCAATAACCTCTTCCTCCTGCTGAAGAACCTCCCGGACAATCGTATTGCCAGAACGTTTGCCCTCCGCTTCTTCCTCGACCAGATTGCCGCGGTATTCTTCCTGCTGCAATTCCATGTCAAGGATTTTATCGCCGTCTATAAGGCTATGTTCTCTTTTGCCAAGCATTATAAAGAGTGCAAGGCCAAGCGCAATACGATGCCCAAGCTCGCCTATACCGACGTGTATGACGGCTCCGTGGTATTCCTGAATTATTTCAAAAGAAAACGCCATTTCAACGGCCAACAATTTTTTTAATAGTCTCTCTTATGGAACTGTATAGCCAGGTTTACGATTATCTTCTGATTGTCATGTCCGTGCTTGGGGTGGGCGTCTTTGTCATCCTGCAGTTTATCACGCCGGCCTACGGAATGACGTTCAACACCCGGTGGGGTTTCTCCGTTCGCAGCAACCTGGGCTGGTTTATTATGGAGATCCCCGTGTTCTTCACCATGCTGGTGCTCTATTTTATCTCGCTCTATTTCAATATCCGACCGTTTAACATCGTGACATTCATCATGTTTTTCATCTTTGAGTTTCACTATTTCCAACGGTCGTTCATCTTCCCGCTGCTGATGAAAGGGCAGAGCAAGATGCCCCTCTCCATCATTACCACTGGCTTTATCTTCAACACCTGTAATGCCATCATGCAGGGCGGCTGGCTATTCTATTTCTGTCCTGAAAATTACTATCCGATTGAGTGGCTCTGGTCACCCCAGTTCATCATCGGATTCATCATCTTCTTGGGTGGCATGGTGCTGAATATCTATGCCGACCGTGTGATCCGCGACCTGCGTACCGATCCCTATGACAATAACTATTACCTGCCTCAGAAAGGCCCTTTCAAATATGTGAACTCCGTCAACTATCTCGGGGAGATCATGGAGTGGTTCGGTTTTGCCATCCTTACATGGTCTGTGTCGGGACTGGTCTTCTGCCTGTGGACATGCGCCAACATCATCCCGCGCGCCAAGGCCGTCTATGAGCGCTATGAGCTCTTCTTTGGCGAGGAATTCACCTCCCAGAAACGCTATAAAATATTACCGTTTGTCTATTAAAGAACCCTTACAACGATGAAAAAGCTTTGCATGGTCTTGATGTTGCTGCCGCTGATGTTCAGCTGCCATGTCTATAATAATCCGATCCCGTATGTTCATGTTGATTTCACCATCTATCCCAATGATCCGCTCTATTATCAGTTGAACAATTACGGCGGATATGCCTATGTGACTGGTGGGGTGAATGGGATTATCCTGTATCGTCTGGATGAGTGGACCTTCTTTGCTTACGACCGTGCCTGCCCCTATGACTTTGAAGAGCACCAGTCGTGGCTGTATGTGGCGCCCGACGGCCTGCGGATGGTGGATTCTCTCTGTGGCTCTACCTATAATATATTGGACGGGAGTGTGCTGACGGGGCCTTCCAGATGGCCTGCCCGCAAATACAACTGCCGCTTTGACGGGATGCGGCTGCGCGTGTACAGCTAACCGTTTATTTCTGCTTTTTCAATTGGATGCGCATCACAGTGCCGTGTCCCACCACAGAAGACTTGACAAAGAGTTTTCCCTTGTGGTATTCGTTGATGATGCGCTTTGCCAAGGTGAGTCCCAAGCCCCAACCGCGGCTCTTGGAGGTGTAACCGGCCTTGAAGATCTGTCGCTGCAGCTTGGCAGGGATGCCCTTGCCTGTGTCGGCCACGTCAATGCAGACATATTTGTTCTCATCCACGATGTCAATATTGATAGCCCCCTGGCCGTCCATGGCGTCAACGGCATTCTTGATCAGATTTTCGATCACCCATTCAAACAGATAACGGTTGATGGGCAGGTTGACCGATTCTTGGTCGGGCTTGTTGAACTTGATGCTGACGAGCGACGGGATGCGCGACTGCATATAGGAGGTGAACTCATCGATGATGGGGACGATGTCGGTGGACTCCAGGACGGGCGCGGAGCCGATCTTGGAGAAGCGCTGGGCGATGGTCTCCAAGCGGTGCACATCCTTGCCGATCTCCGTGGATACGGAAGGGTCGATGTCCATCTCCTTCAACAGCTCGTTCCATGCCATCAGGGAGGAGATGGGGGTGCCAAGCTGGTGGGCGGTCTCCTTGGACATGCCCACCCATACGCGGTTCTGCTCTGATTTGCGGGATACGCTGAACAGCAGATAGGCCACGATGATGAATATCAGCACGATACCCAACTCAATGAAGGGAAAGTAGCGCAGTTGTTTCAGCACGGAGGACTCTTCATAGAAGACGTAGCATCGGCCTTGGTCCACCATATTGAGCTCTATGGGCTCGTTGTCGTTCTTCATCATGTTGAGCTTTTGCGCCAGTGCGGACGGGTCTGACAGGATAGCGCTGTCGACGTTGCCGGCGTTGATGACCTGCATCTGCGTGCTGTCGGTGATGATGACAGGCACCGAGGCGGAGTTGATGACGGTCTCTTGGAAGAAAGACTGCAGCAGGTTGTCGATGACCGTGTGGAGGTCGTAGTATATTTGCGACTCTTTGTAATAGATGGTCACGTAGTCGCGGGCGTAGTAGGTCAGTTTGAGGCTGTCGAAGCCGGCGCGGTCGGGACCGAGCTCTCTCACGTTGTGCATCTTCATGATGCTGTCGGGCACGTTGACGGCCGCATCGATGTCGCCCTTCATATTGGCGATGATGGTCGGGACGGTGGAGTTCGATGTGATGATGTCCTGATAAAAGGTGAGGTCTTCGTCCAGGTCGGCCTCGGTGACCTTCTTGATGGCTTTGGCCAGCAGGGCGGCGTGGTTGCCCTCTTCCAGCCGGATGGAGTTGAAGAAATGCTCTGTCTCGTTGACGATCTGGGCCTTGTAGGTGATGGCCCCCGCCCAGATTTCAACACGTTGCCGCTCCTCTTGGGCGATGTTGTTGATCAGCTTGGAGGAGTAGTAGAGGATAAAGACAAAGACCACCAGCGCTGAAAGGAATAACAGCCAGCGCCAGTGAGACTTATATAGGATATTTCTGGCCATGATGGCGGCTAATTGGCGGCGTCAAGCAGCTTGTCGATGATGTTCTCCACGGAAAGACCTTCCGCTTCCGCCTTGTAGTTACGGATAATTCTGTGACGCAAGATGTTGTGGGATACCGCACGGATGTCCTCAATGTCGGGCGACAGCTTGCCGTTGAGGATGGCGTGGGTGCGTGCACCGATGATGAGGAACTGGGAGGCACGCGGACCGGCGCCCCAGGAGAGGTAGTCGTTGGCCCACGGGTGCGCGCCCGGAGTGCCCGGACGGGTCAGCGTGGCTAAGTTGACAGCGAAACGATATACGTTCTCGGGGATGGGTACCTTCTGCAACAACTTCTGATAGAAGATGATGTCATCTGTGGTGAGCACACGCTGCGGCTCAACCATGTCGCCATGGATGGTGCGCTTCACGATGTCCACCTCCTCATCCTTGGAAGGATAGTCCAACAGGATGTTGAACATGAAACGGTCTTGCTGGGCCTCGGGCAGCGGATATGTACCCTCCTGCTCGATAGGGTTTTGCGTGGCTAACACGAAGAAAGGGTCGGGGAGGGAATAGGTGGTGCCGTTCATACTGACGGAACGCTCCTGCATGGCCTCTAGCAAGGCAGACTGCGTTTTGGGCGGCGTACGGTTGATCTCGTCTGCCAAGACGATGTTGGCGAAGACAGGACCCTTGACGAACTTGAAATTGCGGTTGTCGTCCAGAATCTCCGCACCCATGATGTCGGAAGGCATCAGGTCGGGGGTGAACTGGATACGGTTGTAGCTCATGTCCACCGCCTTGGCAATGGTGGTGATCATCAACGTCTTGGCCAAACCGGGCACGCCAATCAGCAGGGCATGGCTGCGACTGAACATGGCCATCAGGATGTTCTTGACCACCTCGTCCTGGCCGACGATGACCTTCGCTATCTCGCTTTTCAGTTCTTTATACTTGTCAACAAAAGCCTCAATGGCTTCCACATCATTTTTAAATTCTTGATTCATCTGTTCGTAGTTTACGGAATCTGCCATTTAGAAACGAAATCGCAGTCTCTATATTGTGCGTTTATTTTAATGTTGGTAACTTTTACTTTGTCGAGGACCCATTGCTCCAGCGCTTCATATTTCTTGTTCTCCAAGGCGGCGTTTTGGATCATGTCGTAATCTTCCACGATGTTGGCCTTGTGCTCTGCAACCTTCTCCTGGAGATAGATCAGGCGGTAAGCCATGATGCCGTCATCGTTTACGAAAGGCACACAGTCGGAGTATTCGCCCGGGATCAGCTTGTTGATGGTGAGGAAGGTGGCGTCGTCTAAGGTCTGCCTGTCGAAATAGTTGGAGTTGGTGTAAGGGTTGATGGCCAATCCTCCGTTGTCTTTCGTCGGACCTTCGGAGAAACGTTTGGCTGCCTGGTCGATGGTCAATTTTTCGTTGAGGATGATCTGCCGGACGCTGTCGAGGTAGGTGATGGCCTTCACTTGCTCGTCCGTGGAAGGCTTGGGCTGGAGGAGGATATGGGCCACATGCACCGACTCGCCACGGCGCTCGATCATCTGGATGATATGATAGCCTGCCTGCGTCTTGACAACTTGCGACACCTCCCCGGATTTCAGGTTGAAGGCGGCAGCTTCAAATTCGGGATAGGTGGTGCCGCGTTCCACAAAGCCGAGATCGCCGCCATGCGCCGCACTGCCCGGATCATCGGAGTAGAGGCGCGCCAGCAAGGACATCTTCTCCCCGCGCAAGATGCGCTCCCGGTACTCGTTGAGCCGATCTTTGACCGAGTTGACCTCCTCGTCACTCACCGGCGGGATCTTCACGATCTCTCCGAAAACGTACGAGGTGGGAACTACCGGCATGCTGTCAGGACTGATCTCGCTGGCAAACCGCTTGACCTCCGAGGGCGTCACCTTGATGTCGCCCGTGATCTTGTATTGAACCTGTTCGATCATCGCCTGCTCCCGCATCATCTCCCGCATCTCCTTCTTGATCTCGGACATGGGCTTCTTGAAATAGTTCTCAATGTATTTCACATCTCCGCCCACCTGCTGCAAAAAATAGGATATCTTGGAGTTGAGACGGTATTCCACCTCCTCGTCCGTCACCTCTATACTGTCCAATTCCGCCTGATGTAACAGCAATTTGTTGTACATCAGATTCTCCAGAATCTGGCAATACACCTCCTCCGGATTGTCAATGTTCCGGTACTGCGACTTGTAGTCAATAAAATGCTTCTCCAGGTCGGATTGCAGAATGACCTCCTTGCCAACGACGGCCACAATGCCGTCAATCGGCGTGCCTCCTCCTTGTGCGTTCGCCGACAAGAAAGCGGTGATTGAACATAATATGCAGATAATGAGCTTCTTCATAGCTGAAATTCGCATTCTTTTGAGATATGATCTCCATGAAAAATCAAGGTGCGAAAATACAAAAAAAAGAAGACAAACGCCTTCTTTTAATTCATTCAGTCATATCCCGCAAGATACAAATACTACTTTCTGCCCAGACTTTCGTCAGATACAGTCAGTTTCTTTCTGCCTTTTGCTCTGCGAGCGGCTAAAACGCGGCGACCATTGGCGGTTGACATTCTCTCTCTGAAACCGTGTTTATGTCTCCGTCTCGTGTTTGAAGGTTGATATGTTCTTTTCATTGCTTTGGAATTTTTGCTTTTTTAAGGACGGCAAAAATACAATTTTTTTTCTTTCATCCAAATCTCCCGCAAGATTTTCTTTTTTTATGTCGTTTTTTTTACGAGTGTAATCATAATAGATTGATAATTAGTGTATTGATATTTCCAATAATCATGGATGGCCAGCTTGAGGCCAGGGCGGATCTCCCCGGATCTTCATCCCTTTTATCAACAGAATGGTATGAAAAACTAGAAAATGTCCGCAAAATGTCGTCTCGGTATGCGCGTAACTATGTTCTGAAACAAGATGACGGTTGTGCCAGTGAAGCCTCTTTTTTATCAGGGATACAATTTCCATTTTTTTTCTTGTGGTTGCAAGCGTATTTTTGTTATTATTGCTTTCTTTTAAGTGGATAATAAAAATATATAAGTCATGATAAAAAAATCAACCCTGCTCTTGAGTTTTATAATGCTGGTTTTTAGCTATATAGTTCCAGCTCAGACGGAGAATCCCTATGCGGATTTCAATCCTGAATCGTTAAAGGAAAATGCAAAATATGTCCGTAATTTTGCGCCCAACAACTATGACGAGAAGATTTTGTACAGCTGTATGGCCGACATGATCGACCTGGCGCGTGAAGAGTATAGTTTTCTCCCCAAGATGAAACACGATGAGTCTCTGGACTCCGCAGCACAATTCCAGGCCGACTACCAAGCCTCCAAGGATGAGCGTACGGAAGAGAATGTGGCGCCCTACAAGACGGTCCTTTATCGTCTGCGCAAATACAACCTCTCCGGCAACGGTGTGGAGTTGGTGGCCAAGACCAAAGCCTATCTGGGCGAGAAGGAGTATTCTTACTATGACATGTGTCTTGCCACGGTGCAGTTCTTCCTGAAGAATATGAAAACGGCGGTCATCCTCTTGGACGGTCAATATACCTATCTCGGTATCGGATTCAATACCGACCTGCTGATGAAAAACATGTATTTCTCCTGCATCCTGGCCAATGACCGCTCTTTCAATTACAACAAGCCCGGCTATTCCACCAAAGATCTGCCCTATACCAAGACCGCCAATGGCTTGAAGCCATACGATGACAAGGTGTGCAAGAAATGTGCCGGCGAGCCTGGCCTCGAGGTCTTGTCCGAATATGTGAAGATGCATAAGGATGGGGCTGTCTATCTCGAATGTGACGATTACAAGACCCTGAAGAAACTGATTGGCAAAGAGGGCGATGCCATCGCAATCGACTTTGTGCAACAGAGCAATTATGGCTGTGAAAATCCGATGTCGGACTATGGCCTTCCCCACAGAGGTTTTGTGACGAAACCCATCACCTTTGAGAAGATGATGGACCTGAATGAGAACAAGAACCTCAAGAGTGGCAAGATGATTGCCAAGCTGGCCACCCTTCCCGTTGAGATCCCCGAGGATGCCGACATTGATATCCATGTGCTAGTGCTCAAGGAGGGCAACCGGGTGTGTCGCACCATCATCCCGAAGCGCGTGGAGGTGAAGTCGGCCGACTACGAAGAGAAGATCCTGTTTGTTAAGGACCAGGCTGGCATCAAGGCCAAAGGCGAGTGGGTGGTCTCCAAGGAGACGGGTGATTTCAGCGTCACCTTCCCCTATGATTTGAAGAAAACCGACTATACGGCCGCGGCCTTTGCCGAACAACTCAAAGAGGTAAACGTACCCGAATACCGGGTGGACAAAATTGAGATCATCGCCCACAACTCCCCCAACTATTACAAGGATGCCAACTATCAGAAGATTCAACAGAAACGTGCCGACTTCCTCAAGAAGGACATGCAAGCCCGTTATCCCGGTGTGGAAATCACAACCTCATACGATTTCTGCTACGATCAGTTCAAAAAGAATATCAACAACAGTCCGGAATATTATGACCTCAGCTTCCTGGAGTTGGACGAGATGGCCCGTCAGCTGAAATCCGACAGCTGGGCCCTGAAGACCCTTGACAGTGGCTTCCTGGCCCCGTGCCGCTATTATGAGATCAAATACTATGTCACCTATCTGAATGAGACGAAAGCCGAGGAGCAGAAGTTTGTGGTATGGAAGTTCAACCAAGCCTTGGCTGAGAAGAACACGGGCCTGGCCATGTCGATTGAGAACTACATGATGGATCAGGTGGAGAAGGGTAAATACACAGCTGCGTTCCTCAAGGAGATGAATATCCCGATGAAGAAGGAGTATCAGACCCTGTTGAACAACAAATTGTATATGCAATATTTCTTCGCCAGCAAGTTGACGCCGGCCATTGCCGAGGAGATGAACAAGATTTTCAACCTCAACCCGGCCAACGTGCTGCTCTCATACAACACTGCTGTGTGTGATGTGCAGGCGGCCACCATCAATAATGTTGCCGATATTGCCAAGACGCAGGCCAATATCGACAAACTCTATGGTATCGCTGTCATTCCGAAGGATCGTGTCAACGCTTTGAATATGGAGTACCAATTCAAGGTGGTGAACTATCTGGACACGGTGACTCCTACCACCGAGACGGCGGCGCTTACTACCGGCACATTTGCCAAGATCAAGGAGATTCGCAATCCCAAGATGGACAGTTGGAAGAATGCCTACAAGCTGGCCTCCTACTTTGTGAAACAGCACGACTATATGTACGCACTCTCCCTGATGAACCCCTTCCTGGATGATGCCACGATCTCCGAAGACTTCATCTTCTCCTATATCTCCATCGGGGCACACCGTGAGGAGGCCTATCTGAGCGGCCTTTTCACAAAAGCTGTGCAGCTGGCCAAAGAGAAGAATGCAGTTCGTCTGTGCGGACTCTTTGAAAAACTGCCCGCTTGCGTGCTGGAAAATGCGGATGTGAAGAAATTAATCTGTAAAGAATGCAAATAGAAGAGCTGGAGCCGCAAGAGCAACAAAAGGACGAATTGTACGAGCATTATCGTTTCGTGGTCGATCCCGGCACGGAATTGCTGCGTATAGACAAATATCTCTTCAATCTGATTCGGAACACCTCGCGCAATAAGGTGCAGCAGGCGGCCAAGGCCGGCTGTATCCTTGTCAATGGGAAAGCCGAGAAGCAGAACTACAAAGTCCACCCCAACGATGTCATCACGGTGCTGATGCCCAATCCGCCCCGCGACACGGAGATTTTACCGGAGGACATACCCCTCAATATTGTGTATGAAGATGACGATCTGCTCATCATCAACAAGGAGGCCGGCATGGTGGTGCACCCTGCCTACGGGAACTATACCGGTACGCTGGTCAATGCCTTGTACTATTACTTGCGCGATCAGCAACTGCCAGATGGCTCTCCTGTGAAACCGCTGCTGGTGCACCGTATCGACAAGAACACCTCCGGTCTCATTGCGGTGGCCAAGAACGAGCTGGCGCAGATGCGGATCGCCAAGGTCTTCTTCGACCACAACCTGGAACGCAAATACTGGGCGCTGGCCTGGGGCGACTTTGAGGAAGACAGCGGCACCATCGAGGGCAATGTGGGACGCCATCCGAAAGACCGGATGGTGATGACCGTCTTCCCGGAAGGCAGCGAGCAGGGCAAGCATGCCGTCACCCATTGGCGGGTGATAGAGCGTTTTGGCTACGTGACCTTGGTGGAGTGCCAGCTGGAGACCGGCCGCACCCATCAGATAAGAGTGCACATGCAACATATCGGGCACCCTCTTTTCAACGATGAAGCCTATGGCGGCGACCGTATTTTGAAAGGGACCACCTTCAGCAAGTATCAGCAGTTTATCCGCAACTGTTTTGCCTTGATGCCGCGGCAGGCGCTTCATGCCAAGTCCATCGGCTTTGCGCACCCTACCACGGGCAATTTCATCCGTTTCGAGTCGGAGCTGCCCGCCGATTTCCAGGCGGTAGTGGACAAATGGCGCGGCTATGTGGGAAACAGACCGTTGGAGGAGGAATAGCTTACCCCACCATATACCTCTTCAGCACCCCCTTCATCTCCTCCAGCTTCTCCTGGAGCATGGCTTCGGTGCGCGCCTCCATCAACAGGCGCAGGTAGGGCTCCGTGTTCGATGGCCGGATGTTGAACCACCAGTCTGCAAACTCCACGCGATAACCGTCAAAGTCCAGGATCTTGGCCGGGGACTCGATGGCGCAGAAGTGCTCCTTCACGGCTTCCATGGCCTCTTTCTTCTGCTCAATGGTGAAGTTTATCTCGCCTGAGTTGGCATATTGCTTGATCTTGGCAATCAGCTGTGATACCGAGATGCCCCTCTTTTTCATGTCGCTGAAGACATGCAACAGCACCTGGGAAGCAATCATGGCGGAGTCGGAGTAGAAGAAGTCACGGAAATAGTAATGGCCTGCGAACTCGCCTCCGAAGGCGCCGTCAATCTCACGCAACTTCAAGGCGGCGTACGCCCGTCCCACGCGCCAGATCTCCATCTCGCCACCCATCTTGGCAAGGTATTCTGCCACCGACTTGGAGGTCCGGATGTCTTGGATGACCTTGCCTGTGTAGTGCTTCTCCTCCAAGAAGTAATGCCCTAACACGGCAATCATCAGGTCGGGGGCGATAAAGTCTCCCTTTTCATCCACAAACATCACGCGGTCGGCGTCACCATCGAAGATGACCCCGATGTCGGCCTTCATCTCGCGCACTTTTTCTTGCAGCGCCACCACATTCTCCGGCTCCAGTGGGTTGGCCTCGTGGTTTGGGAAGGTGCCGTCCAGGGTGTCAAACAGGTAGATGGGGGCGTCCCCGAAGATCTCTTTGACCAAGATGGAGGCCATGCCATTGCTGCAGTCCATCACGATGCGGAGGTTGGAAAGGTCGTGGTGGTAGCGCGCCTGGAAAGCCAGATACTCAGCCTTCACCTCGTGGGGAATGATCCTGCCTTTTTTTTCTGCCGGGCGCACTGCCACTTCGCGCACGCAACGCTCCAACTCGCCTAAGCCGGAGTCGTAGCCTACGGGCAAGGCGTTGGTGCGGGATACTTTCAGCCCGTTGTGCTCCTTGGGGTTGTGAGACGCGGTGATCATCACCGACGCATCAAAATGATGCTGCGCCGTGAAATAATAGACCATCGGCGTGGTGGTCATCCCCATGTCATACACATCCGCCCCCGCATCGGTGATGCCGCGCGACAGGGCCTCAAACATCTGCGGGGTGGACAAACGCATGTCACGCCCAACCAGCACTTTGTCGGTCTTTAATAGCGAGGGTAGGAAGAAGCCGAATTTATAGACGGTGTCCAAATCGAAGTCTTTGCCGAATACACCTCTGAAATCGTAAGCTTTAAATGCGCCCATAATAGTCTATTTTTGGCCTTCTGCAGCCATGGAAGAGATCCGGTCCTGTACCAGATTCCTCCAGCGGGTGAAGGCGGATGTTTTGATGTCGTAAAGAAGATCGTAGAACGTCCGGCCCCAGTAGTTGCTGGTGCCGAAGCCGCCGGGCTTTTTCAGGAAGTTCTCCGCCAAGACGACTTGGGAGGTGGCGGTGTGACTGATGACAACCCATATAGAGGCCCGTTTGGTGATGGAATCGAAGGACTCAACGAGGAAGGTGAGCGCATAAGGTATGCTCGTGTTGAAGGATAGGGTGGCGATGTATTCCTTGACCTGCTCTTCGTTGAGGATATCCTGATGGGAGATGACATCGGTGAGGAGCTGCTGGATTTTCACCCCTTTGTTGAGTTTCGTGACCTGTGCCAGGTCGAAGTGCATGATCGGTTTATGAAAACTCAGTCGGATATCGTATTTCTTTTGGTTGTTGATGATGGAGGTGTTCCAGCCGCTCATATAGTAATGCATCACCTCTTGCGGGTATTCAAAGCCCTGCTTGGTGAACCTGGCTTTGGAAAAATTGATGCCCGTCCAAAGAATATCCCTTTGGTTCAGGAAATCGATAAACAGGTCCTCATTCAGGTACATGGGCTCTTTAATTTTCTGCGCGCAAAGGTACATCAAAAAATCGATACCTCAACCAAGGGTGAAAAATATTTATGAGCATTATATTTGCGTAAAAAATAGTACTTTTGCACTCTTAATGCAATAAAAGTCTTTTTTTTGTGTTATGGAGATATTGGTTTGAATATGAGTAAAAAAGCAAAACGTAGGTTTACGACAGATAGTGTTGGCTTCCAGGTGGTTATGGCAATAATCGTATCGATTGTGCTCATGGCTCTGGCCGTTCTTTTTCTCCGGATATTCACCCGTCATGGTCGGGAGTTTGAGATGCCCGATTATCGTGGCCAGCAGTCGCAGACACTGACCCAGAACCGTACGAAAGAGGGTTTTATTTTTGTGGTGAACGAGCAGCGATACGAAGAGGGTGCCACGCCAGGCGCGGTGCTAGTTCAGGATCCTGCTGCCGGTGAGAAGGTCAAGCATGGCCGTAAGGTCTATCTGACGGTGGCTGCAGCCGAGCCTCCAACCATCAAATTGCCCGAACTGCATGAGATTCCCTTGAACCAGGCCAAGATTATGATCGAATCGCAAGGACTGGTCCTCGAAAGAATCATCGAGAAGCCGAGTCCTTATGAAAACCTGGTCTTAGATGTTTTATATCGTGGTCACAGCATTGCTTCCGGTGCCGACATCAAGATGGGTGAAAAGGTCACGCTGGTAGTCGGCAAGAATATCGATGTTTTGCCGGATTCTATTCCTTCCCTTGAAGAATAACCCTTAAAATTTGAAAGACAGAATCATGAGATTTATTAAGATACTTTCCGTTGTATGGTTGGTTTCTGCAGTGTCGATGCTTACTTCGCATGCGCAGGAGATGGTGACGGGATTGACGCATAATGTGATGCTTCAAAAGGCGGCGCAATGCCAGGCCGCAAACTCTGTCAAGAATGGCGATGCGGTCAAACTTCCCTTTTTTGACGATTTCTCAGGACAGATAGGTTTTCCCAACCCGGCACTGTGGCAAGACCGCCAGGGTTTTGTCAACGCCACCTACCCGGTCTATCCGCCCTCTTCCGGGGTGGTCACATTGGACGCCTTGGATGAGAAAGGCAGCATATATGCCCATGCCGAGCGGATGGCTTTCCCCGCTGACACGCTGACCTCCAATCTTATCCGTTTGGATAGTAACTTCACCTTCCACCGCCCGATGCATCTGTCCGACTCCCTCTACTTCAGCTTTTATTACCAACCGGGTGGCGGCTGCAAGGCACAACCGGCAGTAGCCTGGGAGCGTATTGGAGATGCTCCGGAATCGGAAGACAAACTTATACTGGAGTTTGGTTACGCAACGGGCAACGAGATCTTCATCGGCTTTGCCTATGCTGATTATGTCATCGAAGAAGGGCAGTTCTATAGCGCAGGCGACACCATTGACAATCCCTATATGCCTGGATGTTTCTATATCTTTGAAAGCAATGCCTTTGGCGGGGAGGTGATTCAAATGCCTACCGACTCGCTGTTTGGCCCTGAATATGTGTGGAATGAGGTGTGGTCTTCCGATGGCACTACGGTGGATGCCTGGCTCGCCGAGAACAGCCTCCAGTACTTCAAACAGGTCTTGATTCCCATCACAGACCCCCAATACTTGAGAAACAACTTCCAGTTCCGCTTCCGCAATTATGCCAGCTTGGATTTGGATGCCTGGAGCACCAATGTGACAGGATGGGCGAGCAACTGCGATCAATGGCATCTTGACTATATCCAGTTGGACGTGAACCGGAATGTCCAGGACCTCTATCCTAATGATGTCACATTTGTAAGCCCTACCACTTCGGCCCTTTCCTTGTACCAGTCCATGCCGTGGCACCAATATCGTCCTTCTGATATGGCAGCCTCTTTCCACAATGAGCTGGCGAATATCTCTTCCGGTGTGAAAAACACTTTTTATAACTATTCTGTCAAGAAGGCTCCCAACACCCATGTCTATACTTCCACGGTCAACAATGAGAATGCGCAGCCCTATTATGACAGTGGATTGCATCTTTACCCGTTCCATGCCGACCCCTCCATCAACTTCGTGTATGAGTACGATGGAGCCGACAGTGCCATGTTTTACATAACGCACGTCTTCAGAATGGAGGGCGCCAACGATGAGTGTCTCACCAATGACACCTGCCGTTTTGAGCAGAAGTTCTACAACTATTATGCCTATGATGACGGAACGGCGGAGGCGGGCTACACGCTTTTGTCTGCGATGACAAATCCGGATGCCTCCCTGGCGGTACAGTTTACCTTGGCCGAACCCGACACGTTGCGTTGTGTGCGGATGTGGTTCAACAGCGTGCTCCATGATGATAATATTGCAGAATTCACCTTGATGGTTTGGGGTGATGACAATGGCATGCCGGGCGATGTGTTGTATGCCCTTCCTGCCCAATTGCCTGCCCATGGCGCCGAATATCTGGATTTCATCAACTATTATCCCGAGGAGCCTATAGCCTTGAACGGCACCTTCTATGTGGGATTCCGCCAGACTCATGCCGTCCAACTCAACTTGGGCTTCGACCAGAATAACGATGCGCGCGGACATTTCTTCTATAAGACCTCCAATGCTTGGCACGAATCCTTCTATAAAGGAGCTCCCATGATTCGCCCCGTCGTCGGACAGTATTATGATCATTCTCCTGTGCCGAACCACCTTCAACCGGAGGTCCAATTGTATCCTAACCCGACGACCGGACTGGTCCATATTGCTGGTCTGGATGACGAAGAAGGAATCTCCTGTCAGGTTTACGACATCTACGGGCGTCTTCTGCATGCGACCCATGTGTGGGATGCGACGGTGGATATGAGCCGCTATGCCCCTGGCATCTATGTGCTGAAGGTGTTGCAGCATGATACGCTACTTACAACGGAAAAAGTAATAAAACAGTAATATGAAATTAAATCTCACACGCCCTATTGTTTTCTTCGACCTGGAAACCACCGGTCTGAATGTCGGTGCTGACAAAATTGTTGAATTGTCAATGATTAAGGTGATGCCGGATGGCGAGGAAATATCCCGCACCGAGTTGATCAATCCGGGTCGGCATATTCCCGAGGAGGTGTCTGCCATCCATGGAATCTATGATGCCGATGTAGCCGACAAGCCGACTTTCGAGCAGTTGGCCGATGATTTGCTGGCCTTTATCGGAGATGCAGATTTGGCCGGTTACAATTCCAATAAGTTCGACGTACCCTTGCTGGTTGAAGAGTTCTTGCGTTGTGGTCGCGCTTTCGACCTGCGCAACCGTCATCTGATTGATGTGCAGAATATCTTCCATAAGATGGAGCCGAGAACGTTGATTGCAGCCTATCGTTTTTACTGCAATCAGGATCTTACCGATGCGCACCAGGCTCAGGCCGACACCCGCGCCACCTATGAGGTGCTGAAGGCCCAACTGGACAAATACGCAGGTGTGGAGTACACCGATGCCCGGACCAAAAAGACCTGTGTCCCTATCCAAAACGACGTGAAGATGCTCAGCAATTTCACCCGTGATATCCATTCTGTGGACCTGGCAGGACATATTGTCTTTGACAAGAACCAGATGCCTGCTTTCAACTTTGGAAAGCACAAAGGGGTGCCGGTCAAGGAGGTCTTCATGAAGGAACCAGCCTACTACGATTGGATGATGAAGGCGGATTTCCCCCTCTACACGAAGCAGGTTATCACACAGATTTATCATGAAGTCTGTCTCGAGAAGAAATTCAGCCGTTAAAGGCTGTAGCAGATATATTCCAATAGGGCCGGTTCTTGCCGGCCTTTTTTATTGGGAAACTACTTGATGATTCGTTTCTCGTTGTTGGCGATGAAGGATTTCCAGTCGGTGAACTTTTGGGTGCCAAATGTGAGTTTGTGCTGATAGAAATGACATACCGCAGCTGCGAGGGAGTCGGTGGCATCCAAGTAGGGGGAGGCGTCCGTCAGGTTGTACATCCTCGAAAGCATGGCTGCCACCTGCTCTTTGGAGGCATTGCCATTGCCGGTGATGGACTGCTTGATCTTACGGGGCGAATATTCATACACCTCCATGCCGGCATGGAGACAGGCAGCGATGACGACTCCCTGTGCCCGACCCAATTTAAGCATGGATTGCACGTTTTTTCCGTAAAAAGGGGCTTCAATCGCCAAGATGTCCGGTTGGTATTCCGTGATCAGCGCATTGGCCTTTTCATAGATGTATTTCAACTTCGCATATTGATCCGCCAGCTTTTTCATCTGGATGACGCTGACCGCCACCACGTCCGATTTGTTCAGATGGGTGTCTAGAATTGCGTAGCCCATCACCGAGGTGCCGGGGTCAATGCCAAGTATTCTATGCTTATTCTCTTCTGTCATAAGATCTATTCAAAATATAGCATGTTCTCACCATAGTGGATAATTGCTTTGTGTTCGATCAGAAAGTCATTGCCTAAAATCATTTGGATGGGTCTCTTCTGGAGCATGCGGTAAGCATTGTTGATGTGCGACATGTCCACAATAGCCAGATGGCTAAGTCGGTCCAGATGAAAAGACCCTATTCCAAAATTATGGAAATCAGCTATCTGAACGGGGAAGTCGCTGCCTCCGATGCCGGCATTAACCCCTTCATTGTCTTCAACGGCCAATTCGGGAAAGAATGTTTGGGCTATCTCTGCGTCGATACAGGAGTGGGAAGCCCCAGTGTCCAGTACCATGCGCATAGGAACCCCGTCGAGAGAACCCTCCACCATGGTGTGGAAGTTGCCCTCTTCCAGCATCTCTATATGTAGTTTGACTTGGTGCATATGCCCCTTACATCCATCTCTTTTTGATGAAGAAAAGCAAAAGGATGACCAGAATGCTGACGCAGATGATCATCACAATCCAGAAGGCAAAGGGGGATTCGGCGAAGGGCAGCCGGACATTCATGCCGTACAGACCGCTGATAAAGGTCAAGGGGAGGACAATGGTGGAGATGATGGTCAGCATACGCATGATCTCGTTCGTCTTGTTGGTCTGCAGCGAATCGAAGGTGCTGGACAGGCCGTCCACCAATTCACCATAGTCGTCAATCATATCCCACATTTTCTGGTAGAAGTCCAAGATGTTACCCCAGTACTCTTCCATGTCGTCGGCGAAGCCCACGTCACCGCTCTCAAAGGCTTTGAACATGCGGAGTTGCGGCTTGAACATGGTGTTCAGTTGGATGATGTTCTTGCGGTAACGGGAAATCTGTTCAATGATCTTCTCGGACTTGAGGCTGAACAGTTCCCGGTTGATGACATCCAGTTCCGATCCCATCCGTTCCACCAGCAGGAAGGTCTCTTTCATCATGCTGTAAAGGATGTGGTAGAGGGTGGCGTCGGAGGTGCCGCTGATGTCCTCGTCATCTTCCGGTTCCGGATGGATTTTGGTGTAATTGAACAGCTCTTGTACCACATAGTGCGAATTGCCCACGGTGATGAGAAACTCCTGACCCCAGAAGATTTTCGTCTCCTCGGTTCTTACCAGGCTGGTGCGCTTGTCAAAGATAGGGAAATGCAGCACGATGAAATGATAGTCATCGTAGCTGTCAATCTTGGGACGTTGTACGAAACTGGAACAGTCGTCTATGTCCAAAGGGTGAAAGTGGAAGTTATCTCGCAGGAAATCCAAGTCCTCAACTGTCGGATCGGTGATATGGTGCCATTTGTATGTGCCGAAATCTATGGTGTCAACCATAATATAACCTCCTTTCTTTTAATGGATTAGACGAATATGTGCTGTTACATTGCGGTAAAAAATTTACGGAACGGCAAAGATAATAAAAAAACTGTTTGCTGTTCAGTTCAGGTAAAAAAAACTCTCCGGCAGGTGATTTTTGGGCAAAAAAAAGAGGGTGCCGGTTGATGGGCACCCTCTTGGGTATGTAAGGTAGTGAATGCTTACGCTTCTCTGTACTCTTTCACGATACCTTTGATGTCGGCGGGAGCGAGACGGCCATAGACCTTGTCGCCCACGAGGGCTACAGGAGCCAGACCGCATGCGCCTACGCAACGCAGGGAGGTGAGGGAGAAGAGGCCGTCTTTGTCGGTCTCACCGGGTTTGATACCCAGTTCTTTCTGAAAAGCGTCCAGAATCTTCTCAGCGCCACGAACGTAGCAAGCGGTACCCAGACAAACGGATACTGGGTGTTTGCCCTTGGGGTTCATGGAGAAGAAGGAGTAGAAAGAGACCACACCATAGACGGTGGCGGTGGAGACGTGGAGCTGTTCTGCAATCAGCTCTTGAGCTTCTGCGGGCAGATAGCCTAAGAAGCCTTGCGTCTGGTGTAATACGTTGATGAGTTCACCGGGATTATTGTTGAATTTGTTGCAGATTTCAATAATCTTGTCGCGAACTTCTTTCTTGATCGGAACTATGATTTTTTGTTGCATAATCTTACTTTTTTCGATTGTTTGATATTAGTTTTCCGAACCAACTTCAACCACGGTTTGTCTGTCGAAGTAGTGTGTATGGAGTAATTCGTGAGATTTGTGCCCGCACGGCTCACCCAGGTACTCTTTGTAGATAGCCTGGATGGACGGGTTCTCATGAGATTTACGGATCGGCATCTCTTTGTCGGCTCTGTAGATGGCTTCCCAACGAGCTTTGATGACGTCGCTGTTGCCATGGTGCAGAGGTTGTCCGGCACCGTCGATACAGCCACCAGGACAAGCCATCACTTCGATAGCGTGGAAGTTGCACTTGCCAGCCTTGATGTCCTCTAACAGCTTACGGGCGTTCTTCAGGCCGTGAGCGATACCGATGTTCAGTTTGAGGCCGTCCACATCGATGGTAGCGGAACGGATGCCTTCCAAGCCACGGAGCTCTTCGAAGTCGATCTTCGGGAGCGGTTTCTTGGTGATCACCTCGTAGGCGGTACGTACGGCAGCCTCGATCACACCACCCGTAGTACCGAAGATGACGGCAGCACCGGTGGACTCGCCGAGCGGGCTGTCGAATTCGGTCTCAGGAAGTTGGGAGAGGTCGATGTTGGCTTGCTTGATCATGCTGGCCAGCTCGCGGGTGGAGATGGAGTAGTCCACATCGGGATTGCCATTCACCTTGAACTCGTCACGGCCGCACTCATACTTCTTAGCCAAGCAAGGCATCACGGATACGCTCACCATCTCTTCGCGGCTGATGCCGATCTTCTCAGCGAAGTAAGACTTCGCGATAGCGCCGAACATCTGTTGCGGGGACTTGGCGGTGGAAGGAAGCTCCTTCATGTCCGGGAAGTGGTGCTCGAAGAAGTTGACCCATGCAGGACAGCAGGAGGTCAGGATCGGCAGCTTCACGTCTTTGTCGCCGTTTAAGAATTTGGTCAGACGGCCGATGAGCTCGGTACCTTCTTCCATGATGGTCAAGTCGGCAGACCAGTCGGTATCGAATACATAGTCGAAGCCTAACATCTTGAGGGCGGTAACCATCTTGCCGGTCACGATGCTGCCCGGTTTCATGCCGAATTCCTCGCCCAGGGCGACACGTACGGCAGGAGCCACTTGGACAACAGTTTTCTTCTTCTCGTCCATGATGGCGCGGAGAATCTTCGGGGTGTGGTCCACCTCGGTGAGAGCGCCCACGGGGCATACTGCCACGCACTGGCCGCAGAAGGAGCAAGGAGAATCCTCCAGGTGCTGGTTGAAGGCGGTAGAGACTACTGCCGGGAAACCACGCTCGATAGCGGAGAGAGCACCCACGGTCTGCATCTCGTTACACATCGTCTCGCAACGACGGCACATGACGCACTTGTTCATGTCGCGGATGATGGAGGGAGAAACCTCAATCTGATAGTTGGATTGCTCGCCGCCCTCATACGGGTTGTGGCGGATGCCGAAGCGGATGGCCAGTTTCTGCAACTCGCAGCGGCCGTTCTTGGCACATTGCAAACAATCGTTGGGGTGGTCGGAAAGCATGAGCTCCAAGACCGTTCTGCGAGCGTTGATGACGCGCATAGAGTTGGTCTTGACCACCATGTCGGGCATAACCTCGGTGATACAGGCCGGAGCTAAGTTTCTACGGCCGGCAACCTCTACCACACAAATACGGCAGCTGCCCGGTTTGTTGTGGACACCAAGTCCTTCCAGCTCAAAATGGCAAAGGGTAGGGATGTTAATGCCGATGGTTTGAGCCGCTTTAAGAATAGTCGTACCTTTCGGCACTTCAACTTCTCTATTATCTATTGTTAATTTTATCATATCCATAGTGAAACCCCTTTTTAAATGATACTAATTGCATTAAACTTACATTTCTCGATACAGGTACCGCACTTGATACAGAGTTCTTGGTTGATCTCATGCGGCATCTTGACCGTGCCCTTGATGGCGCCGACCGGACAGTTGCGGGCGCAAGCCGTACAGCCTTTGCACTTCTCAGGATCAATGACATACTGCTTCAAAGCCTTGCATTGACCGGCAGGACATTTTTTGTCTTTCACGTGAGCCACATACTCATCCCAGAAGTTGTCGATGGTGGACAATACCGGGTTGGGAGAGGTCTGGCCTAATCCGCAAAGAGCAGTGTCCTTGATGACACGGCTGAGGTTTCTCAGTTGGTCGAGGTCGTCCATGGTGCCTTGACCTTTCGTGATCTTGTCCAGAAGCTCGTAAAGTCTCTTGTTACCGATACGGCAGGGAGTACATTTACCGCAGGACTCTTCCACGGTGAAGTCGAGGTAGAACTTGGCCACGGAAACCATACAGGAGGTCTCATCCATGACGATCATACCGCCGGAGCCCATCATGGAGCCGGCTGCGATCAGGTTGTCATAGTCGATGGGGGTGTCGAGGAACTTCTCGGTCAAGCAGCCGCCGGAAGGACCGCCGGTTTGAACGGCTTTGAACTTCTTGCCGCCCTTGATGCCGCCACCGATTTCGTAGATGACCTCACGAAGGGTGATACCCATAGGCACCTCGATAAGACCCACGTTGTTGATCTGGCCAGCCAATGCGAACACTTTCGTACCTTTGGATTTCTCGGTTCCGATGGAGGAGAACCACTCCCAGCCCTTGTTGATGATGACGGGCACGTTGGCGAAGGTCTCCACGTTGTTCACGTTGGACGGTTTCTTGAGGTAACCCTCTTGGGCAGGGAACGGGGGCTTGAAGGTAGGCTCACCACGTTTGCCTTCCATAGAGTGGATCAAAGCGGTCTCCTCACCACAGACGAATGCGCCGGCACCATAGCGAAGCTCGATGTCGAAGCTGAAGTCTGTGCCGAAGATGTTGTCGCCTAAGAGACCGTATTCGCGAGCTTGGCCAATAGCCACCTGCAGACGGTGGATAGCCAGCGGGTACTCGGCACGGATGTAAACGAGACCCTTGGTGGCGCCGATACAGAAGCCGCCGATAGCCATAGCCTCAATCAGGGTGTGCGGGTCACCTTCCAAGATGGAACGATCCATGAAGGCACCGGGGTCACCCTCGTCGGCATTACAAATCATATATTTCTGGTCAGCCTCGTTCTTGCGGCAGAGTTCCCATTTCAAACCTGTCGGGAAGCCAGCACCGCCACGGCCGCGCAGACCGGATTTCTTCATGATGTCGATGGTAGCCATCGGGTCGTTCTGCTCCAGAACGGTAGCCAATGCCTTGTAACCGTCACGTGCGATGTATTCCTCGATGTTTTCAGGATCGATGAAACCGCAGTTACGCAAAGCAATACGCATCTGTTTCTTGTAGAATCCCATATGCTTGGAGTCGGAGATGTGAGCCTTGTCCTCAGGGTTCTCATACAACAGACGTTGAACTTTTCTACCTTTGATGATGTGCTCGTCCACAATCTCTCTGCAATCCTCAGGTTTCACCTGGGTGTAGAAGGTGTTGTCGGGAAGAATCTTCACGATCGGGCCTTTCTCGCAGAAGCCGAAGCAACCGGTAGCGACCACTTGAACATCGTCGGTAAGATTTTTTTCAGCTAAGATGCTTTCGAAGTTAGCTTTGATCTTTGGGCTCTCTGATGCCGTACATCCCGTACCGCCGCAGAGTAAGATGTGATATTTATAGTTTGCCATTCGTAACCTCCTTGTTATTTGGTTTCTATTTTCTCGTAGTTAACAGGGATGACGCCTTCCAGGATCTCGTTGCTCAAGATGTACTTGTTGACGAGGTCCTTGGCTTTCTGTACGTCTACATGACCGAAAACGATCGGGTCGTTGCCGGGTTTTTTCACCTCGACGGTGGGCTCTGCATAGCAATAGCCCATACAGCCGGTCTGGGTTACGACAGCTTGCACATTTTGGTTTTTGCACTCTTCAATGATGGCTTCCATCGTCTGCTTCGCGCCAGAGGCGATACCGCAAGTAGCCATGGCAACTTTGATTTGAACCAAGTTCTCAGCATTGTCACCATTTTCGCGGAGGCCGACCATCGATTGGAGTTGTTCTCTCTTCTTTTTGAGATCTGCCAAAGATTTAATCTTTTCCATACAATGTTGTTTTTTTGTAAGTTGTTGATAATTTATTTGTAGTTAATTCGTTACACGAAAAACCACCCAAAAGCATGACACTTTTTAGGCGGTGCAAAAATAGGAATATTTTTTGGATTTCTCAATAGCCAGGGAGAAATATTTTTTGGTAATTATATGCCTGATGGCACACACTTTCTTTCGCGGCGGCACGGATCATCATCTTGGCACGGACTCCCCGCGCCGCGAGATGCTTCCCGCGCGTAGCCTGTACCCCATATTGCGGCTGACGCCTTATAAGGGGTTATTAGGATGGTGTTTCTCCGAAACACTTCCCCATAGAGCACGCGGGCGGGGATGCCGACATGCGGTGCGGACGCGGCGTGAATGGCCGGCCTCCAACAGCGGCGTGCAAAGGCGCTTGCGTTTACAAAAATGCAAAGCCTTCGGAGTCATTTTCCTTTTTGCTCCGGCCGGCATTTTTGTTCACGTTTGCCGCCGCTGTCAGAGGGCGGACAGAGCGGGCGGCATTCATGTCGGCTTGATCTTTTGGCAACTTTTCTATCAAGAGAAAAGTTGTAGAATTCTATTTTAGAGAGTTGCCTGCCCTGAAGCCTCCCCACAAAAAACGTCCATCAGCAACATACTTGGGCATGCAAGGTGCCGTCAGGTATATAATCACCATTTTTTATATAAAAAAGCCCGACAATCTTGTCGGGCTTTTGGCAGGGGAAGAGAGAATCGAACTCCCATCAGCGGTTTTGGAGACCGTCATTCTACCATTAAACTATTCCCCTAAAGAAGGGGCCTTTTGAGCCCCTTACTTTGAATTGATAAGTTGACCGTCGAATTAGTCTAAGATCTCAGTGATCTGACCAGCGCCCACGGTACGACCACCTTCGCGGATAGCGAACTGGAGGCCTTCGTTCATAGCGACCGGAGTGATGAGCTTCACAGTAATCTCGACGTTATC
>JAGCGA010000028.1 GCA_017649855.1 Bacteroidales bacterium
GAATAAAATTACGGTTAAATGGTAAGAGTCCCGTGCAATACCGAACTCTTTCTACAACCTGATATTGTTTAACATGTCCAACTTTTGGGGTGCAGTTCACTTATAAGGGGTTATTAGGATAGTGTTTCTACAAAACACTTCCCCATAGAGCACGCGGGCGGCATTCATGTCGGCTTGATCTTTTGTCAACTTTTCTATCAAGAGAAAAGTTGGAGAAAATATTTTGTCCAAGGATGTTGCTGGCCGAAAAAGAATGGTTTCCTCTCTATACCAAAAACAATTAATAATTGTGATGTAATAGCAAACAACCACAATAGGTGCCATCAGGTATATCACCTTTTTTTTACGCCATCACTTAGCAGATATTTTCTATCTTTGCTGCCCGTCAAAAAACAGAGGCAGATGCTCTTCAACTCACTGGAATTCGCCATATTTCTCCCCATCGTGTTCCTGCTCTACTGGTTCGTCTTCCATCGTAACCTGAAAGCGCAGAACCTCTTCATCGTGGCCGCCTCCTACTTCTTCTATGGCTGCTGGGACTGGCGTTTCCTACTGCTCATTGCGCTCACCTCCTTCTGTAGCTGGGGCAGCGGTTTGCTGATCCGGCGGCACCGGGCCACCCCCTGGGCACGGCTCGTCCACATCGGCAACATCGTGCTGAACCTCGGCATCCTCGCTCTCTTCAAGTACTACGACTTCTTTGCGACCTCGTTTGCCAAAGCTTTTCTCCACGGAAACAGCGATGGCCTGCTCTTGCACCTCGTCTTGCCCGTAGGCATCAGCTTCTACACGTTCCAGGCGCTGAGCTACAGCATCGATGTCTATCGCGGCAAACTGGAGCCCACCACAGACATCATCCAGTTCTTCGCCTTCGTGAGCTTCTTTCCCCAGCTGGTGGCAGGTCCCATTGAGCGGGCCACCAACCTGCTACCCCAGTTCGGCAGGGCGCGCCACTTCGACTACGACACAGCGGTGGACGGACTGCGGCAGATACTCTGGGGACTCTTCAAGAAAATCGCCGTGGCAGACAGCTGCGGACTCTTCGTGGACCGCGTCTTCGAGAGCTACCAGGAGCAAAGCGGCACCACATTGGCCATCGCAGCCGTCCTGTTCGCCTTCCAGATCTATGGCGACTTCTCCGGCTACTCCGACATCGCCATCGGAACCGCCAAACTTTTCGGCATCCGGCTGATGCGCAACTTCCGCAATCCTTACTTCAGTCGCGACATCGCCGAGTTCTGGCGGCGCTGGCATATCTCCCTCACCACCTGGTTCCGCGACTATGTCTATATCCCCCTCGGAGGCAGTCGCGTCTCCAAGGGCAAGATCGTGCGTAACACCTTCGTCATCTTTCTCCTTAGCGGCTTCTGGCATGGAGCCAACTGGACCTTCCTCGCTTGGGGAGCCTATCATGCCCTGCTCTTCCTGCCTCTCATCCTGCTCGGTCGCAACCGCAAACACACCGACGAGATGGCCGAGAACCGACTTCTGCCCTCCTGGAAAGAGGCTGGGCAGATGCTGCTGACCTTCGTCCTAGCGGTCATCGGATGGGTCATCTTCCGCGCCGACACGATCTCTGACGCCTGGCACTATCTGGCCCGAATCCCTCACCTGGGGACTGCCGACACCACAGGGCTTCTGCCTATCTGCTTATTCATCCTCATCATGCTGACGGTGGAATGGGCCAACCGCTCCCGCGAACATGGCCTCGACTTGCAGGCCATACGCTCCCATGCCCTGAAGTTCACCATCTACTATGGCCTCATCCTCCTGCTTTTCCTCTCCTATAACGGCACCGAATCCTTCATCTATTTCCAGTTCTGATCATGAAAAAGTTCCTCCTCCGACTATCGATATTCTTGCTCATCCTCTGGGCACTGGCAATGGCTGCCGACCTTCTGATCACCCGGCAGTTCAAGAAGCTGGAGTCCTCGCCCTTTGCCAACTGGAACGACATCTACCGGGGCGACATCCAAAGCGACGTGCTCATCATGGGCAGTTCGCGGGCATACGTACAGTTCAACCCCCGCATCCTGGACAGCATGCTGCATATCGACAGCTATAATCTGGGGATGAACGGACGGGCTGTAGAGTCCCAGATTGCCAAGTATCACGTCTATCGCCATGAGGGCAACGCCAAGCCCAAACTCATCCTATACGAACTCTACCAGAGCTCCCTGGATACCAGCAACGGTTATGACCGCATACAGTTTGCACCTTACCTGCACGATCCCTTCCTCTGGAAGCAGATCCGCGAGGTGGACCATTTCACGTGGGCCGACGTCTTCCTGCCCTGCTGGCGATACCGGAAATACAAACGCGACATAGGAGAAATCCTCAGAGGGACCTCTTTTTATAAACGGGCCGACCAAAAGGTGTATAAGGGCTTTGTGGATTATGACAAACCGTGGGACGGGCAGAAATTCGCGAGCCTGGACACCATCCACTACGCCCGTCATCCGCTGGCCATCGCCGAAATGAAGAAGTTTCTCGGGGAATGTCGCGACGAGGGAATCCCCGTTGTGTTCGTCATTGCTCCGTTCTACATCGGGGCCACGCAGAAGATTGACGACCTGCCGAGCATGTACAGACTCTTCCACGAAATCGCCGATCCTTATGGAGTGCCCATCCTCGACTACACCTATCATCCCCTCTCCTACGACACGGCCTACTTTTACAATGCATCACACCTCAACCGTACCGGGGCCACGCTCTTCACCCGACAACTGGCCCACGACCTGGACTCTCTACAATGGATTCCCCGATAAAAGACAAACCAATAAAGACAACTCCAAAGAAGATGAGAAAAATAGTACTGCTGATTCTTATCATAGTAGGATATGCCGCTCAAGCACAGAAGCAGCCTCGTATTTTGTATGGAACCGACGACACAGGAATCACCTATACAAGTCTGGAAGAGGCTTTGCAAGCGGCGGGGCCCGTATATCGCCTCAAGCTGACCAAACTGTCACAGCGAGACTCCTTGCCCACTGAACTCTTCACCCTGACCGAATTGCGCGAGTTGACGGTGAAGGGTTGTCGCCTCAACATAGTGAATCAAGACATTGCCAAGCTGACGCATCTGCGCATCTTGAATCTCGATCACAACAAACTGCTGCGCCTACCCAACAGCATAGGCGAATTAAACGAGTTGGAAATGCTCATCATCAGTCGCAATATCATCGAAATACTCCCGGATTCGATTGCAAAGCTGAAAAATCTGCACACGATTGACGCCTGGGACAACCCCATGTACGTTCTTCCCGAAAGCATTGTCAGAATTCAAAACACCTTGAAAACTATTGATTTGCGACAAATTCCGCTTACAAAATTTGAATATGAAGAGATGGAAAAACTCCTCCCGAACACCGACATTCTCTTCACCAACATCTGCGAATGCGAAAACCGAAGAGAACATAACTGATTTGGATTGCCGAAAAAAAATCAATCCGGATGAATCGGATGAACATTTTTTTATTCATCCGTATCAATAATTATTTATCTTTGCAGCCTCATATTAAAACGGCAAAAAGATGAAGACCAAGTACATCGACCTCATCCAACAGACCTACGAATTCCCTCAAGAAGGCTTTAGCGTAGAAGATAACGAATTGTTATTCAACAATGTACATCTAATGGACATCATTAAGCAGTATGGCACTCCGCTCAAGATAACCTACCTGCCCAAGATCTCCGAAAACATCCACAAGGCGAAAAGATACTTCAATGTCGCGATTGCCAAAGCGGATTACCAGAGTTCTTACCATTATTGTTATTGTACCAAAAGTTCTCATTTCGAGTTCGTCCTATCCGAAGTTTTGAAAAATGATGTGCACTTGGAGACTTCATCTGCCTTCGATTTGAATCTGATCGAGACTTTAAATGAATTGGGTCAGTTTGAAAAATCCAACTATATCATTTGCAACGGATGCAAAAAGCAGGCTTATATTGACAATATTGCCATGATGTTGGAGAAAGGTTACGTGAATACGATTCCCGTTTTGGATAGCAAGCGCGAGTTCGACCTGTTAGAGAAATATGTAAAGACGCCTTGCAAGGTTGGCATCCGCATCGCCTCCGAAGAGGAGCCGCGTTTTGAGTTTTACACCTCCCGTTTAGGCATCCGATACAATGACATCATCCCCTTCTATCAGGAACGGATCAAGAAGAACCCGAACTTCAAGCTGAAGATGTTGCACTTCTTCATCAACACAGGCATTCACGACACTGCTTACTATTGGAATGAGTTGACGAAGTGTGTCAACCTGTATTGTGATCTCAAGAAGATAGCTCCGGAGTTGGATTCTCTGAACATCGGAGGTGGGTTCCCCATCAAGACCTCCCTCTCCTTCGAGTATGACTATGAATATATGGCGGAAGAGATTGTGTCGCAAATCAAGCAGATATGTACGCGCGAGGGTGTCATGGAGCCGGAGATCTTCACCGAGTTCGGATCCTACACGGTGGGAGAGTCCAGTGCGGTGCTATTCTCCATCCTGCAACAGAAACGGCAGAATGACCGGGAGTTATGGAATATGATTGACAGCTCCTTCATGACCACCCTACCCGACTCTTGGGCTTTGAACCAGCAGTTTATCATCCTGGCCATCAACCATTGGGACCGCGAGTATGAGCGGGTCTTCCTGGGTGGGCTCACCTGCGACAGCATGGACTACTACAATGCCGAGGCGAACCTCAACGCCGTCTTCCTGCCCCAGATTGACTCCTGCAACTACCGGGGAGAGGACAGCGACGACATCCAGTACATCGGTCTCTTCAACACGGGAGCCTACCAAGAGGCCCTCGGTGGCTACGGCGGCATACAGCATTGTCTCACTCCCGCGCCGAAACACATCATCATCGACGTAAACGAAGAGGGGGAAGTAACCACCAAACTCTTCGCTAAAGAGCAGAGTTACAAGTCGATGCTTAAAATTTTAGGATACTAGTCAACCATTCGATATTTTTTATATTTTTGCGGTCGGGTAAGTCTTGTACGATCTGCTCCCTTTTAACTCCCCCAGGACAGGAATGTAGCAAGGGTACATTGGTTGTAGCGATGCGATATAAGTAGCTTGCCCTTTTTTTATGTAGCCTTATGATCTTAAAGATATACCCTGAAAATCCCAACCAACGCCACCTGGACAAGGTCATCAACTGTCTTCAGGACGGCGGCATCGTCATCTACCCTACCGACACCATCTACGGGATGGGGTGTGACATTTTCAAGCAGAAGAGCATTGAGCGTATCACGGAGATTCTGGGCGACCGCAAGAAGAAAGACTCCATGACCTTCATCTGCGCCGACCTCAGCGACATCTCCAACTACACCAAGCCCATCCCCAACCATATCTTCAAGACCATGAAGAAGGTGCTGCCCGGCCCCTTCACCTTCATCTTGGAGGCTAACAACAACGTTCCCAAGTTGTTACAAAGCAAAAAGAAGACCATCGGCATCCGTATCCCCGACAACCCCATCATCCTGGAGATTGTGCGACAGCTCGGTCACCCCATCCTCTCCACCTCCGTCAAAGACGAAGACGAGATCATCGAATACACCACCGACCCGGAGCTCATCCATGAACGCTTTGAAGAGATGGTGGACATCGTGATTGACGGCGGTTACGGAGACAACACTCCCTCCACCGTGCTGGACTGCACCAGCGGCGACATTGAAGTGGTTCGCGAAGGAAAAGGGGACATCAGCCTTCTGTAGGCTTGGACATCGAAGGCCAATAGAGCAACAGCAGGGGCATCATGACGGAAAACAGCAGCCGACCCGTCTGGCTCTCCAACGTATCCTCGATCACCATAGACATCAGCATCAGCAGGACAAAAGCGAAATATACGAAGCTGACCTGCTGGCGCATCCTGACAAAGGGATACAAAATCATGAAGAGGAAATAGAGCACCATCAGCACACCACTCATCAGACCAAAAGTGAGCAACTGGTTATGGCTGCCGCGTTGTTTCTTGTGCGCAATGGATGAATGCTGGGCTTCCAGCTGCGCATCCACCATATCTTTTTGGTCACCCAGTCCAACGCCCATCAGTGGATGTTGTTTAAACAGAGCCCACGAAGCCTTCCAAAGTTCCAGACGCTCTAACAGGGAAGAATTCTCAATATAGTTGCAACATTGATAGAGCGAAATGGAGAAGAAAGTGGGATAAAGGACACTCCGGAAATCAATATTTCTGGGATACAGATAGTTGGGAATCCCTTTCTCGATATTTCGGATATCTTTATGATCGAGTGACATCAGCGCGTCGTAGTCTTTATGCAGTCCCTTGGAGTTCAGATAACGGATGATCACATTTTCTCTCCCCTCCGTCATGGCAGAGTCAGAGCGAAGGGCCCAAGCCTTTTGGAGCTCCTCGTGACAGATATAATAACCCACACGATGACCGTTTTCTATCGGGGTGTTGGCATCAAAGGTGTATGGGTTACCGGCACTCGTCTCCATCTGGGTGATATAATGATCCTTGTTGGTGAAAAACTGGACCGAGATCCAAACGAGATAGGTACTAAAGAGCAGCAAAAGGAACAGGATGGCCACGCTCTGTTTCTTTTGGTTCTTGGGGGCGGTGACCAGTTGCCAAAGGGCATAGATCGTGATGATGACAAAAAGGCAGACAATGCCCGTCAGGGTATGGGAAAAGAGTGCATATGCAAAGAGCATCACCGCCATCAGGCCATAGAGCATCCTCAACATGCTGGTCACCTCGCAGCGCACCATCAAGGAGACTGTGAAGATGAAGGAGAGGACGACGCACAAACTGAAGCGGATATGGTCGACAAACAGGGAAATGTCGCGCATCTCTGTGACACTTCGGCTAATCCAATAAATCCAGGAGCAGAGGCAGCAGAAGAGGGTGCTCAGGACAAAGCCATGGGTGATGATCTTCATGGCCTTGGGCGTGAGCGGGCGGGAGGTGGTCAGCAGCACGGGCATGAAGACAAGTGGCAGCTGGGCGAGCAGTTCATGCCGGGCCGCAGCCCAGTTGTCGGTATGGATCAGACCGATGAAGAGGAAGAGATAGAGTGCAGCGAAGACGAAGCCCACCTTTTGGGTCTTGATACGTTGCCATTTCTCCTTCCAGTTCCACTCGGCCACCCAGTTCAGGAAGAGCACAAAGGTGGCCAGGCCCATCACGAAATGCGACAGGGGCAGTGAAATCACCAGCACCAGCAAGCCCAGTAAGTATATACTATAATGTATGTCGCCGCGTTTCAAAGTATCAGTTCTTGGGGGAGAGTATGTTATGATAACGCTCTGTGTCGAGCAGCAGTTCTTTGGCGATCTTCACATCAGGATCGAAGCCCAGCATGTTCATGTAGCGGCCCCGCTGATAGTAATAGCGGACCACGATCTCCGTGCTCAGATACTCCTTGATTTCATCTTTGTAGGTCTCCAAGTCTTTGGACTTATCCTCCTCCAGTTTTTTCTTCAGGAGGTCATATTCCTTTTCAATACGGGAGAAGCCCTTCAGCTCTTCCGCATCTTTTTTGAACTGCTCCAAGGCTTTTTCCATTTCGGTATCATAGGAGAAGTCCTTGCCTTTCAGAAAATTCAGGAAGTCGGCATAGATAGCATCATCCACCTTGAACTGGTCGGCGGGCGGGATGGAGGCATGCGTCGCGTGATATTGGTTGGCGTAGTCGAAGATCAGGTTGTGGAGCACCAGGGCATAGAGCACATCGCTGGCCACGGTGTCGGGCGTGGTCACGTCGGGTTCCACACCTCCCTTGTCATAAACGGTGCGACCGTGCTTGGTCTTGAAGGCCACAGCCAGGGAGTCGGGGATCTTGTAAGCGCCTTTGGTGGTATCCTTCTCAAAGTATTCAATATTCTGGACACAGCGTCCGGAGGGGATATAATACTTGGCCACGGTGATCTTCATCGAGGTGTTGAAGTCGAGGGGGAGCACATTCTGCACCAAGCCTTTGCCAAAGGACTTCTTGCCGACGATGACGCCTCGGTCGAGGTCTTGGAACGCGCCGGCCACGATTTCGGAGGCGGAGGCACTGTGTTCATTGACGAGCACCACCACGGGAATGTCGCGGTCGGTGGCAGGCATGGAGGTCTTGTGCACCCGTTGCATCTCGGGGATCTTGCCCTTGGTCTCCACGATCTGCACGCCTGGGTCCACGAAGATGTTCATGATGTTGACGGCTTCATGGAGCAGGCCGCCGCCATTGTTGCGCAGGTCCAGGATGAGATAGCGCATCCCTTCTTTCTTCAGTTGGAGGAAAGCGTTGCGCACCTCCTCACCGGCCTTGTCGGTAAACTGGTCCAGTTTGATATAGCCGACGCCATCGCCGAGCATGCCGGAATAGGGAATGTTGGGCATCTTGATCTCTTCACGGACAATGCTGAATGTCAAAGTTTTGTTCTCCGTAGGGCGAAACACCTCGATGGTCATGGTGGAGCCGGGCTGGCCCTTCATGGCGGCGCTCACATCATCGGAGGTCTTCCCGACGAGGGATTGTCCGTTCACCTTTTTGACGACATCACCGGCACGGAGGCCCGCCTTCTGGGAGGGAGTGTTCTCGTATGGCTCGGAGATGACCACGTCGTCGCCTTTCTGCTGGATGAGTGCACCCACCCCGCCATACTGGCCGGTCGTCATCATGCGGACATCCTCAATCTCCGACTCTTTGAAATAGACCGTATAGGGGTCCAGGCTGGCCAACATGGCATCGATGGCTGTCTCGGTCAGCTTGCCGGGAGAGATCTCATCGGCATATTTGTCATTCAACTCCTTGAGGATGGAGACAAAAATATCGACATTCTTGGCTATGTCGAAGTCATTCTGCGCGAACGCAGGCATAGCAAAGAATGCCACAATGGTGAAAACAAGCAGTTTACGCTTTATCATAGGGTAATCATTTAAAGGCGGCAAAGATAATAAAAAAGCAGGAAGTCATTACAACTCTTTATAGGTCCGGATAGTCTTGGCCACATTGATCAAGTGGTCAGCCACACGTTCCGCATTGGAGGTGAGGGAGAGGTATTGTGCCCCCACATCGGGCGCACAAATGCCTTGAGCCAATCGCTCGATATGGTTGTCTTCCATCTGTTTGGTGATATCGTCGATCTCCTCCTCGATGGCATTGGCCTGATCCAACGCCTCGGCATCCTCTTCTGTGTACGCTTTTTTCACTTTCACATAGAGGTTGTTGATATAGTCGCGGAGATTGGAAATCTCGCTCAGGGCAGCTTCGGAGAAGTTCTGGTTCGTATCGCGGAGGCTGACGGCATATTCGACAATATTCTCGGCATAGTCACCGATACGTTCCAGGTCGCGGACCGAACGGAAGGTGGTGGAGAGATAGACATGGTCCTTGCGACTCAGCTGGCGGGTCTCATCGAGATGGACCACAAAGTCCACGATTTCCACATTCAGATAGTTGAGTTCCACTTCCTGATGATGGAAGACCTCCTCCTCCGTGAAATCCATGGTGCTGATAATCTGGAGCGAACGATTGAAGTTCTCCATGGCGATATCGGCCATATTCACGATTTCGGCTTTCGTCTGTTGCAAAGCCACGGGCGGAGTCTTGAGCATGTTGGGGTCGATGAAGTAGAGATGGGGAGCGTTGGGATCCACAGGCTCGGTGCTGTCGGGGATGATTTTGCAGACTATCTTCACCACCAAGGGGGTCAAGGGGAGGAACATGGCCACGGTCAGCACGTTAAAGAAGGTGTGGAACATGGCCAGCTGGGTCTGCGGAGCGCGGGGAAACATCCGGGTGATCATAGAGCCATAGGTGGCATCGGTCAGGGCCCAAATAATCCCCTCCACACACAAGAAGACGACCACGCCTGTGACGTTGAATATCAAGTGGATCAGGGCCGTCCGCTTAGCATTCTGTCCGCTGGTAAGGCCTGCCACCAAGGCAACGACGCAGGAGCCGATGTTGGAACCCATGGTCAGGAAGATACCTTGGTCGATGGATATAAGCCCGGAGACGACCATGGCGAGGGCAATGGAGGTCATGACGGAAGAGCTCTGGATGATGGCAGTCAGCAGGACACCGATAAGGACCAGGAGGACAGGGTTTTGGATGCCGGCGAGGAAGAGCTTCACGGAGTCCATGGCAGCGAAGTCGGACATAGAGCCGCTCATCATCTCCAGACCGACAAAGAGCATGCCGAAGCCGGTGAGGATGCCGCCCATCTTTTTCCATATCTCGCGTTTGGCAAAGAGGGAGATGAAGGCGCCGATACCAGCCAGGGAAGAGAAGATGACGGCCATGGTCAGGGTGCTAGCGCCGCCGAACATACCCAAGGCCACGATCTGCGCCGTGACGGTGGTACCCACATTGGCACCGTAAATGATGGTGGCCGCCTGGGTCAGGGTGATGATGCCGGCATTCACGAGACCGATGGTCATCACCGTGATGGCGCCGGAACTCTGGATGGCAGCTGTACCGACGGTGCCGATGCCCACCCCGATGAGGTTGTTCTTGGAGGCTTTGGAGAAAAGCGTTTTCAGTTTGTTGGAAGATGCGGATTCAAGGTTTGCGCTCATCATTTGGCAAGCGACCAGAAAGATGCCGATGCCAGCTGTCAAGGTGAGTAGCGCCGATAAAACAAGTGCCATTTTTATATCAAAAAAAAATCGTGCAAAAATAACAAATATTTTCGTATGTTTGCAGCCTATCTTTTTTAGGAATTGACAAACTATGGGAAAACGCTATTGGAACGATTATCAGAAGGCTATCGCGAAAGACCATTATTTCTATGAACGCAGTTGTATCCGCCAAACTTTCTTTCCCGGGTCGGAGGCTGCGTTTCTCAACATACTCCGGAACGATTTGGGCCTGGACATCTACGACTCCTCGCACCAGCACACCTGCACCGGCATCGGCTACCACACCGACGTGGTGCCCTTTGAGACGACCATGACCATCGTGGCGCGTCTTTTCTCGCTGATGACGGAGAAGGGCTATGAAAACTACGTGCCCTCCTGCGTCACCTCCTTCGGTGTCTTCACGGAGATCCTGGAGAAATGGGAGGAGGACCCGGCATTGCTGGAAAAAGCACGCGAGTTGCTCTACAAGGCCACTGGAAGAACCTTCAACTTGCCCAAGAACATCGCCCACCCTTCCGACATCATCTTTTCATACCGCAACGAGTTGAAGGAGAAGATGAAGTACCAGCTGGTCAACCGGTTCACCGGCAAGCCCCTGCGGGTGGTGGAGCATATTGGATGCCATTACGCCAAGATCTTCCCGAAGCACGGGGTCGGCAATGCCGAGTTCCCCTACGTGCTGGCCGGCATGATTGAGTCCTGGGGCGGCGAGGTGGTGGACTATCCCGAGAGAAGACACTGCTGCGGCTTCGGCTTCCGGCAGTATCTGGTACAGGAAAACCGCGGCTACTCCGTCTCCAACTCCCGCAAGAAATTCGAATCCATGGAGCCGTACGAGCCCGACTTCATCGTGGGCAACTGCCCGGGTTGCAGCATGTTCCTCGACAAGTGGCAGTACACCATCGCCGAGATGGAACACAAAACCTACGACAAGGAGGGATACGGCATCCCCGTCCTTACCTACGAGGAGATGGCAGGACTGCTTCTGGGCTACGACCCCTGGACCCTCGGCCTGCAGCTCCACCAAGTGCAATGCGAAAGCTTGCTGAACAAGATCGGCATTGAATATAACCCTAACGAAAAATACAGAGGCTATGACGGCAAGATCCTCCCGTTGCCGGGCAAACCTTCCGTGCTCAAAGTATAAACCATAACTCTAAAAACTAACGACATGTCAAAAATCGCCATTATAGGAGCGGGCGCAGCCGGCATCGAAACAGCCGCTGTCTTAGCTAGACAACACGACGTGGTGCTCTTCGAAAAGGAGACCGCTCCATTATGCAACATACGCAACAAGGCCCTTTTGTTTCCCGACTTCACCTCCGCAGACGAGCTGGCCGACAAGATGATGCAGAAGCTGGAGCATCCCCGGATCACCCTGTCTTGTGGCACCAACATCACCGACCTGCAGAAAGTGCCGTCCGGCTGGCAACTCACCGATGCTATCGGCAACCGCTATGATTTCGACTACGTAGTGCTGGCCACTGGCTACGAGGTCTTCGACGCCCACAAGAAAGAGGAGCTAGGCTACGGCATCTACCCCGGCATCATCACCTCCATTGATTTGGAGAAGATGATCAAAGAGGGGAAGATCACCAACGCCATCGGGGAGGCGCCCAAGAGCATCACCTTCCTGCAGTGCGTGGGCTCCCGCGACGAGAAGTCGGGCAACCACTACTGCTCCAAGGTCTGCTGTGTGACGGCTGTCAAGCAGGCCATCGAGGTGCGCAAGATGCTCCCGAGCACCTCCGCTTACATCTTCTATATGGACCTCCGCATGTGGGGCCAGGGCTTTGAGGAGATGTACCGCACCGCGCAAGAGCAGTACGGTGTCAACTTTGTGAGGGGCCGCATCTCGGAGGCAGCCTCCACCTACGACCAGCGGGTACAGCTGAAGGCGGAGGACACGCTGATGGGACTGCCGCTCAACATGAACACCGACCTTCTGGTGCTGATGGTGGGCATGTGCGCCTCTGAAGGCACGGCCCGGCTGGCACAGGCCTCCGGCATCGCTGGCAACTATAACTTCGCCCAGAGCGTGTCAGAACATTTACAAGACAACCTGACGAAGCAGGAAGGGCTCTTCCTGGCAGGGGCCTGCAAGCGCCCCATGTCCATCCAGGACACCATCCAGGACGCCCGCGCCGCCGCCGTCACCATCCTTGAACAGATTTCATAACCATATAACTACCATCGTAATATGAGCTATATTGAATTCGACAAAAACGACCTCGTCAACCTGCACTTCTCCACATCGCGGGAGATTTTGCGCTGCAGCAGGACGGGCTCTTTCGCCACCACCACCCTGGTGGGGCTCAACACCCGCAAATACCACGGCCTCTTCATCGTGCCCCAAGACAAGATGAACGGCGAACGGCATCTGCTGGTATCCAGTCTGAACGAAACCGTCGTCATCAACAATATGGATTTCCATATCGGTGTGGTACAGTACAAAGGGGGCATCGTTGAGCCGAAAGGCAACAAGTACCTCCAGCACTTCACCGCCGACAACATCCCATCCTACCTGTACCGGGTGGGCAAGTTCAACTTCACCAAAGAGCTGCTATTCCTCAACAACGCCGACCGGCTGGTCATCAAATACACCATCCTGGACGACTTCGAGAGCGCCTCTTTCATCTTCAACCCCCTGTTGGCCTTCCGTTCCATCCACAGCCTCACGCATTGCAACGATGCGGTGAAGACCGGTTTCGAGACCGTGGATCAGGGCGTGGGATTCTGTCTGTACGACAACTTCTCGCCCGTGTACATCCAATGCTCGGAGCCTGTCCTTTACGAGCACAACCCGCAATGGTACCGCGATGTGGAGTACGAAGAGGAGCTGAAGCGTGGCTATGACGGGCTTGAAGATCTCTTCATGCCGGGACGGCTGACAGCCCAAGTGTCGGCCAAAGAGTTCTACATCACCATTGGCACAGAGCCCATCAACCCCAAAGAGCTAGCCGACCTTTACCAGCAGGAGAGTACGCATCACACCAACCGTTCGTCCTTCTTCAATTGCTTGAAGAACGCTGCCGAGCAGTTCATCGTCAAGCGCAACGGCCATACGGAAATCATCGCAGGCTATCCTTGGTTCGGCCGCTGGGGTCGCGACACCTTCATCGCACTGCCCGGACTGACGCTGGCCCTGAACAAGACTGAGTTGTGCAAGGAGATCATGGACAATATGATTGCCGAGATGAACGAAGGGCTCTTCCCGAACATCGGCAATGGCTCCTCGGCGGCCTACAACTCCGTGGATGCCCCGCTGTGGTTCTTCCGCACCCTTCAGCTATACGCAGAGAAGACCCGCACCAAACGAAAGATCTGGGAGGAGTACGGCGACACGATGAAGAAGATCCTCAATGCCTACCGCCATGGCACCCTCAACCATATCCATCGTCTGGACAACGGGTTGATCTATGCTGGCGGCGACGGGTTGGCGCTGACCTGGATGGATGCCATCGTGGACGGCAAGCCCGTCACCCCGCGCACCGGCTGCCAGGTGGAAATCAACGCCCTCTGGTACAACGCCGTCAAATTCAGCATCGAGGTGGCGCAGAGCGCCAAGGACAAAGAGTTCGTCAACGAATGGGAAGAACTCATCAAGGACTTTCCAACAGTCTTCAAGGAGAACTTCTGGTCCAAGGAGATCGGCTATCTCGCCGACTACACCAACGGCACCTACAAGAACTTCCAAGTACGTCCCAATATGATGATTGCGGCTTCCCTGCCCTATTGTCCGGTCAGCGAGAAGATCCGCCAGCTGATCCTGAAGCGCACCTGCGAGGAGCTGCTTACCGAGAAGGGTATCCGCAGCCTCTCTCCGAACGACTCGGAATACAAGGGGCACTACCTGGGCAACCAGGCCGAACGCGATGCCGCCTACCATCAGGGCACCTGCTGGATATGGCTGCTCTTCCCGTTCACCGATGGCATGTTCGCGGTCTATCAGGACTCCTGCGTCCCCTTCATGGAGAAGGTACTCTATCGCTTCGACAGCTGCATGACCCACTATGGCATCTCCACCGTGGCAGAGATCGCCGACGGAGACCCGCCCTTCAAGCCCAACGGCTGCATCTCACAGGCATGGAGCGTGGCTGCACTGCTCTACATCAAATGGCGCCTGGAGCAGCATTCGAATAAATGATTTTAACGTAAAGAATAAACACAAACGATATGAGAGTTTTAATGTTTGGATGGGAATTCCCACCGCACATCTCCGGAGGTCTGGGCACCGCCTGTTATGGACTCACCAAAGGCTTGTCCATCAACGGCGTGGATGTCACCTTCGTCATGCCCAAAGCCTCGGGCGATGAGGACCCGACTTACGTGCGGGTGGTCAACGCCAGCGATGTGGAGGTGGACACTCGTATGGCCAGCTTTTACACACGAGATCAGCAGGTCTCCTACCTGCAAGTCAACACCAACCTGATCCCCTACGTCGGGCTGGACGACTATTACAATGTAGTCAACCAACTGGATAGCGGACTGATAGATGAGCACACCGTCGGGACTCGTCGGCGCTACATCTTCACGCCGGGCTATGGTCCCAACCTGATGCAGGAGGTGGCCCGTTATGCGGAAGTGGCAGCGGAGATTGCGAAGAATGAGGAGTTTGACATCATCCACGCGCACGACTGGCTGACCTACCGTGCCGGCATGGCCGCCAAACGTGTGAGTGGCAAGCCCTTGGTAGTCCACATCCACGCCACCGAGTATGACCGTTCCGGCGAAAACAACCGCAACGACATCGTCTATAACATGGAACGCGAGGGCATGATGGCTGCCGATGCCGTGTGCGCCGTCAGCAACCTGACCCGTCAGATCGTCATCGAGAAATATGGCATCCCCGCCGACAAGGTCTATACCCTCCACAATGCCGTGGTCCCCAACCCTCAGAAGCACGCCTTCGCCCGGAATGTGAACGAGAAGATTGTCACCTTCTTGGGACGTGTCACCTTCCAGAAAGGACCGATCTACTTCGTGGAGACGGCCAAGATGGTGCTGGACCGCGCCCCCAACGTGCGCTTCGTGCTGGCCGGCGACGGCGACATGATGCAGGTGGTCATCGACCGGGTGGCGGAACTCGGCATCTCCGACCGCTTCCACTTCACCGGCTTCCTGCGCGGCACCGACATCGACAAGATGTTCGGCATGAGCGACGTCTATGTGATGCCCTCCATCTCCGAACCCTTCGGCATCTCCCCGCTGGAGGCCATGCAGTCCAAAGTGCCCGTCATCATCTCCAAACAGTCCGGTGTGTCGGAAGTGCTGAACTACGCCATCAAGGTGGACTTCTGGGATATCAACGCCATGGCCGACGCCATCTACGGCATACTCCACTACCCCTCCCTGTACAACATCCTGTCCGTCAAAGGACAAGAGGAGGCCAACAACCTGAAATGGGAGGATGTGGCTAAAAGACTCAAAATCATTTATGAAAAATACGCATGATATGAAAAAGATATGTTTCCACTTTCAGATTAGCCAGCCCTTCCGGCTGCGCACCTACCGGTTCTTCGACATCAACGAGCGCCATGACTACTATGACGACTATCAGAACCACTACCTGACCCAACGTCTGGCTGAACGCTGCTACCTGCCGGCCAACAAGATGATGTTGGACCTCATCAAGAAATACCAAAAGCAGTTCAAGCTCAGCTTCAGCATCTCCGGAAGCTCCATCAACCTCTTCAAACAATACTGTCCGGAAGTCATTGACAGCTTCAAGGAGCTGATCGCCACCGGCTGCGTGGAGATCACGGGCAACACCTACACCCACAGCATCGCCTCCTTGAACAACAAGACCACCTTCCTGGAACAGGTCAAATTACAGGAGAAACTGCTGAAGGAGACCTTTGGCGTGAAGCCCAAGAGCTTCTGCAACACGGAGATCATCTACTCGGACGAGATTGGTGAATGGCTGAGCGAGGCCGGCTACCAGGTGGTCCTCACCGAAGGCGCCCGCCATATCCTCGGCTGGAAGAACACCTCCTTCCTCTACTGCAACCCTTATCAGACCGACTTGCGCCTGCTGCTCCGTAGCTATCGCCTGTGCGATGACATCACCCTGCGTTTCCAAGACCGCTCCTGGGACCAGTACCCACTGACGGCCGACAAGTATATGCAATTCCTGCATGACACCATGGGCGAAAGCGATGGCCCGCTCTTCAACTTCTTCTGGGACTACGAGACGATGGGCGAACACTATCCCGCCGAGACCGGCATCTTCGACTTCTTCAGAAGCCTCATCGACAAGCTGGTGCAGAGCGGCTCCTTCCAGTTCATCTCCCCGACGGATGTACTGACCATGGACACCCCGGTCTCCACCCTCCACGCCCCGTGGCCCATCTCCTGCTCCGGCGAAGAGAAGGACACTAACGAGTGGATTGGCAACTCCCTGCAACAGGAAGCTTTCAACCAGCTCTTCAAGTTGGAAGACCTCTATAAGAAATCCAAAAACAAAGAGGCCAAGCTGGCATGGCTCAGACTGCAAGGCGCCGACCATTTCAACTTCATGAGCGACAGATGGCTGGAACACCGTTTCGTAAAACGCAACTTCGAAGTCTATTCGTCTCCCTATCAGGCATTCATCAACTACATGAATGTACTGAACGACATCAAGATACAGCTATCTAAATAGGCATACATGTTTTCTCGACGGACACATTGGACCTCTTGCTTCAGGCTGCTATCGCTGCTCGCACTTCTTCTCATCCTAGACAAAAATGTCGAGGCCCAAGAGTTGAGAGGACGAGTTGTTGAGATATCTGCCCAAGACACTACAGCCATCCCCATGGCCACCATCCAGTGGCTCCACACAGACGTGGGCACCTTCACCGATGGTGACGGCCGCTTTACCATACGCCGCACCAAGAGCGACACCCTGATCGTCAATTTCCCCTTGTTGGCAACCGACACCGTCATCGTGCCACCCTCCGCCCAGGACATCCTCATACAGCTCGACCGTTCCAAGCAGTTGCCGGAGGTCCGTATCACCTCGGGCGACGGTTCTTACGTGTCGGCCCAGCCCATCCTGACAACCGTTATCACCCAGGAAGGACTGCGGCGGGCAGCCTGCTGCAACCTGGCGGAGAGCTTTGAGAGCACCATCGCGGTGGACATGGAGTTCTCCGATGCCGTGACCGGTGTCAAGCAGATCTCCATGTTAGGCTTGGCAGGTACCTACAGCCAGATCATGATCGAAAACGTGCCCTACATCCGGCTGCTCACCCAGCAGTTCGGCCTTGGATTTGTACCCGGCAGCTGGATGGAGTCCATCCATGTCTCCAAGGGTGTCACCTCCGTCACCAACGGCTACGAGGCCATCAGCGGCCAGATCGACGTGGAGTACAAGAAGCCCGAGACCAACCGCGAGCAGCTGTTCCTCAACCTGTACGGCAACAGCATGGGCCGCGGAGAACTCAACCTCAACACCCGCTTCAAGGTGGACAAAAAAGAGCGCGCCAGCACCATGCTGTTCCTCTCGGCCAGCGACCAGTTCGCCAAGATGGACATGAACAAGGACGGCTTCATGGATGTGCCCCGCGACCGGCAAGTCAGCGTAATGAACCGCTGGGATTTTGACATCCCCGACAAATATGACCATCGTACGCTTCTGAACTTCGTGTGGGACAACCGCTTCGGCGGGCAGATGGCCTTCAAGCCCTCCATCAGCGCCACGCAACCCGACGTCTATGGCATAGCTCTTGACCATAAGAAGTGGGACTTCATCACCAAAAACGGATTCTTGCTCAAAGGTCCCGAAGAGAGCATCGGCACCATCCTGCACTACACCGGCCATAATTTGACCGGACAGTTTGGCAGGAACCATTATACCGGGAAACAACAGTCTGCCTACTTAAACATCCTTTACAGCAGAAAGTTTGGAAAGACACTGCGGCACAAGCTCACCGCTGGTGGCAGTTTCCAATGCGACTATCTGCACGACTGGCTGTATAACGATGATGACCAACTGCCCAGCGGATCACCCTTCCAGCTTTTACGTTGGGGTGATGAGAAGTTAGAAATGGTTCCCGGGGTATTTGCCGAGTATGCCTATATTATACAAGATAAATTAGTGGTGATGCCGGGCATACGGTTAGACTATAATATCATGTATAATCGTTTGTTCTGGACACCGAGGTTGCACATCAAATGGCAGGCGACACCCACTTTATCCGTCCGCATGTCGGCGGGCAAAGGCTACCGCACTTCGTTCACCATGGCTGAGAACGTAGCCTTGCTAAGTTCCAACAGAAGGGTTTATCAACGCGATGAAGAGCAACCCGAGGAGGCTTACAATACAGGTGTCAGCATCATGAAGCAATGGCGTATGCGAGGTGGCACTGCTTCGTTCTCTATCGACTACTTCTACACACACTTCATCAATCAAGTAATCATTGACTTAGACGAAAGCCCGCACAAGATCATCTTCTACAACCTGAACGGCGGATACAACGGCACGGGCAACCGGTCGCGGTCGCACGCCGCACAAGCGGAGTTGATCCTCAAGCCTCTGCCCCGCTTTGAGTTGCTGTTTGCCTACCGCTACAACGACGTACGTTACAGCGTGCACGGCATCATGCGGGAGAAAGACCTGATGAGTCCGCACAAAGGCATTGTAAGCATCAGCTATAATACGAAATACGACAAGTGGAAGTTCAACGTGACGGCCCATGTAAACGGACCCGCGCGTCTTCCCGACACGCACAACAATCCCGAGCCCTATCAACGCCCCGACTACTCCAAGACCTACGTCATGCTCAATGCGCAGATCACCAAGAAATTCAGAAGATGGGAGATCTATGTCGGCGCGGAGAACATGCTCAACTACAAGCAGAAAGACCCCATCGTGGCTGCTGACAACCCATTCGGGGATTATTTTGACGCCACCATGATCTATGCTCCCATCACGGGCATCATGGGGTATGCCGGCATCCGGTTAACCTTACAATAAAACGAGTATCACCACGTTATCACGATCCAAAAAGAACATATCATGAGAAAAATCTTCATCACCTGCCTTATCATCCTGGCGACCTGCATGGCCCATGCTCAAAGTTGTGGCCCACACGAGATGGGTATTGACACCATCACCATCCAGACCAACGGAGTATGCAAGCAATGTGCCGACCGTTTCATGGCCAACGTGCCCTACTTCAAGGGGGTGACGGACTGCCAATACGACATGCAGACCTCCAAGCTCTTCATCAGCTATCAATGGAGAAAGACCAACCCCGACAAGCTGCGCAAGCAGGTCAGCAAGTTGGGATACAATGCCGACGAGGTGCCCGCGGACCCCAAGGTGCGTGCCAAGCTCCCCGCCTGCTGCAGGATGGAAGAAAGACACTGAAAGGGTGATGGCGTGGCGCGCTCGATGCAGGCCGTAGGTCTGCAGGGCTCGGTAGCGAAGGAGCCGCACGGGCAATATCGCACGCCAGAGGTGTGCGGGGAGCTTGTTGATTTGTTCACGAACATGAGGATGAAATTGGATTATAATCATAACTTTGGATGTCAATTGGACGATACTTTTTCTTCTGCTTTTTAAAAATCCAAGAAGGTGGATCCAAATGCAGTCCGTTTTGAAAACAATCGTCTCTAAATTCTTGTAAATCTGCTTCGCTTCCGAGTAATGGCTTGAAATAGTCATTGCTATCAACCAAGCAAACCATCCCGATAGGATCAGAAAGATATTGTTCAATTTCACTTCCAAAAAGGAGACAAATGCTATTTCCCAAATAAGCGCAACCGATTAAACCATAGTCATTCACTTCCATAGACCAGCTGTACCAACATATTCGAGCCAGTGTCTGACATCCGACAACAACATATTCTCCATCCTCTTGACGAAAACATGTGACGACGAGAGCAACCTGACGATGATGCTTATTCGTTTCTCCTTCTGCTATTTTAGACAAATATCGTTTCAGTTGGAGATTTTTAATCTTATATTCTCGAAGGTTGAAGGTGTCTGGTTCAGTGGCATACGAAGCTAAACCCATCGTCAAGGCAACAAAACTTATGATGAGTTTTCTTAGTATAGGTTTTATCAGATAATTAGACATAGATTAACGTGATAATGTTCTTAAGAACTGTATTGTTTTTTCTAAAATCAAAGACATTTCTCTTGGCCCATCCAATTTATGAGAATCTGGATTATATGTAGCATATGATCGCTTATAAGCCTCATAAACTTTAAAGGTGACGCCTTTATCATATGCTTCCATGGCTTGCAAGTGGTCTTCCGTCATCTCTTTTAGGGGATTATCAATATGGCTATGAATATCGTATGTCATGCCTTCAATAGGTTTAAGGCTAACAAAACCATCGTCATGGCTTGTGCCTACAATACTCTTTTCTGGAGAGATCAACAAACCCCATTCCACATCAGAATAATTCGCTGCGAACTCAAAAAAGTCCATGGCAGTTTCGCTATTGGCAAATTCCATTATATCTCTAGTGTAATATCCAACTCTCTCATCATATTGGATTGTGCATTCCGGATTGACATTAATAGAACCTGCATCATAATATCTCTCAACAGGGTTTCCATTCTTGTCAATTGCGTGTACAATATCTACATCAGTCCTGCCATTAGCTCTTTGACTTAAGGTGCCGTCTTTTTCCAAGTCCCACTCATCCTCACCATTCGGATCAACGATAACTAGCGGATTATTACCGCAATAAACATAGTTTGATTGGTAAGGAAATTTCGCAGCCTGTGGGTCAACGCTCAGCCAGATGCTCAAATCGCTGCTGTAATATCGTGAGCCAAAGTAGCTTAAACCGGTCTCCGTGTCGCGCTCTTTGGAGGAGAAGGTGTAAAACCAACAATGTACAATGAACAATGAACAATGTACATTGGGGGCGGGTTCGGCTGTAATCCCGGCGCAGGCCGTAGGTCTGCAGGTATTGGTAGCTAAGAGGTCGCACGGGCCCAATCGCACGCCGTAGGTGTGCGGGCAATAAGATGGGTGATATGTCAGCTGTGATGTATGCATGACGTGGCGAAAGTACGAAAAATAATGTAAGGTTATGGATTCTTTTATGTGTTCGTTTAAAATCATGATTATCAGACACAATCAAATTTGTTCATCTCGGTACTTCTCTGCTCAACGGAGGTTCAGCCTCCTTGTTGTTGATGTAGATGGTTACCCTACGGGTGCTTGAATCTGCCATAAACCTGTAGCTTGTGGCAAAGATGGCCTAAACATCCGTCACGGAAAGGGACAGTAATAATATAGTTGGATTTTATTGAACCTGAGGCACAAGATATTCATACACATCTTTCCATTTTATTGTTTTTTCAAATTCTTTTACAGATATGGTAGATAGAGAGTCTGTTTCTATAACCGTATTTATCAGTTTAAATGTAGTGCTTTCCGCATCAAAAAAATGTTCGGATACTCTGCCATGGAAGAAGTCTTCAGGATACTCAATACTGTTAACTATCAAATTATCAGATAAAAAAAAGTTATTGATATTATTTGACAAACTCATTATATGGACACTTCTATGACTATTAACATCTATAATAAAAAATTGGCGAAAGTTTGAAGCCCACCCCGAGGGACCCACAAGCATACAATTAACAACCAAAAACTGTCCCAAACGATAGAATTCACCTTCTTCCAAATTGAAAAAATCAAAGTCTTGTTGCGGAACGAACTTATTTCGTAACATATTTGTTATATGGTTTATTTTGGTAGAATCTGTGATAAGGATGGGATAAACGGTGTCTGTTGGGGAATAGTTTTCTTCGCAAAGAAACAATACACCATCATTATCAAGAGGAGTACTATGATTCGATGGTTTTGAATCCCTGCAACAACAACAGACAAATCCCAAAGCAATCATTAGTGTTATAATGTGATGTTTCATAGTTTAACGGCCTCCATTCCATTTTTTTGTATGATTTGCATTCTTCCAAGCTTCTGTCAGTCTCATAAAGACAGTTCCACCAGCTGCAGCGGTGGATTCGTATTTGTACTTCCAAGAATCATTGCTGATCTTATCACCCATACCAAAGATATCATGACGCGGAGATCTGAAATGAAAACCGGTTTGATAAAAACGATTATTTGCACCACTTCCTGGTTTTGCAAAATCTCTTCCTTGCCAATAATAGCCTCCATTGGAATAGTCACAATTACCATCTATGGTGAGCATAGCTGCTCTATAAGCAATACGTACTTTCTCTGGGTTGGCTGTAGGAGACATAATTGATTCTCGATTTCCCCACCCGAAAACATTTCCACTTGATGCTTCTGCAACCAATGAAGAATTATTAGCAATTGCCCTGTTTCGAAGCACAGATCCTATTCCAGCAGATTCTTCTAAAGAATAATTCCACGCATCTGATTCTGCATAAATAGTTCCTGCCAAATCAACAAAATCAGAATTTTTTCCTAAAGAGTAACCTATTTTGTCCTTGTTTTCTTCCAAGGTTCCTTCTTCAACATAAGCATCATAAACAATTCTGTAAACAGCGATCGCTTCATCTATCCCATCTTCAATATGATCTAAATGCTCGCCAGTTACAATATCATAAAAATCTGTCACCTCTTCCCCATTCGGATCCACCAACTTAATGGGGTTATCCGCGCAATACACATACGGGCTTAACGATGCATATTTGTCACTCATCGGGTCAACGCTGAGCCAGATGCTCAAATCGGAAGAGTAATAACGTGAGCCAAAATAGCTTAGTCCGGTCTCGGAGTCGCGTTCTTTGGCGGAGAAGGTGTAAGTCCAGTGAGCAGTGAGCAGTGAACAGTGATCAGAGGAGGGGTATGGCGCGGGCGTGGCGTGTTGGGCGCAGGCCGTAGGTCTGCAGGGCTCGGTGGCGAAGGGGCCGCGCGGGCCCAATCGCACGCCGGAGGTGTGCGGGAAGCTGCTCATTAAATAATAGTCACCTGACATTGTTGCCAACATTGGTAAATCATTTTCATTTTATAGTTTCTTCGGACATGGGTATTAAAACTTTAAAATAAATCATATCCTGAAATGGCTTGTCACAAAACCAGCAGGTGGGTGGATCTGTCAAGATATGACGTAAGAATAACTTGGTGTAATAGGAGGCGTTCACAGAAATCTCTAAAAAAGAAGATGTAGTGTAGTGGTAAATATAATATGGATATCCTGCATACTCTTCTTCTCTTTGGCTATTATAAATATCAAATGAATATAACATGATGACAGGAAAACTCATTATCCTTTTTTGAAAGACGGTATCCAATAGAGGCAATAACTCTTTTATCATATTCAAGTCATCACATATTTCATAAGAATCAGGCAACAGAAGAAAAAAGTCATAATCATCAAAGTATTTTGCATCAAAAAAAATGGGATTAAAGTTTGCATTAAGAAAACCATGCAGTGAAGAACTTTTGAAGGTTTTTTTCCATAGATTGTGCCGGAGATGATTCTCAGTAAGAAGAGGATCTTTCACAAGAGGATTCTGAAAATAGAACAGTGAATCGATATGCTTTTCACCTAAAACTATTATATTCTTTGCTATATTCTCTTTGGCTTCAGTTTGCGAAAAAGTGCTACCGACAAACAAACATATTGTCGATAAAAAAACAAATAACGCTTTTTGATCGTGAATATTCATTATTGTATCATTTTGATTTTTCCGAACATTGTATATTGAGTTTTTGATCTGGCTTCAGCCCCTTCGTATTCACTTGTGCCTGTGTAGACACCTATACGTAAGATGCCAGCACCACGCAGTGACGATTCTATATTGTTCATGGAGATAAAGGTGTCATCACTTCCGCTACACATCAAACCATCAAAAAAATGACCTATTCCCAAGGTGTGACCAACTTCATGGGCAATAGTTCTGCTCGGGGCATCAGTCCGTACCTGAATGAATCTCCCGCCTTTAGTTTCTCCTCTTTTTGATTTACTAATATTGTCATTGAAAAAAAAGAGATTGGTGGTCCCGTCTAATGGCATTGCTCCAGCAGCTTCTGCCGTCGATTCAAAATCGCCATCAGCTATTGTCAATTCAAAATTTATGGTGTATGATATCATTTCGTCTCCTTTTCCTCTAACGAAAGAATATTTCCCTGATTGACTATTCCACTCGTCTAATCCTTGTTGAAGTTTTTCCCTGTCCTTGTTGGCCGTGTAATATACTGCCTTAATGGTTATGGTTTTGTTATCATTGTCAACAACCACTTCATAATCTTCCCCATTCGGATCCACCAACTTAATGGGGTTATCCGCGCAATAAACATACGGACTGAGCGATGCATATTTGTCACTCATCGGGTCCACGCTCAGCCAGATGCTCAGTTCCGAGCTGTAGTAGCGTGATCC
>JAGCGA010000029.1 GCA_017649855.1 Bacteroidales bacterium
ATTGCCTTCTATAGCAGGAACAACTCCATAATTTATGTAATTCCCCGAAGTAGCGTCATATCTGACAAAAAAACCAACATTTGTCTTACTGATGTTTTGCGGGCCGTGAAGCCGCATTGTACAGGTACTATCAAAGAAAATGCCAAGATTCTCATCAAGGACGCTACATCCACGTCCGGTTAAATACAATGCATTATTGTAATAACAATTACCATATAAATCACCACGAGAAAACTCTTCAGAGTTGTCCGAATGTCCTTTCGTATAAATTTGGTTACACCATAGTATGTCACCATCAGTATTGTATTTTATAATAAAATTCACTCTTCGTGTGCCGCTTTGGTCGCTTATAGTCGCATAATGCAAACTGTCAAAATAAATGCGGACAGGGTACTGGTGCAGGTGCGCACCAAAAACAGATAGTCCAAGCGTCACAAAGCCAGAAAAATACATATTGTCTTCCTCGTCGTATGACAACCATTCAGGATATACATAATATAAAGGGTTTATGCTGTCGTGTGCAAGTTCCCAAGAGGTGGCAATGCCTTCGGTGTTTTGCACCATCAGTTTGGCAAAATCCAACTCCCAGTTCGGTGTGAATTTGTAAAGCATAGCGTTCTGCAAACTACTATTGCCACAGCTGCTGCCAGGCAAATACAGGTCATACATCTTAGAGGAATCCCCATCTATGACTACAGTGTATGGGTCTTCTTCATTTCCAGCATAATCAAAAGGGGCGAATAAGTATGTGTTACCTTCATTATCTATATGCATAGGTGTTGGATTTGCATATTCATCCGTACATATAGGCCTCACGCTTCGTACAATATTATTACCATTCTCATAATATTGCCTTGTATATGTTTCCACGAAATGGTCTTCAATTCGGTTCCCGTCCAAATCCAACTGGGAAAAGAATGTCCAACGGCTATGCTTATAGGGTGGCTTCCTTTCCGAAGCCTGCAAACTCAACACATCCGCTTTAGTAATCAGAGTGTCAATATAATACAACCAATAATCATAGTCTCCCCACATACCCGTTATTCCGGTAATGTATATCCTATCGTTTTTCACGGTCATCCATTTGGGAAAGGACCAATAGTCGCTATTGCACTTTATCACTTTATACCATAGCATTGTTCCCAAAGTGTCAAATTTGGCCAACAAGATAGAATGCTCTGAAGTAGTAATCACAGTAGAATTATCTGAAAACATAAGCATTTCCCCATCTAACCTGGCATTGCCGCCCATCGTACCATAGACATACATATTGCCATCCTCGTCAAAGGCAGTATTGGTAATCTTATTGAAGACATTGTTCAAGTCGCCACCGCTGCCCGTCCAGTAATGCGCCCACTTCCATTCGCCTTGGGCGGAGGCGGATGTGCTGGCAAGAAGGAAAAATAGGGTTGACAATAAAAATATTGTAAATCTCATTGTATTAGTAAAATAGGGGGGGGGTAAAGACGGTTTGTCATATTCGCGATTTTTAACATTATCCATATTACAAGACGAATTCACCGGAAAAATGTTGCACGGAAAATGATTTTTTTTCTCCAAGGATTGCGCGGGTTGGGGGTGGAAAAAAGCGTCAGAAAATCTCCCCATCCCAAAGCATTCTGAAGAAATCGGTCACATAGATCAATTCTATATCGCCGGAGGGACGCGTTATGGGGTCAAGAGAGACCAGAATTAGCCGGCAGTCGGGATGCTCATCCTTGAATGCCTTGAGTCCAGCTTTTTGCCGAGTCTTCACCTCTTCGCTGGATTTGATTTCGATGGCCACCTTGGCGTCGCCTATAATGGCATCCACCTCCTGATGGTTGTAGGTGTGCCAGTAGGAGATCTTCTCACGTCGACGACAGTACCCGCGATATGCGATGATTTCCTGCATGACAAGATGCTCGAAAGCGTGACCGTAATCGTCAGAGCCTCGTCTCAGGCGGTGGCGTCCCATCAGATAGTTCACCAAGCCCACATCAAAATAGTAGAATCTCGGAGCTTGCACCACCTTGCGCTTGACCACCCTTGTGTATGCAGGTATCTCGTAGCCCATTAGGGTGTCCTTCAGAATCTGATAATAGGCTTTGACAGTCTTTGCCGCTACACCGCAGTCACTCGCGATATTTGAATAGTTAATCATCTCGCCGTCGGAAATGGCGGCAGCTTCCATAAACTGTTCGAAGGCTTCGACATCCTGAACTGCGGCTTCGTCCCGGATTTCCTCCCTGAGATATAAATCCACGTAGGCCTCTAAACGATCGGTGGCGTCATCGACAAGATAATGGCGGGGAATCATCCCGTTCTGGACAGCTTTGTCTATCTGGTAGTCCGGCACCTCTTTCCAGACCAATGGGAACAGTGTCCTTGGAATAGCTCTGCCACCAAGAGTGTTCGCACCAGAACGTTTCAGTTTGCGTGCACTCGAACCGCTGAGAACAAACCAAAGTCCTCGGTTGACCATCAGCCAATGGACACTGTCAAGCAACTCGGGAACTTTCTGTATCTCATCCACGATGACTATCGTTCCGGCAGGTTTGGCAAGCAGAGCCTGACGAAAAGAGTCGGGGTTGCGTTTGAAAGCTTTTCTTACACTGTCGATCAGCAGATCGTAATAGACAGCTTGGGGAAACCGCTCTTGCAGAAGCGTCGATTTTCCCACCTGACGGGCACCAAACAGGAACATTCCTTCGTCAAGCTGGTTCTCAATATCAAAGATTCTCTTGTACATTATTTTATTAATTTTGAGAGTGTAGGTCTGATTTTCATAGGAAATTCAGGAATACGGGTGCAAAATTACTAAAAATATAGATATGCTATTCGGTCCTGAAAAAAAAATTCTATTTTTGCGCCTTGTTTTTTTAACCTAGTAAAGATAAGAACTCTGGCAGATCGTTATGGTTTTTGTGTCCATCTATCGTTTTTTTCAAAAGCACAAGGCGTTACTATATAGTATTTTAATTGTCACTAGCCTGGTTTTCGTCTATTTCGGCACTAAAGTCCGATACGTGGAAGACCTTTCCCAATTGCTGCCGTCCACCGAGACGCAGGAGAGCGGCCTGGTCTTCGGCAACCTGAAGGTGAAGGACAAGATCTTCCTGGAGATGACCGGGGCAGCGCCCGAGGTGATGTCCGGCTACGTGGACGAGCTGATGGACTCCGTCTTGACACAGCCCGACCATATCGCCAACACGCTGTACAAGCTAGATGTGGACGTGGCCCTGAATGCCCTCGACTATGCCCTGGCGCACGTGCCCTCCTTTGTCTCTCCCGACCTCTATCCCCGCTTTGACGAGGCCATCGCTCGTGTGGACGAGACCATGGCACAGAACTACGATCTGGTGATGAACGATGAGACCGGTGCCGTGACACAGATGGTCACCACCGACCCGCTCAACCTCCGCGAGCTGCTAATTCCGGAGATATCCGGCAGTATGGGCTACACCCTCATCGACGGCCATCTGTTCTCCAAGGACAGCACTACGGCCCTGATGTTCATCTCTCCCAACACACAGTCGTTCGACTCCCGCTCCAGCCAAGCCCTGATCCAATACTTGGAGGAGCGGATCCAGCAGTTTGAGCAGGCGCACCCGGAGGCGAAGGTCCTCTTCCATGGCGCGCCCGTCCGCTCAGCCGGCAACTCCCGGATGATGCACCGCGACATCGCGCTGACCATCTGCCTCTCGTTGGCGGTCATCCTGATTCTGCTCAGCCTCTGCTTCAAGAGTGTCAACATCCTGTGGCAGAACGTGCTGCCGGTGGCTTACGGCTCCTTCTTCGCCTTGGCGTGCATGTACTGGATCAAGGGCGGCATGTCGCTGATGGCGCTCGGCATCGGCTCGGTGGTCCTGGGCGTGGCGGTCAGCTACTGCCTGCACGTCATCATCCATCAGCATTTCGTCGGCGACGTGGAGAAGATGCTCTCCGACGAGGCCAAGCCGGTATGTCTCGGCTGCATCACCACCATCGGCGCTTTCTTAGGACTGCTCTTCACCAAGAGCGCCCTGTTGCAGGACTTCGGCCTCTTCGCCACCTTCATGCTCATCGGTAACACCCTGTTTGCCCTCATCTTCCTGCCCCATTTCCTGAAGTCGGGCGACGTGCCGCACAACGAAAAGGTCTTCAAGCTTATCCATAAGGTTAACGACTATGCCTACGACCGCAACCCTGTCCTGATCATCGCCATGGTGCTGATCATCGTGGTGGGCTTTATCTTCAGTCCGAAGGTGAAGTTCGACAACAACCTGAAGCACATCGGCTACGAAAGCGACGCCCTGCACGCTTCCGAGAACCTGTACGCGGAGAAGTTCACCGGTGGCGGCATCCAGCGTTACTATGCCGTGGTGGCCCCGACCTTGGACGAGGCTTTGGATGCCAACCAGCGGCTGTCGGCCAAGTTGGACTCGCTTCGCAGGCAGGGTCTGCTGACCAGCTACACGCCGGTGGTCTCCATGCTTTTCCAGTCGGAGAAGGAGCAGCAGGCGCGCATCCAGGCCTGGCGGGAATACTGGACCCCGGAGAAGATCAACGAGGCGGAGGCCGCCATCCATCGGGCAGCCCGCGCGCACGACCTCGACCCCTCCATCTTTGTGCCCTTCCGCGCCATGGTGGAGAGCGACTACGAGGTAGGCGACCTCTATGGCGACAGCCTCGTGCCTGACGGATTGCTCTGCAACTTTATTGAACAATCGGACGGCCGCTTCCTCATCTTCAATGCCACTGAGATGGATGAGTATTATAAAGTGCATATAGACAATCAAATCGCCGCTATGCCGCACGCCGTCGTCGTGGATCCCTTCTACTATACGGGCAACATGATCACGCTGGTTCATCAGGACTTTAACTCCACGCTACTCATCTCTTCCATCTTCGTCTTTGTGGTGCTCTTGCTCTCGTTCCGCAGGATAACGGTCGCCATCTTGGCCTTCCTGCCCATGTTCCTGAGTTGGTATGTGGTGCAGGGTTGGATGGCTATCTTCGGCCTGCAATTCAATCTCATCAACATCGTCATCTCCACCTTCATCTTCGGCATCGGAGTGGACTACAGTATCTTCGTGGTGCAGGGGTTGCTGGCGAGTGCGCGAGGCACCGACAATCGGCTGTTGGAATACCATAAGATGGCCATCTTCTTCTCGGCTTTCGTGCTCATCATCGTGGTCTGCTCGATGATCTGCGCCACGCACCCGGCTATCAAGTCTATCGGCATCTGCACCTTGATCGGCATGGCCTCCACCATCCTGATCACCTACACGCTGCAGCCGCTGCTGTTCCGCTGGATGATCAAGATACCGTTGGTGAAGAAAGCGCTGGGAATACGGTGATGGCTGTTGGCCGTTAGCTATTAGCCATTAGCTATTGGCTTGAGACTTTGACATTGAACTTTGACTTTGACATTGACTTTGAACTTTGAACGTTGACTTCAATCTAATAACCCTTTAACCTCATAACCCAAAATATGAAAAAGATCACACTGTTTATCATCATTGTAAGCTGCATTTTCTCTGTAGGCGCGCAGTCTCAGATTAACGCCTCCTTTGCCCAACAGAAGACCATCAAGGCATCCGGCAAGACCATGGAGTCCAAGGGAAGTGTCCTGTACCAATCCCCGGAGACGTTGAAGATGAATTACACGCAGCCCGCTGGCGACTACTTCATCATTGAAGGGAATATGCTCAAGATCAACATGAACGGCAAGAAATCGACGGTGGATGTGACGAAGAATGCGGTGATGAAAACACAGAAGAGCACCCTGCTGAACTGTATCAAGGGTAATTACAAGCAGGTGGCCACCGACAACAATGCCGAATATACGGTCAAGGAAGCCGGGGCCTCCCGTGTTGTCACTATCACGGCCAAGAAGGCTGCCACCAGAGGCTACTCCAAGATTACGCTGACCTATCGTAAGTCTGACAATATGGTCACTGAGATGGTCTTGGAAGAGTTCAACGGCAATACGACCCGCTACAGCTTCAGCAATATTTCCGTTAAAAAATAACCAATCTCATGGCTATGGAATATGGCGAATTCAAGGTGAAAGAAGGGGTTTATGTCCCGGATGTGGGCATCGACTATCCCACCGATGATCCCTATGCCAGGTTGCTAAAGGTGCAGGTGGAAGACTCGTCCCAAGGGAAGTACCAGTTTGACGAGACCTTTCCCTATCTCGACAATTCGTGGCAGTACAAAGTGAATAACTTCTTCGGTTTTTTCGTCCAATGGATTGCGGCGGCCTTTTGGAACCGGACCCATTTCGGGGTGCAGGTTCGGGGGAAGAAGAATCTGAAAGGATATAGGGACAAGCTGAAGAATGGAGCCATGTGCATTTGCAATCATGTCTATGTATTTGACGCTCTCTGTGTCTATCAGGCTGTTCACAAGTTTCGCAAACTGCGGATTCCGATGTATGCCAAGCATTTCAATGGCAGTATGAGCTGGTTTATGCGGTATGTCGGGGGCATACCCGTCCCGGAGACGATGGCTGGCATGCGGAAGTTCAACGAGGCCTTTGACGAATACCATCGTCGGAAGGACTGGATGCTGTTGTTCCCGGAGTCCACGCGCTGGGACTATTACACGCCGCTGCGTCCCTTCAAGCGCGGGGCCTTCTCCATGGCCTACAAGTACGATTTGCCCATTATCCCGACGGTCATCACCTATCGTGAACGGAAGGGTTTGTACCGGCTCTTTGGCAAGAAGGAGCTGCCTTGCATGACCATCCATGTGGGCGAACCCATATTGATCAACAAAGAGGCCAACCGAAAGGAAGAGTTGGATCGTCTGCGTGCAGCAACGCACAGCATGATGCTAGAGATGGCGGGCATCGAGGTCAATCCGTGGCCGGCTGCCCCGGACGTAGAGTAGGAAGGGCATCTCCACGGCGGCGGCGCCCAGCCCGTCGGTGTCGCGCCGGTCGCCCACCATCAGGCACTCTTGTGGCGCCACTCCCATTTTTTCACACAACTTGGCAAACGACTCTTTGCAGGGCTTCAGGCCGCCAAGCGAAGGCGCGTCAAAGAGTGCATCGGCCCATCGCGGGTCGAAGCCAATAGCCTGTAGCTTCTCGGAGACACAACCGTAGTCGGAAAAGATGACAACCTTAACGTGCTGTTCTTGAATCTGTTTCACAATTTCTGGCACCCAAGCATACAGTTGGTAATGCTTCTGAAGGATGCGGACCATCAAGGGCATATAGCGTTGGAAATACCATCGGCGGGCTTGTACTGGGTTGGGAAACTCGGAGAAGAAGGTCTCGTAGAACTGCTCTTCGGAGTCAAATGGGGTGCCGCGCAGTTTCTTGCGCACCTGCTGCTCGCGGCGCAGCAGAGGCAGGTCGCCACGCAGCAGGGACGAGAGGATGAGTCGGCGAGCCAGCGCTTTCTTGTCGTACAGCGTGCCGTCGAGGTCGAAGATGACGACTTTGGGGAGCGGTTGTGATGACATAAGGATTGCTGAAAACTTATTTCAGTTCTTGTACCGGGAACTCAAAATAGGTGTCTGGATATGGTTCATCTTTCAGGGTGAAGTGCCACCATTCGCTGTCGATGGGCTTGAAGCCGTGGCGCAGCATCGCGGCCCGCAGAATCATGCGGTTGCGGAACTGTTCTTCGGTGATGGTGCGCCCAGCGGGGGAAGGTTTCCCGTTGAACTCGCCCGTCTCGGGGTTGCCGCCGAAATCGGGGTGACTCTCCTCGCCAAACCAGTCGAAGGTGCCGCCCATGTCGAGTTCTTTCTCGGTGGTCATGTCAAAGAGGGTGAGGTCGACCGTGGAGCCGCGGGTGTGGCCGCTCTTCGCCGCTATGTAGTCCTGCACGAACAAGAGGCTCTTGTCCACTTCGGGGTAGAAGTACTGCCGCATCATCGTGTCGGGGATGTCTTCGGCCCAACGCACGAAGTTGTCCACGGCCATCTGGGGACGGTAGGCATCATAAATCTTCAGTCGGTAGCCCATGCGCATCACGTCGTCGCTGACGGCCTTGAGGCTGTCGGCGGCGCGTCTCGTCATCAGGGCGGTGGGCTGCTGGTAGCCGTCAATGCGTCGGCCCACGAAGTTGTAGGTGCCGAAGTAGCGGATCTCCAGAATGGCGTCCGGCACCACATCGGTGATGTTCACAAAGTCGTTGCTATTATCCTCGGGTCTGTTCTCTGGTGGGAAGAGTCCTTCGGTGCGTACCGTCTTCGGCGTGCCGGGAATGCCAAAGGAGAGGGTGGCGCCGTCAGCCCGCACGTCAAGCGTGACAGGTGCGCCCATGACGAGTGGCAGGTTCACCTTCTCGTGACCGGCGGGGAAACAGCAGAGCAGTGGGATGTTATAGGGCTCGATATACTGGCGCAGCATCGTCTCCACGTTTTCGTAGCCGACATCGTTTGGACAATCAGTAAAACCGCCTAAGATAATGCCTTTGCAGCGGGCAAGCACACCATTCATTTTCAATATGTTGAAGAGTCTGTCGATGTTGTGGTGGGATTCTTCCACCTCTTCCACAAAGAGGATGATGTCGGCATTGTCGAGGGCATCGGCCTGCGTGCCGAGCAGCGGGGCGAAGGTGGCAAGGTTACCGCCCACGAGGGTTCCGGCGGCGCGGCCGGGGATGTTCCATGCGTTGGCGGGCAACTCATAGCGCGGCACCTGGCCCTTGAGCAAATCCCGCACGAGCGAGCAGGAGAGGTCCGCGCCGCCACGACCCGCAATGTTGCAGCCCATCACGCCGTGGATGCCCATCACGCCCGCGCAGTTCTCCATGCAGAGCAACGTGGTGATGTCGCTGTAGCCGATGATCCATTTGGGATGGGCCGTCATCTCCGACAGGGGCATTCCTTCCACCAGATGCAGTGCGCCGTAGCCGCCACGCATGCAGACAACAGCTTTGATGTCGGGGTTCTGAAGCGCCCAGTGGAGGTCGGCAAGACGCTCCTCCGCAGTGCCGGCGTATTTGCTCAAGTGCTTGCGGCCGACATTGGGCCCGATGACCGGCTTGAAACCCCATCCGCGCAGCACCTTGGCCGCCTTTTTAGTGGATTCTTCCGCACCAAAATAGGACGGCGTGATGAGCGCCACCTTGTCGCCCGACTTCAGGTAGGCTGGCGCAGTGCAATGCATCGTCGTTATTTGCTTCTGTTGCCCCTTTACGCCAGAAATGGTCAGGAGGCATAATGCGATAAAAAAGATCGTGATTTTGATGTAAGATCTGGCCATAATAGTTGTCAGTTATCAATAGTGCTATTTCACTTAATTTCTTAGTTTCTTAACTTCTTAATTCAATGGAACGGTTCGCGCCTCATTCATGGCTAATATGCACATCCATCTGGTTGAACGGGATCTCGATGCCGTTGGCTTGGAAGGCCTCGTAGATCTCCTGGTTGAGGGAGAAGAGGGCGTTCCAGTAGTTCTCTTGGGTGGCCCAGGCAAAGACGACCAGCTCGACAGAACTCTCGCCGAGGGCGTTCACATATACGGCAGGCGCTTTCTGGTCGTTGGCGACGTGCGGATTGCCACTGATGACCTGCATCACCACACCTTTGGCTTTCTCCACAGACTCTCCGTAGCGGATGCCCACGTTGATCTTGACGCGCCGCAAGGGTAGGGCGGTGTAGTTGGTGAGCGATTTGGTGGCCAACTCCGTATTCGGAACCACAATGGTCAGGTTGTCGTAGGTAACGATAGTGGTATTGAAGATCTGGATGCTCTTCACGATGCCCGCATAATTGCCTTGCTCAATGTAGTCGCCGACTCGGAAGGGTTTGAGCAGCAGGATGATGACACCGCCGGCGAAGTTCTGTAGGGTGCCTTGCAAGGCCATACCGACGGCCAAGCCCGCCGCACCGATGATAGCTACAAAGGAGGTCATCTGGATGCCGATCATATTCATCACCGTCAGGATAAGCAATATCTTGAGGGTGATGTCGATCAGCGAATGGAGGAACTGCTGCAAGGAGACATCTACCTTGTGTTTCTCGTAGATTCTCTTCATGACCCGGTCGAGCAGTTTGATCAGTTTCAGGCCGACATACAGAACGATGAGGGCTACAATCAGTTTGGGGATGTTATTGAACAGTACATCCGTAAGGAATTTCTTGGCAGCAGCAATTATTTGGTCCATATATGTTGTTTCTCCGTAGAGAGGTTCCATGGAACGTCTCGATAGGTGAGTGAAATATTGTTATATCGTTGTTTTTAAATCAATGTCAATCAATAGAATAGGCAAATCCAACCATCAGTTTGTGCTCGGGATTCTTGACCTGCACCTCGTCGGCGAGACGCAGGAAGAAGTCGAGGGTATGGTGCTTCCGGACTTCGTATTTCACACCGACCGTGGTGCGCAGTTCGTCAATGATGTTCTTTCCCGGATGATACAGCCGCCACCAGAACTCTTCGGAGACGTAGAGCTTGACGGGCTTTCCAGGGAGGCTGAAGGTGCCCTGCAGTCGGTTACGCATGTAGGTCTTGGGGTTGAACCGGTAGTCGCCCCGGGATTCGTCGCGGAAGGTGCTCTGGAAGGCTGCCCGGTAGCTGAGTTTGACGATGCCGAACTTCTGACTGAGGGTGAGAGACCCCGTGATGCGATGTCGCCAGTCGAAAAGCCCTTCATCGTCCTGATAATTCAACAAGCTGTAATTAGCCCCGATCTTGATGCGCTTTTTCCAAAAGGTGTAGTCGGTGCCGACGGCGACTTTCCATCGGTCATAGTGGGTGAAGTCATGGTCGAAACGAACCTGTGTCTCGGCATTAACATGCCAGCCTTTGAGGATTTTCAGGTCGTATTCCATGCCGACAATCCCCCCGGTTTCGAAGGATTGTGCCTTTACCCCTATGATGCAAAGGATCACACAACCAAGAGACAGGAGAAACTCTTTTAACCTCATGCGTTAAAGTATTTGTCAGATTTCACCTTGGTGAGATTGTTGATGGTGTTGGGCTCGGGAGAGGTGGGGTGGTAATAGACTTTCAGGTAGGCGGTGTCTTTGAGGAAGTTGATGTGTCCCACTTCCACGTTGACGATGTCGAGGCCGGTGCGTTCGACCAAGTCGGCTTTCAGCTCCTCTTCGCGGCCCACCTTGATGAGGTCAATCTTCTCGTAGAGGATGATTTTGGCTTCCACTCGTTGCTTGCGGCCTTGGATGAACTCGAAGAACCAGACGGCCAGGAGCACGAAGATGTTGGTGAAGAAGAGTTCTGCATAGCTGGTGGTCATGGCGAGGCCGTTGATGACGGAGAGGCCGATAGTGACGAACAGGTAGGTCATCTCCCGGATGGGGATGGTCTCGGTTCGGTATCGGATCATGCCGAAGATGGCGAAGAGGCCTAGGGCAAAGCCTATCTGTACCTTCACATTGTCCATCAGGAAGATCATGAAGAAGATGGTGATGCTGAAGAGCATAAAGGTGAAGTAGTAGTCTTTGCGATGGCTTTTCCGATAGTAGAATAGGCCGATGATGACCCAGCAGATGATGAGGTTGATGGCGAAGCGGAAGAGCAGCTGCCACAAGGAGGGTCCGTCAAACCAGGGAATGCCAAAGAAATGGCTGCCGTCCATCTCGGTCACACCGAACTGTCGGGCTATCTCGGGGTCGTAATCAGGAAAATCTGCTTGAAACATAAGAGGTTGATTTATGGGATTAGGGATTGTTTTTCACTACAGATGGTAAGAGGCTGGCCGATGAGTTTGCTGACATACCGTACTTTGTCTTTGAAGCGGTTGTACTTGATCCGATCATCGGTAAGGAGCATGCCGAGGCAGTATTTGCTCAGTCCTCGCTGGGGCACGCGGGCCTCCAATAGCAGTCTTTTGAAGTCTGAGGGCTTGTTGCCATCCTGTTTCACCTCCACGATGACGAGGTCGGAGACGTCGGCGTCGCCTTGGGTCAGGTGGTTGTGGAAGTGGATGCCGCTGTCGATGGTGATGCGTTCCGTGCGGGCTTTGTTGACAAGGGTGACGCGTTGGAAGTAGTTCTGCAGGCGCGGTGTCAGGGGCTGGTCGGTGACCCATACTTTCTCGCGGAGAAAAGCAGCCATCTCGGGCTGGCTATAGAGGTCGCCCCAAGCGTTTTCGGGAATCTCGATGCGTTTTTTCTTGGTGCGGCCGGTGTTGACCTTGTTCTTGACCTCCAGATAGCGGGTCCCTGTGTCCAGGTAGTGGCGCTGGCGTACCTTCTGGCGCCGTAGGTGCTGGTTGTGGTGGATGGTGTAGGTGAGGGCGTCCGGGGTGTCGAAGTAGAGGGTGGTGTAGTGCGCCCGCCGCAGCCCGTCGATATCCTGGACGTAAAACGACGGTTCCCAATATTGGGCCATCTCTTGAAGCGTTTGCCTGTTGGTGAGATACTTGGTGTCGGTGCGGTTCATCAGCTTGACAGCGTTCATCTCCTCCAAGGTGATGGGCTGCATCTGCGCCAGCACCTCGCCAATGAAGGCAAAATGATCGTTGTCCTGATAGTGTCCACCCATCATGCTACGGCATTATTTAATGGATGTATTCAAACTCCTTGACGGATATCAGTTTGCCGTCGGGGGAGTAGTTGTACTGTTTGTGCTTGGTGCCGTCGCTGTTGTATTCGAACTTGCGGATGCGGACAGGCTTGTTCCGCTCGTCATACACCACCTCCTGCTTCACCTTCCCGTTCTCGTTATAGGTGTAGGTGCAGCGGTTGGTCTGATGGCCGGAGGAGTTGTATTCTATCTCTTCCACCTTGCGGCCTTGCGCGTCATATTTGGTGACATGGTCCAGATAACGGGTGCCCTTGCCGGCATTGCCGCGCTTCCACTCCTTGACGGTCAGATTTTTCTTGCTGTCCTTTTTGGAGGTGCTCTGAGCAGATACAATGCCCAAGGAGAGGGAGAGCATACATACTAAAAGGAGTATTTTTTTCATTGTCGTTGATGCTTGGAAAGATACCATGAATGAAAAAAGAGGCTAAGGTTTAATGGTGATTTCAAAGCGGTCGGGTATCTCCACGATGGCGTCCGGTTCGGTGACGGAGATGGTCTTTTGCACCACCAACGGGATCTCATCTTCGTTGTAGATGCTGGTGGTGAAGACGATGTAGTCGCCTGGGGTCACCTTCTGGAACATGAAGATGCCGTCAAGACCGGCGCGCACGTCGTCGCACGGGAACGACTCGCCCACGCGCTGCAGATACATGCGGTGCCCGTAGGCGGGGCCGGTGCTGAGCACATTGCCGTCCTTGTCGATATAGGTGGCATATACCTGTCCCTTGATAATGGAAGTGCCATAGGCTTTGCCGTCGTGAATGTAGATGTCGGGAACGGTCACGGTCTCTCCATTGCCCACGGTGACGGTCTGGCTGACGGCCACGCGCTCGCCACTAGGCAGGGTGGAGTAGGCGTAGATGGTGTAGGTGCCTGGGCGGAGGTATTGGAAGACGTAATGGCCGGTATGGTCGGTCTCCACGTCGTCGCCATAGAAGGTGTCGTTGCCATAGACAATGAAGACGTCCTCTTTGGCGGCCACCACGGTGTCCTTGTCCAAATTATAGTTGTCGTCGGGATGCAACACCAGAAAGACGTTGCCCTCGATGGTGCCGCGCCCGCCAGTGCCCTCGCCTCTGTTACAAGAGGATATCGTCAACAGCGTGATTGCCATCAGCAGAAATGTCAGGGTCTTTTTCATGAGTTTGTGACAGATATTAGATTTTTGAAAAGATTTATTCGTAAAGGTCGATCCACTCGTAGGTGTTGCCTTGGTGGTCGAGGAAACGGATCAGGTCTTCCCGCCGGATAATGAGGGAGGCCGTGTTGATGCAGGGGTGAAAACTCACCTTCTCGGCTTCCTGGAGTTTCTTGTCGATGAAGACATGCACATGATGGTCGGTGTCGTTGATAAGCCCGAAGGGGGTCACCGAGCCGGGCATGACGCCCAGGTATTTCATCAGGCGTTGCTCGGAGGCGAAACTCAACTTCCCTTGGTGCAGCTGCTTCTCAATGGCGTGGATGTCCATATTCTGGTCACAGTCCAGCAGTACCAGATAGTGGCGGTTGCCCTTATGGTTGCGGAAGAACAGGTTCTTGCAGTGCTTGGCATCGTGTCCGGCCCAATATCGTTTGGCTATCTCGATGGTGGGTGCTTCCGGATGTTCCAGATACTCAAACGGGATGTCGAGTTCTTGCAGCAGTTGGTAGAGCTTGGGGTCACCGTTCATAGGGCAGTCGTAGCTTAGTTAACCATGACTTTGCGGATGGTCTTGCCGGAGGGGGTGTTGAGTTCCAGCATGTAGAAACCCGTGGCCAATGAGGAGGTCTCGAAGGAGTGGGTGTTTTCGCCGGTGAAGGCGCTGATGTTGTCTGTCAAGATCACCTTGCCGGTGGCGTCCATCAGCTTGCAAACGATGTTGGCGGGCTCTGCCATGTTGAATTTGATGAAGAGATGGTCGGTGGCGGGGTTGGGATAGACCGTCAGCTCTTCAATGCCACTGTTCTCTTCGATGCTGGTCAGGGTGAAGTAACGCAGGGCAAAGCCGTCGCGCTGGTCGTAGTTGTCGGAGATGAACTGCACTCTCATCTTCTGGAAAGGTACTTGGTAGTCCCCATTCGGCACGTTGTTGATGTCAAAACGCTTGTAGAAGGTGGGAGGGTTGGTGCTGCTGTTGTAGATGTCCACAAAATCACCTACGCCCAAGTCGAACTTTTCGAAGTTGAAGGCGTAACCGCCGACATATTGATGGTTGATGTTGAATTGGCAAGATGTCTGGGGCATATAGTTGGTGCCCTCGGTGGTGCCGTCGGTGATGAGGTCGCTCCAGGCGGTGGAGTTGTTGACGACGTTGCAGGAGCGGGTAGGCAGGGCGGAGTTGTAGCTGAGCATGAAGCCATAGTACTGGGTGTTGGTGTCCACCGTGGCGTTGCTGGTGAAGGTGATCAGCACACTGTCCGCATCGATATCCAGGGTGCCGGAGGGGATCTCTTGGCCGGTGAAGGTGCCAGCCACGCCGGAGGCGGTGGTGGGACCGTTATAGATGGTCACATAGTCCACTCCAGGGTTGAGGTCCATGCGGTCGAAGCTGATGGAATAGCTCAAGGCGTCCGGCACGGCAATCATCCAGGAGCAGTCGGGGTTGGCCCGATAGGGCATGGCGGTGTGGGAGCCGTCGGTGATGGTGCCGAAGGAGGGCGTCACCCGTTGAAGACCTTGGCATTGAGGTGCCTGGAAGGCTCTGGAGGGGAAGATGTTGAAAAGAGCTTCCGCACTATAGTCATAATGGGAGTAGCCTGCCACGAAGTTGTCGATGGCGTAGTTGCCGTTGGAGGCACCGCCCCATCCGTAGTTGATGTGGAACAGATCATCCTCGTCATAGCCGTCCACCACGTAAGCATGGCAAGAGTTGAGCTGGGCCGTGCACCCAGAATAATAAACGGGCAGGCGGCGGTCCATCTGGTCTTTCAAGGCGAGGATGTATTCTGACACCAAGCTGTCAATGTAGCTGCCCCGGTAGTAGGTGGTGATGCTGGGGTCGTAATAGAAGGTCTGACGCAACTTGTTCTTGGCATCTTCTGTCTGTGCACCCGACCCGTCAGCATTGTAGTTCATCCGGATGGAGACGCCAAAATGATAGGCCAAACGAGAGATCTGGTTGGCATAGCTGGTGGGCAGATTGCACATGGCCTCATAAGCATAGTGCTCATTGTTGAAGTTGACGGTCTGGATGCCATAGCCTTGGGGAATGTAGGAGACCATGCCGATACCGTGCTCAGGCCAGCGATGGTAATAGATAAGCTGGGAAGCAGCCAGCGCCACGCAGCCGTTGGGCACGCGGTAATCGTAGTAAGCACCGGCGTTGACATCCCACGGGCAATAGGTGTTGTAGTATTTGTTCTGGTTCCAGAAGGAGGTCAATAGAGGATCCACCTTGGTGCCCTTTTCGGTAGAGGGAGCATATTCTGGAGCCATATAGCGGTCCCAGTTGGCAGCAGCCTTGGGCAGCGCCTTCAACTGTTTGCTCTCTGCAAAAGCAATCTCCTGCTCGTAAAGCCACAGCAGGTCACGCACCGGCGGGATCATCACGAAGGGAGACTCAAAAGAGTAGGCCAGCACGGGAGGCGTGGTCGTGGAGGCGGAGACGAGGACAAAGCCCTCTTCGCCAACACTGTAACGGTACAGGTAGCCTTGGCCGTCTTTGTTCAGCATGAGCTCTTCAAATTTGAAATTGGGCGTGTCGCCGGCTTTCGTTTTCTGTTTGTCCAACAGGAATCGTTGGCATACTTGGTCTGCCTGTGCCTTGGTGACGGACTGTGCCATGCCCTGAACGCCTGCAAACAGACAGGCGAAGGCGAATATCAAGGTGATAAGATTCTTTTTCATGTAAGTGTCTTTAATGTATTTTTAATGAGGGCGCAAAGATATAAAAAATTGAGAAATATCCTAATGTCAGTTGTCAGCTGAAACCTGGAACGGTGAGCTATGAACGTTGACGTTGAACTTTGACTATGAACATTGAACTACGGAGATACCCCTTCATTTCTTAGTTTCTTATTCTTTCATCGGGTTCATCACCCCATAGGGCACGACACGAACGAGCCCCCAACATTTCAACATTTCAACATTTCAACATTTCAACAATTCAACGCTTCAACAATCATCTCAGCGGTGTGTCCGTCGCCATACAGATCGTCGGTGAATAGGCCGGGCATCTCCGTCATGATCTCTGCCATTCGGATGATGTCAGTGGACTGTTGCCCTACAATGAAGTTGTAGTGCCGGTTAACGAGTTCCATCCACTCTGTTTCCCGACGCAGGGTGAGACAGTATTTGTGGGAGAAGTAGGCCTCTTTCTGCAAGCCACCGCTGTCAGTCAGCACCAGACGGCAGTGCTGCAGGAGATAGAGCATCTCCAGGTAACCGACGGGCTCGATGAAGCGGATGGCAGTCTGCCCAAAGGGGAACCCTTGGGCGGCCAGTGCTTGGTGGGTGCGTGGGTGCAGGGGCATGACAACGGGAATGGTGTGGGAGATATGCTCTAAAGCCGTCATCAACTGACGCAAGATGTCGGGGTCGTCCGTATTCTCGGCACGATGGAGGGTACAGAGATGGAATACTTCGGGAAGCGTCTCTTGAGGAGGCTTCGCCGAGGCGCGATAGTGGAGCGCTGCGTCCTTCATGATGTCACCGGTGACTAGAATCCGCTCTTTCGGGATGCCCTCGTTCGTCAAGTGTTGAACAGCCAGTTCCGTGGGGCAGCACAGGAGGTCGCTGATGCGGTCAGTCTCCTTGCGGTTGTACTCTTCGCGCATGGCCTCGTTGAAAGAGCGGAGTCCTGCCTCTATGTGGCAAAGCCGGACGCCGCAGTTCTTGGCCGACAAGGCGCCCGCAAGCGTGGAGTCGGTGTCACCAAAGACCACCACCCAGTCGGGGTGCTCTTCTAGCAGGATGGCTTCCAAGTCTTTCCGCATGGTCTCTACCATCTCCTCGTGGGGCAGGCTGTGGACGTTCAAGTTGTATTTTGGCACCGGCAAGCCCAACTGGTCGAAGAAGAGTTGCGACATGTTGGCGTCGAAGTGCTGCCCGGTGTGCACCAAGATCTCCTCCATGCCGGGCGTTGTTTGGACGGCATGACTGAAGACCGCCGCTTTCACAAATTGCGGTCGCGCTCCGATGATGGTGACAATCTTCATGTGGGCAGCCAGAATGGATGATTAGCGGTAGCGGATGTTGTCGATGAGTCGCACGGCGCCGATGTAGACGGTGATGAAGCCCATCACACCCTTGGCCTCGCTGAAACTATGGACGGTCTGCAAGGTTGTGTCGTCGGCCATCTCGAAGTAGTCGAGGGTGAAGGCCGGCACCTTGGCGATCTCGCTCTCCACAAAGGCTTTGATCTCGGGCACGTCCCCTTTGATCTCTGTGGATTTGACAAGTATCTGATGGATCTGGGCGGCCGTCTCGAACTCTTCGGGGGTGAGGCGGCGGTTACGGGAGCTCATGGCCAAGCCGTTGGGCTCTCTGACGATGGGGCAGGGGATGATGTGGGTTGTGAACTGGCACTGGCGCACCAGCTCGCGGATGACAGCGATCTGCTGGTAGTCCTTTTCTCCGAAGTAGGAGTTGTGCGGGTTCACCCAGTGGAAAAGCCGTCCTACGATGACGCCCACGCCGTTGAAATGGCCTGGTCTTGCCGCGCCTTCCATTACGTTGGCTACGGAGCCGAAGTCGAACTGCTCGGCCGGTGGGGCAGGGAAGACCTCTTCCACCGAGGGGGCGAAGATGTAGTCGGCGTTGTCGCCAATGAGTCGCACGTCGTTGTCCAGCGTGCGGGGATATTTCACCAGGTCCTCCTGGTTGTTAAACTGTACCGGATTGACGAAGATGGAGACGAACACAACGTCGTTCTCCGCTCTGGCGCGACGGATCAGGGAGAGGTGACCTTCGTGCAGGGCACCCATGGTGGGCACCAAACCGATAGTCTTGCCTGCCGCACGCATCTCTTGTGCGGCGATGGTCAATGCTTGGATGGATGTTATGATGTTTGCAGCCATTGTGTTAGGTGTTAAGGGTTATTGGATGTTCTCTTCCACCATCTCCTTCAGGTACTCGATGATCTCCGGAGAGTTGATGGACATGCCGTCCAAGGCCTCATAGATCTCGTTGGTGTCGAGGAGGTAGTCCACTTCGTCATCGCGCTTGTAATGGAAGAGGAAGCGGATGTCGGGATAGGCGGAGATGGTCAGCACGAGGGTGCCGGCGAGGTCGCCCATCGGGGGACGGTCGATGTGGGTGAGGCCGAAGATGGCGGTGACGACCGTGCCCACGCCTACCGTGGATTGGATGTCGAGGGAGCCGCCGGTCATCTCGGTGTTCTGCTTGAGCAGCGGGAGCCCCAAGCCTACCTTGCGTGTGGTCCGCGTGGTGAAGAAGGGATTGATGACCTTCTCGACCATCTCGGGCGACATGCCGCAGCCGTTGTCCTTGAAGATCAGCGTCAGCGTGTCGGCGGCATGGTCCTCCAGCACCTCCAGGGTGATCTCCGTGGCCTTGGCACGCGTGGAGTTCTGGAGGATGTCCATAATGTGCATGGAGAGGTCTTTCATGACTTACGCATTTAGCATCATGTACAACTGTCCTGCCACCTCGAAGGTCTGCTCGGTGGTGCCCAATACGGGAATCTCCTCCTCTTTGGCCTGCTCCAGCATGTCCTCGTCGGGCTCGTTGCCCTTGACCAGGATGACGCAGGCGAGCTCTTTCAGGGAGGCGATGGCGATGACGTTCTTGTGCGTCTGCAGGGTGACCCATGCGTGGCCTTCCTGGGCGAAGCCCATCACGTCGCTCAAAAGGTCGGACACATATCCGCCCTTGATTTCATTGCCTAAATTATTTTCTCCAGAATAAACCTTCAGGTTCATTTTCTCGATAATGTCTTTTACGGTCATATTTGTTGAATTGTTGAATTGTTGAATATGTTTGTCGAAAAAAAAACTGATAACTGACAACTTCTAACTTGTAACTCCTAACTCGAGCAGCACTTCCCTCCCGTTCTCATGGTGCAGGGCCATACGGAACTCGTCGAAGCTGCGGGTCTCCATGCGGAGCCAGCAGGGCGAGAAGGCGATGCGGTCGGGGAAGTGGGCGTCGGAACTGCGGGTGAAGGTTTTGTTTTTCAGATATTTGTGAACTTTCAAAATCTCCTCTTTGTTGCCTTTGTCGGAGAGCTCCACGGCATCATATTCCAGATCGAAGGGGATGAAGCCGAGCTGGCCGATGAGACTGTTTTTCTGTTTGTCGATGTGCGCGGGCACGAACAAGCCGCCCAGGGAGTGCACCTTGTCGGCGATCTGGTTGACGGTCTGGTCGATGGCGGAGGTGAGCAGGCGGGGCTCCTCATAGACGATGTTCATCTCCTCGTCGATCTGCACTTGATCGCCGAAGAAGTCAGGGTCGTTGGGGATGTCGGGGAGGTGCTCGTCCAGGTAGGCTTGGAAGGCATCAAGCGATTCGTAGTCGGGGAAGTAGCCCAAGCAGTGGGCCTCTTCCTTGGTGGTGACCTCTGCGCCGAAGAGGACGAAGATGTCGCGGTTGTGGGAGTAGTGCTCCGCCAGCCGACAGTGCCGGGTGGCATTGTGGTCGGTGATGGCGATGACGTCCAAGCCGCGTTGCTTGGCAATATCAATGATATTGTCAGGCGTCATCTCTAAATCACCGCAGGGGGAGAAGAGAGTGTGCGTATGTAGATCTGCCTTGAAGAGGTTCACCGTGTTGTGTGTTTTATCGGGCGGCAAAGATACATTTTTTTGTTTTATATTACTACCCCGGCCTGCGGCCACCCCTTCTACAATAGAAGGGGAATTTTTGGGGTCCGCACGGCTGTGCGAACAAGGGAAATAATGGGCGTCAGCCCGTTAGCGGAGAATGAAAAGCATAGATTTCTGGCTGAGATAAGTGTTGATCCGCATCAACCGCATAATAAACAGCAGGTCAAACTCTGTGCCATTGACAAAGAAAATGCAGGCAAACCTCTTTAACATTACCAAAATAAATGTTGTGGGAAATGTGCATGATGGGACTAACTTTTATTATTTCCGTGGCACTTTCGTGCCACGAGGAGTCAATTCCCCTTCTATTTTAGAAGGGGTGCCCAAAGGGCGGGGTAGTAATATGGATTTTTATACCTTATAGCCCCTCTTCTTCGTGTTCACAGTACTTGACTATAAATCTTCTTAAGTCATCTAACACCAAATCCACATGTTGCAGGACGTCGTAATCTGTTGTGTGGAACACCTTTAGCCCAAGTCCTTCAAAAAAAACTATCCCGTTGTTCGTCGTAGTCAAACTTTTCGTTGTGCGAACCGCCATCTATTTCCACGACAAGTCCAAGTTTCCTGACGTAAAAATCCACAATATAATTTCCGATGACTCTTTGTCTGTCAAAATCGAGTCCGTGGAACAATTTGTTGTGCACCTGAAGCCAAAAAGCAACTTCTGCCAAATTCCTTGCCTTTCGGTTTTTACGGGCAAATCCCAATAGATCTTTGTTTTTGGGGAGATCATAGACGAAGTGGTCTTTGATTTTGATTCCGTTGATGATGGTCATTTTTGCATAAAGTATTAGATGTTTTTATCTTACTACCCCGGCCTGCGGCCACCCGTTGAAGGTTTTACCTTCTTTTCCTCCTCACTCGGCATAGTCAAAGCACACTTTGTCTATGCACTCGTTCCTTCGTCAAATCTTTAAAAGAAGGGGAATTGGCGCCTCGTGACACGGAAGTGCCACGGTGTGAATATTAGGAAGTGTCGTTTCCAACGTGCCTGTCTTTTGGGGTCGTCATCTGGATTGTTGCTTTTGTTGTTACTATGGCACATCGTTCAGCGCTATGCTTTGCCTCGAACAGTTAGAACTCCACATAGTGTCGCAGCCGTTCCATCAACTCGGGGTAGGCGTGTGTGATCTCCTGTAGTTCGGCGAAAGAGTGTATGGCTCCGTGCTTCTCGCGGTAGGCGAGGATGGTCTTGGTCAGGTAGGCGTCGAAGTAGGGGTGCTGGATCAACTCCTTGTAGGTGGCCGTGTTGATGTTGATCTTGCGGACATCTCCGGGGCGGAGAAAAAAGTACTTCCGCAGGAGGGCCGTGTCGATGCTCTGCAGTACATAGACCTCCCGCAACTGCTCAAAGCTGTAGAAGCCGCCCAGCTTGTCGCGATACTCCACCAGCTTGGCGGCCCGCTTGCTGCCGAACTGGGGCACGGTCTTGATGGCATCGGTGTCGCAATGGTTGAGGTCGAGGCGGACGACCTCGTACATGGGCTTCCGCTCATACTTGCCGTTGCGCGGGTTGGTGTCTCCCCAAGCATAGCGCCGCCTCTCGTAGGTGCGCCCCCGCGCCCGTGCCGCCGCGAGGGAGTCTGCCAGGCGCGCCTGCTCCTCCTCAAATGCCTCCACCTGCACCTCGAAAGCGGTGAAGTCGTAGGGCTCTTTCTGCTTTCCATCATACAGATAGTAAATCAGATAGCTGATTAAGGTCAGGGCCGCCAATGCCATGGCCCCCGCCCATTCGCCTTTCGTGAAGTTGAAGTTCGTTTTCATGCCGCAAAAATAAAAATAATTTTAATAAATAGCAATTAATTATAAATAATTACAATCGTTTGTAAAAATACAAATATTGGTGGAGCGTTAAAGATGGATACGTTATAGTCTCCCACGATGTTTGAACCTCGTCCGTTGTCTGCAACTCCTCTTTGCTTTTTCTCACGCAGATTTTTTTTTCTTTGTGTGGATGACACAATTTGTCTCCAAACTATTAACTATGAACTTTGGCTATTGGCCATTAGCCGTTAGCCATTAGCCATTATCCTTGAACTACCCATAACTATAATCTATTATCTATAATCTATTACTCTTCTCCTAACTTTTAACTCTTAACTTTTAATTATTAACTTTCAACTCCTTTCCCCCATTCCCCAAAAAAATGTATCTTCGCCGCCTGTTTCTTGAAATGGTTATCCTATGATACAGGACTCGTTATTTTTGAAATCTCATCTGAAAGTCGTCTGGCTCTTGGCTTTTATGCTCTTCTGCGGCGGGCTTTCCGCACAAAACATTACCGTGAGTGGCCACATGTACGAGAAGGGAAGCCGTGAATCGTTACCCGGCGGACTCGTCTATGACCCCGTGTCGCAGAAGTTCACCAATACCAACAGCTACGGTTTCTATTCTCTCACCTTGCCATACCATGATGGCCTCTTCTTGGTCTTTAACAACTTCGGGTATGTGAACGACACGCTTCGAATCACCGCTGCCGAAGACCGCGAGTACGACGCTTATCTGTCGAAGGTGCAACTGTTGGAGACGGTGGACATCACCGCCGAGAAGACGAGCACCGAGCAGGTGCAGATGAGTGCCATTAAGCTCTCCACCAAGGAGATCAAGTCTGTCCCGATGCTGTTTGGCGAGAAGGACGTCTTCAAGACGCTGCTGCTTATGCCTGGTGTGCAGTCGGCCTCCGAGGGCACCTCCGGCATCTACGTGCGCGGCGGCGGCCCCGACCAGAACTTGATCATCCTGGACGAGGCTACCATCTACAACGCCAGCCATCTGCTGGGCTTTTTCTCCATCTTCAACGGCGATGCCATTAAATCCGTGGAGCTTATAAAAGGCGGATTCCCGGCTCGTTACGGAGGGCGTCTCTCTTCCGTCATCGACATCAACATGAAAGACGGCAACAAAGAAAGTTACCATTGCGAAGGGGGCGTCGGAATCATCTCCTCCAATGTGATGGCGGAAGGGCCGATCATCAAAGACAAAGCCTCTTTTATGATTTCCGGGCGCACCACCTATATGGATCTATTCATCGTTCCGATCATGAAAATCATGAGCAAAGGCTCGACTGCCGGCTACTATTTTTTCGATTTGAACGGCAAATTCAACTTTAATCTCGGCAAGAAAGACAAACTTTATCTCAGCGCCTACTTCGGCCGCGACAAGTTCCACATGGCCCAAAGCGATGGCTACGTTGGAAATTCTGACAAATACCGGGTGGGTCTGTTCTGGCAGAACGCCACTGCCACTGCCCGATGGAACCACTTGTTTACCAATAAGATATTCTCTAATCTGTCGTTCGTCTTCAGCGATTACAAGATGAACACCTACATGAGGTACAAATATTATTATGGCCCGAACGACCCTGACAATGAGTCGTTCAGTTCCGACTTCAACTCCGGCATCCGCGACTACACGTTGAAATATGACATTGCCTACCATCCCAATGCCTCGCATCATCTTCTTGCGGGTGCGGCGGTCACCTATCATGAGGCCCGCCCCAACGCCATGACCGTGAAGGCAGATACTCTCACGCTGCGGCAGGCGGAGAAGGAGCGCGGACTGGAATATGCTGTCTATGTGGAAGATGAGATCAATATTCACAATCGTTTCCGCATCAACCCGGGTGTCCGGCTGGTGGCATTCTCGGTGCCGCACAAGACCTGGTTCTCGCCTGAGCCACGACTCTCCATGAGCTACAATTTCCTGCCGAATCTGGCCCTTAAAGCTTCCTATGCGATGATGAGTCAGAATATGATTCTGCTGAGTACCAGTACGATAGGATTGCCAACGGACTTGTGGGTGCCCGTCACGGACAGAGTTCGCCCGCAACGCTCGCAGCAGGTGGCCCTCGGCCTCCATTACGACTTGAAGAAGCCGAAACTCTCTTTTTCCTTGGAGGGCTATTACAAGCGGATGAACAACATCTTGGCCTACAAGGAAGGCACTTCCTATTTTACCGATCTGATCGAACAGGTCTTGGAAGAGAGCCTCGGGGAGCAGTCCCAGGGTCAGTGGGAGAACAATGTGACCGCCGGCAAGGGTTGGTCATATGGCGTGGAATTTCTCGTGCGCAAGGAGGTTGGAAAGTTCACCGGCTGGATCGGCTACACGCTGTCGTGGACCAAGCAACAGTTCGACGAGCTGAACTTCGGCGAACCTTTCTTTGCCCGCTACGACCGCCGACACGACGTCTCCATCGTGCTGATGTACAGCCCGACCAAGAAGATCAACCTCTCGCTGTCGTGGGTCTTCGCGACTGGCAATGCCGTCACGTTGCCTACTTCGGTTTACGAAGCCCAAACCCTGGAAGGCAGCCTCAACCAGATACTGCCGTCGCAAGAGGATTTCATTTTTAACTCCATCGGATTTGTCGAGAACTACGGCAAGAAAAATGATTTCCGCATGAAGCCGTTCCATCATCTGGACATCGGAGTGCAGTTCATCAAGCCGCATAAGAAAAACAACGGACAAAGCATTTTTGAAATCAGCGTTTACAACCTGTATAACCACCATAATCCCTTCTTCTACTATACCGAGCAGGTCTTCGTTAACGGAAAGGCTGAATATCGGCTCAAGCAGATCAGCATTTTCCCGATCATACCCACGTTCACTTATCATTTCAAATTCTAAATCGTCGTTGCAATGAATACCAAAACAATATCTCGAATGCTTGTGATGATCGTTGCGATCACACTCTCTTTGCTCTTCACCGCTTGTGTTGACGAAGTGCAGATTGACCGGGAATTTGACGAGGCGCAGAAGCTGGTGCTTTACAGCCGCCTCTGTCCACAGCTGGACACTACCTACATTTTGCTGACCAATACCACGTTGCTATATACCAGTGCCACTCAGGAGACCTTGCATCCTGAAAACGGAGTGGTGGAGCTCTCTGCCGACGGAACCCACTGGGTGCGAGCAAGCTATCTGCCTGACAAGCAGCGCTTTTTCCTTACGAAGCAGGAGTTTCCCATTGAGGAGGGCGGTACCTACTACATCCGTGCGTCCTATCCGGGTTACGAGGATGTGTCCGCATCCTGCACGGTACCGTACTCACACGATGTCGGTTTCCGTTTTGACACGGTGTCGGCCAACGGAGATGTACATCTGGGCGAGATCTACAACTGGCCGCACCGGGATGTCTATGCCGAGTGGCGAGACGTGCCTGGCGAGGCAAATTATTATGCGCTGATGCAAAAAACGTTGTTCACCCATCATGATTTTGGGGATGGGGACGATCCTGTGATCATCTCCTATTACTGGGATTATTATACGGTCTGGATGTATCGTAACAACAAGGACTACCGCTATGTCTCCGACGAAGGCTATGACGGTGCGCTCATGCGGTTCATGGTGGAGGAAAACCTCTCCGAAGAGGGTGACGACTACTGGGACGAGGACGAGGGGGAAGACGAGGACGAGGGTAATACCTATTATTTGATTTTCCTGGACCGTAACTGTTATCTGTATGAGAAGACGTTAAACGACAATGATCTGGGCTCGGATATGAGCTTCCTTCTATTGGAGCCTGTACATCCCTACACCAATATCGAGCATGGTTTCGGGCTGTTCGGGGCGTTCTGCATGATACCTGTTCCGACGCGATAAACATTTTTTTATTTTTGCCGATCTTTTTTAGGAATCATAAACATTGAAGATAATGAAGAAAACCGTATTCCTGACGGGTGCCACCGGTGTGATGGGGTGGGCCGGTCTGCAAGAACTGCTCAAGAAGAGCGACCATTATAATATAGTAGTGCTGGCACGCAAAAGTGAGAAGAACGTCCAGAAGCTTTCCCCTCTGATGGACCGCATCAAGGTGGTATGGGGCGACCTGACCCGCTACGAGGATGTCCTCGCGGGCGTCACCGGAGCCGACTATGTGCTCCACGTGGGCGGCATGGTCTCCCCGTCGGCCGACTACTATCCCAAGAAGACCCTGCATGTCAATGTGACGGCTGCCAAAAATGTTGTCAAAGCTGTTCTGGCGCAACCCAACGCCGATGACATCAAGACGGTCTATATCGGCTCTGTGGCGCAGACCTCCGATCGCAATGCGCCGATGCACTGGGGCCGCATTGGCGATCCTGTCTGCTCCAGCGTTTATGACCATTACGGCATCAGCAAGATCACCGCAGAACGTATCTTCGCCGACTCCGGCCTCAAGCACTGGGTCTCCCTCCGCCAGTCGGGCATCCTCTATCCCGGCATCCTCAAGAACTTTGACCCCATCATGTTCCACGTGCCCATCAGGGGCGTCTTGGAGTGGGCCACCGTGGAGGACTCCGGCCGCCTGCTGGCCAACGTCTGCGGCGACGATGTGCCCGAGGAGTTCTGGAACCGCTTCTACAACATCAGCAGCGGTCCCGACTACCGCATGACCAATTACGAGTTCGAGTGCAAGATCCTGAAGACCTGCTATTGTCCCAAACCCGAGAAGATCTTCAATCCCCAATGGTTTGTGCTCCGTAATTTCCACGGCCAGTACTATCTGGATGCCGATGTGCTGGAGCACTATCTGCATTTCCGGGAGAACCTGCCGGTAGATGAATACTTTGCCAAGATGCAGAAGTCGCTGCCGGGCTTCTTCAAGCTGGCCAAGCTGGCGCCGGCCTTCCTCATCAAGGGGGCCATGCTGCCGATTGCCTACAAGAAGCGCTGGGGCACGCAGTGGTGGATCAAGCACCATGACATGAACCGCATCCATGCCTACTACGGCACGGAGGAGGCCTGGCGCAATATCCCCGCCTGGAAAGACCAAGACCTGCAGGTCTCCGACAACCCTGCCGACGCTGTCCATATCGACCATGGCTATGACGAAAGCAAGCCGTTGTCGGCCTTGACGCTGGAGGAGATCCAGGCTGCGGCCCGTTTCCGGGGTGGCGAGTTGCTCTCCGCGACCTATTCCGGTGACCCCGCCGAGAAGCTGCAGTGGCGCTGTCATAAGGGCCACACCTTCGAGGCCTCCCCGAAGCTGATCCTGGAGGGTGGCCACTGGTGTCCCGACTGCCTGCCCCCGGCATGGGACTACGATGACCTCAGCGCCCACAGCCCCTTCTTCGCACAGGTGTGGGAGTATCAGCACCATGGAGAACACCATGTCTATGGCCCCGAAATCTTTGATGGATGGGAAGACTAAAATAAATCGGCTGTTATTTGCGTTATCTTCCTGTTGCTTTATTTCCAGGTCTTATTCCTATGCCGAAGAACCGTTCTGTTGCAATGACCCTGCTGCTGGCATCCCTGCTGACCTTCGCTGTCACCGAGCGGGCGGATGCGCAGCTCTCTTTGGGCATTAAGGTGGCCGGCAATGCGGTCTCGCTGGATGATTTTCAAGATTTCTCCGGCGGCTTTGACCTGGGTGTCTTCCTTCGGGTGGGCAAAGCCTTATATTTCCAGCCTGAGGTGAGCTACTCTTTCCGGAACACCGACTTTCTGAATATCATCGGCGAGTTCCGGGAGAACTATGCCATGCGCCAGCACTTTCTGGATATTCCCCTGCTCTTTGGCTTCCATTTTGTCAATATGAAGAACTTCAAGATGCACTTCGTCATAGGCCCGCGCGTCGGGGTCCTGATCAACAACCACCTGACACAGGCCGCCACAGTCGGGGAGATGGCCTCCCACCTGCAATGGGGCGGCCAGTTCGGACTGGGCTTCGATATCTGGAGGTTTACCCTCGACGGCCGTTACGACATCTCCGCTGACGGCACTAGCACCAGCGGCTCCGGGTCGCGACTGCAGAACATGTTCGTGATCTCATTGGGCATCAAATTCCTCAAGTAGTCATTTTTTTTGTGTACCAACCCCAAGATTTCAAATTTCAGTTTCGTTATATATGATGAGTGAACGTGAAAATGCCAAGATAGCCCGATGGGTGGAGGAGTGCCGGCAGGGACGGACCAGGGCGCAGCATAAGCTGTTCCGGCATTTCTACGCTCCGATGTTCTCCGTCTGCATGCGCTATGCCGGTAGTCCCGAGGAGGCAGAGGATATGCTCAACGAGGGGTTCTTGAAGGTGTTTTCTAACCTCGACAAATATGAAGACACGGGTTCTTTCATAGCTTGGATGCGGAAGGTGGTGACGAATGCGGCCTTGGACTACCGTCGCAAATATGCGATGAAGTTTGAGACCACCGAGTTGGAGCAGCTGGCCAACACCCCCATCGCCGGGGTCGAGTACAACCAGGCCGTCGCGCAGATGTCTGCCGACGAGCTGGTGGCCTTGATTCAGCAGCTGCCACCCATGATGCGGACGGTCTTCAACCTCTTTATCTTTGAAGGCTACTCGCATGCGGAAATCGCCGCGCAACTGGATATCACGGAGAGCACCTCCGCCTGGCATCTCAACACCGCCCGCAACCGCTTGAAGAAGGAGATAGTAAAGATGAATGGTGAATTAACAAAGTGACTATGAGTGATTTTGACCAATTGATAAGAGAAAAGGCCGAGCAGGCCAACTACCACTATAAGGCTTCTGCGTGGCGCAGTTTCAAGCGTTATGCGGGTTTGAAGACCGGTGTGGCGGCCCTCTACACCGTCGTGACCGTAGCCCTGCTGTCAGTGGCCACCTTCTTGGTTGTCAAGATGACCCGTCATGCGGAACCCGCCCCGGAGCCCCCAGTGGAGAATATAGCTGTGGCGATGAATGACACGGTAGTCCCTACAGAGGCACCGGCCGAACCGGAAGCCGCCACCCCGGACATGCCGGAGACGATCTATTGCGATTTTGGCGGTGCCCCCAAAGCCCCCGAATCGGATGTGCCCGCCGTCGAGACTCCGGCACCTACAACGCCTGCCGCTCCCGCTCGGAAGACCGAATCCAGGCAAGCTCCTGTCTATGGTATTCCTGTTGTGATCGAGGTGGACACCATCACTCAGATGTGGCCCACGGATGAGGAACTGAAAGAGGGAAATAGCAGACTGTACTAACACTTTGACAGATAAATAAGAAAAAATAGAAACGAGATCTCGTTTCTATTTTTTTTATTTTTGCCATTGTGGAGTGATGCGAACATGAGGTGGAGTAAGAAACTAAGAAGTTGATGAGGGCATAGTTTCATAATTTAATAACTTAAACTTAATAGAGATGAAGAAACTACTCGTAGTAATGGTGTCGGTCTTGATGCAAGTCCTGGCTTTCGGGCAGGGCGGTGCGGTGGTGACCTTCACGGGTCGCGACGCCGACGGGCATTATGTGCGTCCCGACAGCGTTGTGGTGGAGAACCTGACGCGCCAGTGGACGGAGACGATGTACTGGCCCGACACGGTCTTGACGCTGACCGTGGGCACGGGCATCGATAACCCGACCATGACTAATGGCATCCGCGTGTCGCCCAATCCTTTTGAGGGCACCGCGCAGGTGGAGGTGCCTGTGGAGAAGGCGGGCGAGGTGCAGGTGCAGGTGGCGGACATGCTGGGCCGTGTGTGCGCGCAGTATGTCAACAGGCTGCCGTCGGGGAGCCATACCTTCCTCGTCACGCTCAGCCGCCCGCAGGTGTGTGTGCTGACGGTAAAGACCGCCGCGGGGCAAAGGAGCGCGAAGCTGGAGAACGCGGGTTGGGGCGGCACGGACCGCATCGCCTACATGGGCATGACGGACAACAGGCCGGTGTTGAAGCTGACGCCGGCGCAGCCTTTCCAGTTGGGCGACGAGATGCGCTACTCGGGCTACGCCTCCGGGCAGCGGAGCCAGACGGTGACGCACGGCCAGGGCGCGGACGAGACGGTGCAGCTGGTGTTCATCGCGGACGGCAGTCCCTGTCCGGGCGCGGCCACCGTGACGGACATCGACGGCAACGTCTATCACACGGTGCACATTGGCGACCAGTGCTGGATGCGGGAGAACCTGCGCGTGACACGCTATGAGGACGGGGACAGCATACCGTTAGTGCCTCATTCCGCATCAAGTGCCAGTGTGCCTTACCGCTATGCGCCCAACCAAGACACCCTCAATGTCCCTATATTTGGTTATCTGTATAACTGGCCCGCCGTCATGCATGATGCGGCCCCTAACAACCTTATCCCCAGCGGAGTGCAGGGGATATGTCCAAATGGTTGGCACCTGCCCAGCCAGATGGAGTTTGTACTGCTGGTGGAATATGTGAGTTCGCAAAACAGATATTGGTGTGGTGGCAATGGTGATGTTGTTGCCAAGGCTTTAAGTGATACATTGGGATGGGATACTACTTCCTACAATATCCCTCCTTGTAGTCCTGCTTATGACTTAAGTACCAACAATGCTACAGGTTTTTCACTGGTGGGAGCTGGAAGCAGGTATAGTTTTTCCTGTTTTTTTGGAGGAATAGCTGCATTCTGGACCACCACAAGGTACAACGATATTGTAAGTGTCCTCTATCTTGAAAGTAATGATCCGTATGTGTCTCCAATGACAGCTACAGGTGGTACTAGAGGTTGTTCTGTTCGTTGTTTGAAGAATTAAAGATTATTTGTAAAATTGAAATACTATGAAGCGTGGTCTTATTCTGCTATTCTTGTTAGTGAGTTGTTTGGCCCTTTCCGCCTAACAACCTTCGGGACTTTCCTACTACTACAAAGGAGATGTCAGAACTCTTTCTATAAACAGCCAACATTTCTTTGTTTATGTAGATACAAGCGAAATATCTATGCTAGTATTACAAAAAATATATGAGGTGACAGAAATGGTGCAAACCATAGTGCCGAATGTGGTGGGCTTGCAGATATATGTTGCAAATCAAAACTACGATAGTGTTGTGTCATCGTTTAAACAACTAGATTATGTGCTGGATGTGGAGCCTGTTATTGGGGACAGTGTAACTACCAATGTGTCTTGGCTTTTTTATGCCCAGCTTCATAGCCACGAAGACTATCCATTTTTGGAGTCCATGGCTAATAGAAGCGGCACAACAATCGTGGAACAGATTTCATATTCAAACAAATGGTATGAGTTGCGTGTCGACAAGAATTCCAATGGGAACAGCGTGGAGGTTGCCAGCCAATTTTGGGAGACAGGACAGTATATGTAACTAAGGAACTAAATAGTTGAGAGGATAAGGGAGGCAATGTTCAAATTCAAGGTTCAAGATCCAATGTTACAAGTCAAAGTTGTTGAGCTGAATCTCCTAACCAAATAAAAATTGCTATCTTTGCAACGTCATATCTTCGGATTTTGTTTGACGGACCTCACAGGATCTGGAGATGTGACGCGATAATAAAAAATAAAAATTGAACGGTCCTTATACGCTAAGATGAAAAGAATATCATTACTCGCTTCTCTTTTAGTTGGCTCATTTTGTTTGCACGCACAATATGAGTCGTTTTTTTGCAATAACAGCTGGACATATCATATTGCATATTATGAAACTTGCTATACTGATGAGTATGACCCTGAAAATTTAGGCCAATGCACTGCAACTGAAGCTTTTGAATTTTCTAAAACAGATACGGCATGGTTGGATTCTGTGCTGTTTTTCAAAAGCCAATATGTCTTTCTTCGCGAGGACACATCCTTGGGACAATTGTTCGCCAGATATCAATATTTAGACAAGGAGTATTTATTGTGCGATTTGTCGTTGGAAGAAGGGGACACTTTCCACTTTGTCTGGCCTTGGAACATGTTCGAAGTATATTATCACGGTGATATGCTGGTGGATAGCGTTCGTTATTATTCCGGGAAAAAGACCATATACTTGTCATGCGCAAGCGAGTACGATGCATGCCCAAGCGACTATGGCATTCCATATTATAATATTTCTTTGCGTTTTATGGAAGGAATAGGTCCCATGTATGGTTTTTATCCGCCCACTTCGGAAACGAGTCTTGGAATTCTGCTCTGCCTTTACAAGGATGGTTCGTTGTGTTATATGACGCATGAGGACTTGGGCTGTTACCAAAGTTGCTCTGGTGTTGAGGATTATCCACCATCCCTTCTAGAGATTTGGCCAAACCCCACGAAAGAGAGTATAACGTTAGACTTTTCTACAAACACGACCTTGGAAGGACAAGTTATAATACGGGATTTGTCGGGGCGCATCTGCCTACACCAGACAATCTCAGGCAATCATTCGACCATCTCTTTAGAATCACTGTCTTCTGGCATGTATCTGCTCACTTATATGGACAAAGAGAGTCGAAAAATCACTAAAAAGTTCGTAAAAGAATGAAAAAGTCTCTTCTGTCAATACTTTTTGCAACACCTCTCTGCTTGTTGGCCCAATTCCATAGTTGGGATGGAGCAGGAATTGCAAACAATGACAGGATACGTTGTCTTAACATCTTCGTGAACATCATATACGATATTCATCCCGACACTAACTTATATAGCAATAATGAGTATTGGCCTCAATTATCCGTATCCGACACATTACTGGAGGGCGTCAATAATGCCGCCATACCCGCATATCTGTTGGATTGGATGGACACAGTTTATGTTTCAGGACAAACACATGGCACTTGTACAAGAATATACGGAGAATCATCTTTTGATTCTTTGCAGATCGTTGGGGATTTCATCGTTGTTAATATTCGGGAAAGCACGATACTGAAAGAAGATGCTTTTGACAGATATGGGATTCCAAAAGCTGTATTCAGTTTTTTAAACAGATTTTCTTTTAACACTCTTTTTTCCAATAGAAATCTGGATACTTATGATGCTAATCATGATTCTTTTATAGACTTCACAAACATTTTCATTCGGAATATCACAAAAGCCTATGGGGATTTAGGCCCTGGAAGCGGTTATAACCGGCAAAGACACGATGGTATCTACCTATACGACAAAGAATTGTTTTTAAGATCCGTACAGTGTGTGGGAGATGGGGATTTTTTTCATAATCCAACAAGCATACCCACGCATGAAATCTCACATAGTCTGTTCGGGAGCAACGATTTTCACACTTCAGGCGGAAATCATAGGGGCGACGGTTGCTCTATGCCCTTCCTGCCTCTCCAAGGCGGTTATGGTCTGATGGGCGCGGCAGGATCCTCTTTAGTATGCTGCAACGGCTATGAACGATGGCGCATGCACTGGAAACATCCTCAAGCAGTGGATTACATTTCCGCCAAAGACTCTTCCAATACATTGTCTGTACCCTCAGACATCTGCAAGGATGATGGTTATCACACATTCCTACTGCGTGACTTTATCACATACGGAGATGTTGTGCGTATACGGTTACCCTACAAAGACAGCATCACATCCTCCAACCAGTACATCTGGCTGGAGAACCACCAAATAGGCCAGAATGGCAAGCTGGATTTTTTGCAATATTCCAATCAATACGATTGTCGTCCTTCAGGAACGGCCGGTATTTATGCTTATTATCAGATAGGAAGGGATGTGCTGGAGGGGACGAGCAGTGAGGTGTGGGACAGCCATGGCCGCGACAACCTTAAGATCATCCCAGCGGAAGGTTATTTTGACTACGTGATGGAACCGGACACATACCAGCTGCAGTGCGTCAACTACGATAGTCATGCCTATACGTTTCAAAGGGGTGTGGACAATCCGTTTTGTGGAGCTCAAGACCAACAGTGGCACTTGTTTCCCGCGGCTGGAGACACTGTATTGTACCTTTCAGCCGAATTGCCCATGTGGCGCAAGAGGATAGACACGACAAATATAGACATGGACCCCACCATAGGCGATACACTGGATGCCTTTGCAGGACCTGCAAGGTTGAACATGGGCACCAATCCAAGCACCTGCAACACCCCGACATGCCAGAATCATGTTGTGAAATGGCATAGCCAGTACGAGTATTTCAAACCGAATTTTGTGCAATACAACACTGCGAAAGTATATCTTTCCGGTCTTGGAATCGAGTTGGTTCCTCAAGGGGAGAACTTCCTGGTGCGCGTGCGCTGGGACGATTATGACATTACCAACGACTGCCGCTGGACGGGCGACATCGTGTTGAAGGATACGGCCATCCTGACATCAGGCAAGACTATCACCCTGGCGCAGAACCGCACGGTGGCGCAGACCACCCGCGACCACGAGACGGGCCTCTTCGCCAAGCGCACGCGGTGGACCTGCGAGGGAGGTTCCTACTTTCGTCAGGATAGTACAAGCACCGTGCTTCTAACCGAAAAGAGTTCTTTGGTCTTCTTGAAAAACAGCAAATATGAAATGCTGCCGACTGCCGGCCTGCAAATCATGGCCGGATGTACCCTTGATTTGCGTCCAGGAGCCGATGTCAGGATTGGCGGCACCTTGACCGTTGACAGCGGCGGGGTCGCGCTTGTCAGCGACACAGCCTGTTTCACCCCCACCGCCCGCGTCATCGTGCGTCCCGGGGGCAAGCTCATCGTGGACGGGGGCACGCTGACATCCGGTGTTGAAGCTGACGCCGGCGCAGCCTTTCCAGTTGGGCGACGAGATGCGCTACTCGGGCTACGCCTCCGGGCAGCGGAGCCAGACGGTGACGCGCGGCCAGGGCGCGGACGAGACGGTGCAGCTGGTGTTCATCGCGGACGGCAGTCCCTGTCCGGGCGCGGCCACCGTGACGGACATCGACGGCAACGTCTATCACACGGTGCATATCGGCGACCAGTGCTGGATGCGGGAGAACCTGCGCGTGACACGCTATGAGGACGGAAATATGATTCCCAATTACGGAGTGAGCTGGTCTTTTCCCTGCCGCTATGCCCCAAACAATGATGAAAGTCAAGTCCCGGTATATGGGTATCTCTACAACTGGGCGGCCGCGATGGGAGGCGCTTCTTCGTCAGATGCCGTACCCTCCGGAGTGCAAGGTGCTTGTCCTAATGGCTGGCATTTGCCGAGCGAAGACGAGTGGGCAACGTTATGGTATTATATGAATGGACAAACTCGCTATGCTTGTTACACTGGAGGGGACAACTATTTTTCCAAGGCCTTGTCTTCTACTGGTGGATGGGATGTCACCACTTATCCCTGCTCTCCAGGTAACGACCAGAGTTCTAACAATGCCAGCGGGTTCTCCGCCTATCCGGCAGGATACTGCTATGAGGGTACCATCTTCGCCTTTGGCTATAACACTCTTTTCTGGTGTGCTACGGATAACGCCATCTTTGGATGGGTCTGTGGAAAACCATATACCTACTGGACCTATTATGAGAATGATTCAGCCGGTTTATCCGTCCGATGCGTGAAGAATTAGACTCGTCTGGTGCATTATTTTTCTCCAGAGTGTGTCTATTCCAAAATTTTGATGTACTTTTGCAGCCTGATTACCAATAGGCTTATGCAAACATGTAAGATATACAATGCGTCGGACAATGCGTTGCCGGCGTATGAGAGCGCGACGGCCGCCGGCATGGACCTGCGCGCCAACCTGACGGAGCCGGTGACCTTGGCCCCCGGCGAGCGCAAGTTGATCCCGACAGGCCTTTTCATGGAACTGCCCGAAGGCTATGAGGCCCAGGTGCGCCCGCGCAGCGGACTCGCCATCAAACACGGCATCACCGTGCTCAACAGCCCCGGCACCATCGACCCCGACTACCGTGGCGAGGTCAAGGTCATCCTGATTAACCACTCCGACGTGCCCTTCCAGATTCAGCATGGCGACCGCATCGCACAAATGGTCATCGCCCAATACCAACAAGTCCAATGGCAGCCCGTCGCCAGCGTGGAGGAGCTCTCCGATACGGAACGCGGCGCCGGCGGATTCGGCCATAGCGGAAAAAAATAGCGTATGAAGAAGATTCTCTTATATCTGTTGCTTTCAACAGTCCTGTTCTTGCCTGCCCTCGACGGCCAGACCAAGAAACAGCGCAATGTGGCTGCTACCGACAAGGCCTCGGTGAGCGCCCGCAAGATCGCTGTCGCCTTTACCGACGGCCTGAAAGCTTATTATACCGGCAATACCAATGAGGCTCTCAAGGTCTTCAACGGCATCCTGCTCGACAATCCCAAACACGATGCCTCCCATTTCATGCTCGCGAAGATAGATGCCGACAAGAAAGACTACCGTTCCGCCATCGCCCATCTTCAGTCTGCCGCCAAGATCGATAAGAACAATGTGTGGTATAAGGTCGATATGGCCCAGTATTATCAGGAGATACAGGAGTATGCCGCTGCAGCCAAACTGTGGGAACAGATCTGCAAGAGCAAAAACAACAATGAATATTACCTGATGTCTCTGGCTGGCTGCTACTATGAGATGGAGAAATACGACAAGATGCTTCAGGTGTATGACCGCCTGGAGGAACTCATCGGCTATCAAGACGAGATCGTCCAGTACAAAGTTCAGCTCTATCTTGCCATGGACAAGGTGAAAGAGGCGGTTGGCCAGTACGACAAGCTCATCAAACAATATCCCAATAACGCGGACTATTATATCAAGGCTGCCACCATCTATGCCACCAATGATATGATAGACCTGGCCATGCCCTATTTTGCCAGAGCCGCTGAACTGGACCCTTCCAATTCCGAACTGCAGGTCAACCTTTTCAGTTATTGGTTTTATGCCAAAGACCAACCCAAAACCACGCATTTCCTGACGCTCGCTTTCCAGTCTCCCCAGACTCCCTGGAGCACCAAGCGCTCTCTGGTGTCGCAATATCTGGCTGCATTCAATAACATGGAAGCCACGGAGAATGCGCAACGGCTGCTGGAAGAGGAACTGAAGAACGACCGCGACAATGCGGAGGTCTATGCCTACCTGGCCGGGGTCTATCTCGCAGAAAAGAAAATGCAGAAGAGCGCCGACACTTTCGAGCAAGCTTTCAAGCTGGACCCCTCCCTGTTGGCCGACTTCTTCAAACCCTATCTCTCGGCTGTCGACAACCTGAACGAATGGACCCGTCTGCTCTCCTTCGAGGAGGACCTGCTGGAACTCTATCCTCAGAATGCGAATATCTATATCCTGCTTGGGGGCGCCCACGTGGAGGCGAAAAACTATGACAAGGCCATCTCCCTGCTGACCAAAGCCATGACCTTCGCCTACGAGAAGGAGGAACTATATAATATATGTAAGGCCTTAAGCGATGCCTATCATCAAAAAGGAGATTACGACAAAGCTTCTGAGTATGATCAGAAGGCACATCAATATAAATTCCAATAACCTATGAGTGAAGAAGTCACCATTCTGGACAAGACATTTGTCAAATATATCCGCGATGAGGAGATCAATGCCGCCGTGGCTCATGTGGCTGCTCAAATCAACCACGACTACCAGGAGGAACCCCCTTTGATTCTGATTACCCTCAACGGGGCTATCGTCTTCGCTGTGGATCTGCTGAAACAGCTGACCATCAATGCCCGGATTACCTGCGTGAAGCTCTCTTCCTACGAAGGGACGGAGTCCACCAACAAGATCAATCAGCTGATCGGACTCTCCGATGATGTCAACGGCAAGCGTGTCCTCATCGTGGAGGATATCGTGGACACCGGCCGTACCTACCAGCATCTCTGGAACATGTTGCACGAGGCCGGGGTCAAGGAGGTGCGCATCGCCACCATGACGATGAAACCGGAGGCTTACAAGCTGGACCTGCCCGTCCATTACGTGGGCTTCTCCATCCCCAATAAGTTCGTCGTCGGCCGTGGCCTCGACTACGACGGCTACGGGCGCCAGCTGCCCGATATCTATCAGCTGAAGACGGAGGGGAAGTGAGCCGATGGCTGTTGGCTATTGGCTGTTGGCCTTTAGCTTTTTCCCGTTAACCCTTTGACTTTGAACCTTGACTTTGAACTTTGAACTTTGACTTTAACATTAACCCTCTAACCCTCTAACCCGTTAACCTCCTAACCTCCTAACCTTGACTTTAAACTCTTAACTTTTAACTCTTAACTCTTAACTGATCATTAATCACTGTTCACTATAAAAAATAACACAATGAATATCATCCTTTTCGGTGCCCCCGGCAGTGGCAAAGGCACACAAGCAAAACTGTTGACAGAAAAATATGGTTTCGACCACGTCTCTACGGGCGACTTGTTTCGCTATGAGATGTCTCATAACACCCCGCTGGGCCTGAAGGCCAAGGAGATCATCAACCGCGGAGATCTCTGTCCTGACGATATCACCCTCGGCATGCTGAAGAACCACATCCAGAGTCATCCTGACAGCAAGGGCTTCATCTTTGACGGTGTTCCGCGCACGATTCCGCAGGCGAAGATGATGGACGACAAGTCTTTCTTCGACACCATGGATATCGACATGGTCCTCTATCTCTACGTCGAGATGGCGGAGGTGGAGCGTCGTATTCTCAAGCGTGCTCAACTGGAGAACCGTGCCGACGACACCCCGGAGGCTATCAAGGTGCGTGTGCAGAACTTCTTCGACCAGACCATGCCGCTGGTGGACTATTACAAAGCACAGGGCAAGTTGGTGCAGGTGGACGGCATGCAGACTATTGAGCAGGTGTTTGAAAGTCTCTGTGCAGAAATTGACAAACGTTTAGCCTAATGGATGCGCCTGAGCACAAAAGACGTATAGCCCTGCTGGGCTCCACGGGCTCTATGGGCAAACAGTCCTTGGAGGTCATCGCCCAGTATCCCGACCTTTTGCAGCTGGAGGTCATCGCGGCCAACAGCAGCGCCGACCTGCTGATCGAGCAGGCGCGGACCTACAAGCCCAACATGGTGGTGGTGGTCCAGGAGGAGGCCTGGCGCAAGGTGAAGGATGCTTTGCAAGACGAGGATGTCAAGGTCTTCTGCGGGGAGCAGTCGCTGTGCGATGTCTGCGAGATGGAGTGCGTCGATATGGTGCTCTCCTGTATCGTGGGGGTTGCGGGGCTGCGTCCCGTATGGCACGCCATCGAGGCGGGCAAGCAGATCGCGTTGGCCAACAAGGAGACCCTCGTGGTGGCCGGCGAGCTGATGACCCGCAAGGCGGCTGAAAACAGAGTGCCGCTGCTGCCCGTCGATTCCGAGCACTCCGCCATCTTCCAGTGCCTGGCCGGTGAGCAGTTCAACGAGATCGAGAAACTCCTTATCACCGCTTCCGGTGGTCCCTTCCGCGGACGCCGGAGAGAAGAACTGGCGGAGGTCACCGTGCAGCAGGCCCTCAAGCACCCCAACTGGAGCATGGGCCCCAAGATCACCGTCGATAGCGCCACCCTGATGAACAAAGGCCTGGAGGTCATTGAGGCCAAGTGGCTCTTCAACGTGCCCCTGGACAAGATTGAGGTGGTGGTTCATCCCCAGTCGATCGTGCACTCCATGGTGCAGTTCGCGGACGGCTCGGTGAAGGCGCAGCTGGGACTGCCCTCCATGAAGCTGCCCATCCAGTACGCCCTGACCTATCCCTTCCGGCTCGCCAACAGCCAGCCGCGACTCTCGTTTGCCGACTATCCCAGCCTGACTTTCGAACAACCCGACCGGGAGGTGTTTCCTTGTTTGGGTATTGCTTACGAATGTTCCAAGAAGGGTGGCAACATGCCCTGTGTGATGAATGCCGCCAACGAGGTCGCCGTCGCCTGGTTCCTACAAGGGCGCATCAAGTTCCTGGATATTGCCGAGATCATCCGCAAGACGGTGGCGTCGGCCGAATATTGCGTCCCGCAAAGCGTGGACGAGTACCTGGCTATTGACCGGGCGGTTCGCGACAGACTGCAAAAAGACTATCGCTAATGGAAGGCTTGGTGGTGAAATCGACGGGCAGCTGGTACGAAGTGCGCTGCGAAGACGGACAGGTGGTGACCTGCCGCATCCGGGGCAAGTTCCGCACCCACGGCATCAAATACACCAACCCGGTGGTGGTGGGCGACCAGGTGACCTTCGAGATGGAAAACGACGGCGCCGGGACGATCACCCAGATAGCCCCGCGCCGCAACTACATCGAACGCAAGGCAACGAACCTCTCCAAGGTCAGTCACCTGATAGCCTCTAATATAGATATGGTATTCCTCGTGGTCACCCTCAAAGAGCCCCGCACCTCGCAGGGCTTCATCGACCGCTTTCTGGTGGCCGCGGAGAGCTTCCGGATTCCGGCGTGCTTGGTCTTCAACAAGATGGACCTGTACGACGAGGATGAACGCGCCGATGTGGAGGCACTGGCCGATCTGTACCGGCAGATTGGTTACGAGACCCTGTTTACCTCCGTCGTCACGGGACAGGGCATTGAAGCACTGAGGAAGATGCTGGAAGACCGGGTGTCGCTGTTCAGCGGTCACTCCGGCACGGGTAAGTCGGCCCTGGTCAATGCGGTGGAACCCTCCCTGCAGTTGAGGGTAGGGGAGATCTCCCAACAACATCACAAGGGGAAGCACACGACCACCTTCGCCGAGATGTTCCCCTTTGCCGGCGGCTACCTGATGGACACGCCCGGCATCAAAGAGTTCGGACTGATCCGCTATGGCAAAGAAGAGGTGCGCGACTATTTCCCGGAGATCCGGGCCATGCAGCACCAGTGCCGCTTCAGCAACTGCCTGCACCTGCAGGAGCCCGGATGCGCGGTGCTGCAGGCGGTGGAAGAAGGCACCATCTCCGCCAGCCGTTATCTGAACTACGTCTCCATCGTGGAAGATGAGGATATGTCGCTCGCCGAGTGGCAGTTGCGGTAGATGTCGGCCATTAGCTGTTAGCCATTGGCTGTTGGCTGTTGGCCGCCCGTGGTAACTTACAATCGTCATTTTTTCTAAATAGCTAATAGCCAATGGCTAAAGGCCAATGTGGAGTGTGCGGTGGGGAAGAGCGGGTTGTCCACATAACGGCCTCAAAAAAAAATATTTATAAACAGTAGGTTGTATAAAAAAAAATGTTACTTTTGCCGCCAATTTGATAATGTATGGATTATCAAAGGGGTAACGGTATATAACCCGTTGATTTTTAAGTAAATAAAAATAAAATTAAGACTAATAAAACAATGAGTGCGAACAAGAAATTAGCCGCAAATGCGCGTAAAGAAGCAAGAAAAACGGTGTACATGGCTCGATTAGTTGATAATCCGACCTCACCGCGCAAGACCAGAATCATGGCAAATGTGATTCGTGGAAAGAATGTGGACTATGCAATGAGTGTATTGAAATACAGTCGCAGAGAGTCTGCAGAGAAACTTTTGAAATTATTGAAGTCTGCAGTTGCCAACTGGCAGGTGAAGAATGAAGGTTCCCGATTGGAGGACGCCGATTTGTACGTAAAGACCATCATGGTAGATGGCGGTCGTATGTTGAAGCGTATCCGCACTGCCCCTCAGGGTCGTGCCAACCGTATCAGAAAGCGTTCCAACCATGTCACGCTCGTGATTGCCGACAGAAATACGGAAAATAATAATAATAATATAGAAGAATCACAAAATTAAAATCAGTATGGGTCAGAAAGTAAATCCGGTAGGCATTCGCCTGGGTATTGTCAGAGGTTGGGATTCTAATTGGTATGGCGGCAAAAATTTCGCCAGTAAGATTGTCGAGGACGACAAAATTAGAAGATATCTCAACGCCAAGTTTTCCAAAGCCGGTATCTCCAAAATTTACATTGAAAGAACACTGAAGGTAGTCACCGTGACTATCAGCACCGCCCGTCCGGGCCTTATCATTGGTCAAAAAGGTTCCGAGGTGGACAAATTGAGAGAAGAGTTGAAAGTCCTCACGGGCAAAGAGATTCAGATCAACATTGTGGAAGTGAAGCGTCCGGACCTGGATGCTCAGTTAGTGGCGCAGAACATTGCCCGTCAGATCGAGGGTCGTGTAGCCTACAAGAAGGCCATCAAGACTGCCATTTCCTCCACGATGCGTGCGCAGGCACAGGGCATCAAGATCACGGCTTCCGGTCGTTTGGGCGGAGCTGAAATGGCCCGTGTCGAGCATTTCAAAGAGGGTCGTATTCCGTTGCACACCTTGAGAGCGGACATCGACTACGCTTTGGTAGAGGCACACACCACCTATGGTTGCATTGGCGTGAAGGTATGGATCTGCCGCGAGATCGTGTATGGCAAGAGAGATCTCTTCGCCATCCAGGAAGCTGGCAAGGACACCAAGGCTCCTCAAAGACGTATGTTCAGAGGTGGCAACCGCAAAGGCGGCAATGCTCCCCGTAACAACAACAGAAACAATAATTAATACCGACGCCAAGATGCCGGTTATAAAATAATAAGTACAAATACTAAATAGTAAAAGCAATGTTACAACCGAAAAAAACCAAATACAGAAGGCCGCAGAAGGGCAGAATGAAATCCATCACCAAGCGTGGTGCGGAGATTTCATTCGGCTCATTCGCCATCAAGACGCTGGATCAATGCTGGATCAGCGCCCGCCAAATAGAAGCAGCCCGTCAGGCCATCACTCGTGAGATGAAGCGTGAGGGTCAGCTTTGGATTCGCATATTCCCCGATCGTCCCGTGACCGCCAAGGGTTTGGGTGTTCGTATGGGTAAAGGTAAAGGTACTCCCGAGTCTTGGGCCGCACGCGTCAGCCCAGGCCGTATCCTATTTGAAGCCGACGGCATTCCATTGGAAGTCGCCCGTGAAGCTATGCGCCTCGGTGCACAGAAACTGCCCGTGCACACCAAGTTTATTGTCAGAAGAGATTATTCAGCAGAAATTTAAGCGTTATGAAACAGTCAGTTATTAGAGAACTTACCACGGCCGAAGTGAAAGAGAGACTGGCCGTCGAAAAAGATAACTTGGTGAAGATGAGACTCAATCACGCCATTTCTCCCCTGGAGAACCCCCATGTGATCAGAGACCAACGCAGAACAATCGCCAGATTGCACACCGAGTTGCGTCAACGTGAATTAAATGAAAATAAATAACATCACCGAATTATGGAAAGAAATACTAGAAAAGTGAGAGAAGGTGTCGTTGTAAGCGACAAAATGGATAAGTCTATCGTAATCAAGGTGGAGCGTAAGATGAAGCACCCGATCTACGGCAAGTTTCTGAAACGTTCTACCAAGTTTATGGCTCACGATGAGAAGAATGAGTGCCATATTGGTGATAGAGTTAGAATTATGGAAACCAGACCTTTGTCCAAGAACAAATGCTGGCGTTTAGTAGAAATCTTAGAAAGAGCTAAATAATTATGATACAACAAGAATCAAGATTAGCAGTTGCAGATAATAGCGGTGCAAAGGAAGTCCTCTGTATCCGCGTTTTGGGTGGCACCAAGAAACGCTATGCCAGCGTGGGCGACAAGATCGTCGTTGCCATTAAGAGCGCCATCCCCTCCGGTCAGGTCAAGGCCGGTACCGTCTCCAAGGCCGTTGTGGTCCGCACCAAAAGACACGTCCGCAGAAGCGATGGTTCCTATATCCGCTTCGATGACAACGCAGTCGTGCTGCTGACCGCCAACGACGAGTTGCGCGGCACCCGTATCTTCGGACCTGTGGCTCGTGAATTGCGTGAAAAACAATTTATGAAGATCGTGTCTTTGGCACCGGAAGTATTGTAATGGTTATTCATCAATAAAGATACAATTGACAAAGACCAATTGGTAAACATTAAAAAAAATTAGAACAATGAAGTTGAAAATTAAGAAAGGCGACATCGTCAGAATCATTGCCGGAGATGACAAGGGTAAAGATCATCAGGGCAAGGTCCTCGAGGTGTATCCGAAAGAGAACAAAGCCATCGTGGAAGGTTTCAATTTGATTTCAAAGGCTACGAAACCCAATGCCAAGAACCCCAACGGCGGCATCATCAAGAAAGAAGCTCCCATCCACATTTCAAATCTGATGCTCGTGGACGCTAAAGGAAACGCTACCCGCGTGGGAAGACGTTTGAACGACAAAGGTAAATTAGTTAGATATTCTAAAAAATCTGGAGAGGAGATCAAATAATGTACACACCTAGATACAAAGAGAAATATTTTAATGAGGTGCTTCCCGCCCTCAAGGAACAGTTCGGTTTCAAATCCGTTATGCGTGTTCCCCGCATCACCAAGATTTGCCTCAACCAAGGTCTGGGCAAATTCGGTATTGCTGACAAGAAAATCATTGACGCCGGTGTGCAGGAAATGACCATGATCGCTGGTCAGAAGGCTGTTCCCACCAAGTCCAAGAAGGATATCTCCAACTTCAAGTTGAGAAAAGGTATGCAGATTGGCGTGCGCGTGACCCTTCACGGCGACCGTATGTATGAATTCCTCGACCGTCTCGTGTCCGTCTCCATCCCCCGTATCCGCGACTTCCGTGGTATCAGCGACAAGGGTTTCGACGGCAGAGGTAACTACACCCTCGGTATTCCCGAGCAGATTATTTTCCCCGAAATCGATATCGACAAGGTTGCCAAAATAAACGGTATGGACATCACCTTCGTGACGACCGCCCAAAATGATAAGGAGTGTTTAGCCTTGTTAAAAGAATTTGGTTTACCCTTTAAAAATCAGAAATAGTTTATTATGGCAAAAGAATCTTTAAAAGCTAGAGAAGTTAAAAGAGCAAAACTGGTTGCTAAATATAGCGCAAAACGCGCAGAACTGAAGAAGATCATGAACGGCTCCGATTATGATGCTAAAAGAGCTGCCGATATCGCCCTTCAGAAATTACCTCCCAACTCCAATCCTATCCGTTTGCACAACCGCTGCAAGCTGACCGGCCGTCCGAAAGGCTATATCCGCCAATTCGGTCTCTCCCGTATCAACTTCCGCGAGATGGCAATGAAGGGCCTCATCCCCGGTGTAAAGAAAGCTAGTTGGTAATTATTCACTTAAAGAGAAAATAAGATTATGAATACCGATCCAATATCAGATTATTTGACTCGTTTGAGAAACGCTATCCGCGCTAATCATAAGGTGGTGGAGATTCCCGCCTCCAACGAGAAGAGAGCTATCACCAAGATACTCTTCGAAAAAGGTTATATTTTGAACTATAAATTTGAGGATGACGTACACCCGAAGATGATCAAGATCGCTTTGAAGTACCATCCGACCACCAAACAATCCGCTATCAGCACCTTGGAGCGCGCCAGCCGTCCCGGTCTGCGTAAGTATGTCGGCGTGAAGGAAATGCCCTCCGTGCTCAACGGCCTCGGCATCGCCATCATCTCCACATCCCACGGCATGATGACCGACAAGGAAGCTAAAGCCCAGAACGTAGGTGGTGAAGTTATTTGTTACATCAGCTAATAGGAGGAACCGTTATGTCAAGAATAGGAAAATTGCAAATCGCTATCCCCTCTGGGGTTGAAATCAAAAGAGACGAGAAGTCTAACATCGTCACGGTGAAGGGTCCCAAGGGCGAACTGACCCAATATGTGGATCCCCGCATCTCCATGAACATTGAAGACGGTCACCTCCATCTTACCCGTCCTTCCGACAACAAGCGCGACAAGGCTATGCACGGTCTCTACCGCGCCCTGCTGAACAACATGGTGACGGGCGTTTCCCAAGGTTTCCAGAAGAAGCTGGAAGTCATCGGCGTCGGCTACAAGGCTGAAGCCAAAGGCGACCACCAACTGGATCTCGGCCTCGGTTACTCCCACAACATCCTGTTCGATTTCCCGAAGGAGATCACGGTTCAAACCATCAACGAGAAAGGTAAGAACCCGATCATCATCCTGAGCTGCATCGACAAACAGTTGCTCGGCCAGGTGGCCACCAAGGTACGCTCTTACAGAAAACCGGAACCCTACAAAGGCAAAGGTATCCGCTTCGAAGGAGAGTATGTTAGAAAGAAAGCTGGTAAATCAGCAGAAAAATAACCTTTTAAAATTGTTACTATGGCTTACAAAAAAGAATATAGAAGAAAACGGATTAAGAATCGCATTCGTCGTATCGTCAGCGGTACGGCTGCGCGTCCGAGATTGTCAGTCTTCAGAAGCAACCGCGACATCTATGTGCAGTTGATTGATGATGTGGCAGGTGTGACGTTGGCTTCCGCCTCCTCCAAAATCGCCGGCATTGCCGACCAGAAAGTGACCAAATGCGAAAAGTCAGCCCTCGTTGGCAAGGAGATCGCCCAACGCGCTCTCGCCGCCGGTATCAATGAGGTGGTGTTCGACCGCAACGGTTATCTGTATCACGGTAGAGTTAAATCATTGGCAGACGCTGCCCGCGAAGGTGGTCTTAAATTTTAAACATTAGAAGTATGGCAAACAATAATATCAAGAAAGTTAAAGCTACTGACATCGAGCTCAAAGAGAGAATGGTGGCAGTCAACAGAGTTGTCAAAGTGACCAAGGGTGGTCGTATCTTCAGCTTCGCAGCCATTATGGTGGTGGGCAATGAGAACGGCATCGTGGGCTACGGCCTCGGTAAAGCTCGCGAAGTCTCCACGGCTATCGCCAAGGGTACCGAAGACGCCAAGAAGAACCTTATCCAAGTGCCGATCCTCAAGGGTACGATTCCTCACGCTCAAGAGGGTAAGTACAGCGGCGCTACCGTATTCATGAAACCTGCTGCTCCTGGTACCGGTGTTATCGCCGGCGGTGCTATGCGTGCCGTCCTGGAGAGCGTGGGCGTGAAGAACGTGTTGGCCAAGTCCAAAGGCTCCTCCAACCCGCACAGCGTGGTGAAGGCTACCATCGACGCACTCTCCAAGATGCGCGATGCCTACACCGTGGCCCAAGTGCGTGGCGTCAGCCTCGACACCGTATTCAACGGTTAATCATTTTTATTTCTTATAAATTTTGAACGGCTGTCCTGTCAGGGAGAGCCGTTTTTTTTTAGTTGAGAGTTAAAAGTTAAGAGTTAAGAGTTGTTGGGGGGGGGATGGACTGATTCCCCTCTTAGTTTCTTAATTTCTTAGTTTCTTAGTTTTTCATCGGGTTCATCATCCCATAGGGCACGGCGAGAACGAGCCCCCAGCAGCCATTCACCCCTTCAGCACCCCTTTTCGCAGATGATAGGCCAGCACTCCGCCCGTGACCAAGGCTGCCAGCAGGTCGGCGACCGCCTGGGAGAGCCAGACGCCGTCGGTGTGGAGCCAGCACGGCAGCAGCAACAGGCAGGGCACCAGGAACAAGATCTGCCGCGTGGTGGACAGCAAGATGCTCACGCCGGCCTTGTTCACCGACTGGAACAGGATGGAGGTCACCACCTGGAAGCCAGTGAAGATGAACATGGACACGTACAGCCGCAGTCCGCGGGCTGTGATCAGGGTGGTGCTCAGGTCATGGGTGAAGAACCCGGTGATGGTCTTGGGAAAGCACATGCAGAGGGCGAAGGTGATGACGGAGACGAAGGTGGCCCATTTGATGGCGAGGGTCAAGGCTTCCCGTACCCGGTCGATGCGGCCAGCTCCATAGTTGTAACCTGCGATGGGCTGCAAGCCGTTGGCCAGGCCGAAGATGACCATCACCATGAAGCCGACGATGCTGTTGATGATGCCAAACGCGCCAATGGCCAAGTCGCCGCCCGCCACGGGCTTGCCATTGATGAGGATGCCCGTGAAGTCGAGGTCTCCGTGTGTCTTCAGCTGCATGTTGATGAGCATGATGACCACACAGGAGCAGAGGTGTATGAGGAAGGGAGAGAGTCCGATGGCGCATACCTCCTTGGTGATTTTCCAGTCGAAATGCAGGCATTCCCGGGTGAAGCGCACCTCCGTCTTGGGGTTGAGGAAGTGGGCCAGCACCCATATCAAGCCGCCCGTTTGGGCCAGTACGGTGGCCCAGGCCGCCCCCTTGATGCCCCAGTGGAATCCGAAGATGAACAGGAGGGCGAACAGGAGATTCAAGGCGACCGTCAGCAGGATGGAGAACATGGCTTTCCTGGGGTGCCCGGTGGCGCGCATCAGGTTGTTGAGCTCGTAGAAGAGGTTGGCGATGATGATGCCGTAGAGGATGATCTTCAGGAAGTTGCGGGCGTAGGGTAGGGTGTCCGGGCTGGCCTTGAAGAAGATGAGCAGAGGATCCAAGAATGTCAGGAAGAACACGGTGGACACAATGCTGATGATGAAAGTGAGTATCAGGCTGTTGCCCAATACGCGGCTGGCCTCCTGGGTGCGATGCTCCCCCAGACGGATGGAGGCGATGGAACTGCTGCCCGAGCCTATCAGGGAGCTGAAAGCGATGGACAGGTTCATGATGGGGAAGGTCAATGCCAGTCCGGAGATGGCCAGCGGTCCGACTCCTTGTCCGATGATAATGCGGTCGATGATGTTGTACAGCGAGTTGGCGGCCGTTGCCAGGGTGGCCGGGACTGCGTAGTTGCGGAACAGACGTCTGACAGATTGCTGCTCCAGAGCTAATGATGAGGTGTCGCTGTTGCTCTTCATAAGGGAGCGCAAAAATAATAAAAAACCTGTTTGGCTCTCCTCCCTTTTTTGCTATCTTTGCCGTCGGAATGAAGACAGAGAAATCCATATTGGTGCACGATATCCTGAAGCGGTACTGGGGATATCCCGAGTTCCGGCCGTTGCAGGAGGAGATCATCCTCTCGGTGTTGGACGGTCGCGACACGCTGGCCCTCTTGCCCACGGGTGGTGGCAAGTCGGTCTGTTTTCAGGTGCCGGCGCTCGCCCTCGGCGGGGTCTGTATTGTGGTCACCCCGCTGGTGTCGCTGATGAAAGACCAAGTGGCCCATCTGAAGGCCAACGGCATCAAGGCGGCCGCCATCTACTCGGGCCTGAGCCGCGAGGAGATCCTCTCTGTGATGAGCAACGCACTCTATGACCCCGATTTCCGCTTCCTGTACGTCTCCCCGGAGCGTCTGCGCACGGAGACCTTCCTGCTCAACCTGCCCAAGATCCCGGTCCGGATGATCGCGGTGGACGAGGCGCACTGCATCTCCCAGTGGGGTTACGACTTCCGGCCGCCCTATCTGCAGATCGCCGAGATCCGGCCTCTCTTCCCCGAGGTGCCCGTGCTCGCCCTCACGGCTACGGCCACCCCCGAGGTGGTCCGCGACATCCAGCAGAAACTCCGCTTCAAGGAGGAGAATGTCTTCCAGAAGAGTTTCAAGCGCGACAACCTGACCTATTTTGTCGTCAAGGAGTCGGACAAGAACGGGCGCATGTTGCGCATCATGCAGCGCTATCCCGGCACGGGGGTCGTCTATGTGCGCAACCGTCGCAAGACCCAGGAGGTGGCCGAGTTCCTGCAGCAGAATGGCATCTCGGCTGACTATTATCATGCCGGTCTGGAGGCCCGTGAGCGCGATCGCAAGCAGGATGCCTGGATGACGGGCAAGACGCGCGTGATCGTGGCCACGAACGCCTTTGGCATGGGCATTGACAAGCCCGATGTGCGTTTTGTGGTCCACCTTGACATCCCCGACACGCTCGAAGCCTATTTCCAGGAGGCCGGTCGCGGCGGCCGAGACCTCAAGCCCTCTGTCGCGATCCTGCTCTATGACGAGTATGACCTCCGGCAGCTCCGGCGCAACTTCACCCTCTCCTTCCCCACGCTCGAGAAGGTGCGGGAGGTCTATGAGCACCTCTGTCAGCATTATAAGATCCCTATGGGGGAGGGCCAGAATCTGACCTATCCCTTCTCGCTCTCCCAGCATGCCCGGGAGCTGAAGATGGATGCTGCCCAGTACTACAATGCCCTGAAGTTTCTGGAGAAGACGGGCTCGCTGGTGGTGTCGGAGCATCTGCGCGAGAGCTCCAAGATACACTTCAAGATGGATGGGGAGGAGCTGATGCGCTATTATCCGTTGCACCCGCAACTGGAGGAGTTCGTGAAGTTGCTGTTGCGATCCTACGCCGGTGTCTTCACCCAGTTTGTGAACATCCAGGAGGAGGTGCTGGCCCAGCGCTCGGGACTCACGGTCGCGCAGGTGGAGGAAATGCTGAAGACCCTTCACGCCGACAAGGTGCTCACCTATGAGCCGCAGAGCGAGATCCCTCTGATCATGTTCCTGGAAAACCGGGTCGAGGCCAAGCATCTCTTTTTCGACCCGAAAGACTACGACGACCGCAAGCAGCGGGCGCAGGAGCGTCTGGAAGCCGTCATCCAATATGTTACCACCGACCATATCTGCCGTAGCCGTCAGCTGTTGAGCTACTTCGGGGAGACCAAGAGCACTCCCTGCGGCTCCTGCGATGTGTGCCTGGCGCGTAAGAAACGGATGCGGCAGGAGCAGGAGGATGAGATCCGGAAGGAGATCATGGACCTCTACCAACAGGATGTAACCCTGCGCGAGATCCTGGACCGGCTGGCAGGGCGCTATGCCGAAGACGATCTGCTGGAGACCATGCGCCAGATGGTAGAGGATGGTGACCTGCTGCATTAACACGCCCCCCCCCTTAGCCAACAGCTAATAGCCAATGGCCAATGGCCAACTTTTTTTCTTCCCCCCTGAAATATTCTCATGAAATTATGCGTCTATAGGGGTGTAAAATTAATCTCAATTAAGGGTTGCATTTTTCATCGAAATGATTATTTTTGCACTTTCTAAAAATATTGTACTATGAAAAGAGTTTTTATTTTGATTTGTGTGTTAAGCCTTTGTGTGGTAGGGTTTGGTCAGGCAAGAATGCAAAAGTCTGAGTTTGTGCTGAATCCGCGCATGCTGGAGACCTACACACAGGCCGAGATTGACCAACTGTATGCCAATGACTTTGCCCAGTTGTTCACCTTGAATTTCTATATGACCAACTATGCTTGTGTCGCCGCCAAACTGCCGGGCGACAATCACATAGAGATGCAGTCTCCTGACAAGTATGCGCATCCGGGAGTGGTGACCAATGAGGAAGAGATCATCCGCACGGGCTTTATCAATCCGAACCTCTACGATTTCAAGCAGGATAATTTCAGACATACGGTGTATCCTTTGCGCACCAAAGGCTACTATGTCATCATCCCGCCGAAGAATCAGTATGATCGGGTGTTGCAGGCAAATCTGGAACAATATCTTTATTAATCAATCCTTAACCTAAAGAATTAATATTTTCCAAGTATGAAAAAGATATTCACACTTTTGGCTCTTATTTGTTGTATGACCTGGTCCTACTCCCAAGTTATCACGATGGGACAGGGCACCACGACCGTCTATACGGGATGTGTCTTCACCATCTATGACGATGGAGGTTTGGCCAACAATTACAGCGCCAATCAGGACTACTTCGTGACCATCTATTCCAACGACCCGTCCAATGCGGCTGTTTCTGTGGAGATCCAGCTTAACGGTTTTGATGTGGATTCCACGGATACACTCTACATCTATGATGGTCCGGTGATGGCCGACTCCTTGATTCTGGCCAAGTTGAATAACGACTTAGTGGCGGAGGTCAGTTCTCCTACCATCAAGTATGCCGCCACCATTGCCAACACGACGGGTGCTTTGACGCTGCGCTTCAAATCCGACGGAGCTGGTAGTGGAGAAGGCTGGGCTATCTTAAGTCTTTGTGAAGCTCCTTGTCAGCGTATCAACGTGATGTTTGATACCTTGTTGTCCAATAAATATCCGAAGTTGGAGGATGATGGTTTCTACTATATCACGGTCTGCCCGGGCGAGGTGCTCCATCTGGTCTCTTATGGCGAGTATCCTGATAACAACTTCAGCTATAACCAAAACGACCAGACCTCTATCTTCCATTGGGATCTGGGCGTGGATGTGATCGACAGCGTGGGCTATAGCACCCTGGACTTTGAATTTCCTGGCGGAAGAGGCTATGATGTCGCATTGATGATTGAGGACAGCACGGGATGCTCCTCCCATATTCCTCAGGTCTTCAGAGTACGTACCTCTGCGAACCCTATCTCCAGCTTGATACCCTTGCCACCAGCTTGTACCGGCGACTCGCTGAACTTAATTGCGGGTTACGACCAAGTCTCCAACCTGCAGCTGGATACCGTGCAGAGTTTGCAGGCAACCACCTTGGCGGTGACGGACACCATCTTCCTGCCGGACGGCGTGGACTGTGGTAGCGGCTGCTCCTATTCTTCCCCGGTGACCTTTACCGCTTTTTCCCCGTCTGCAACGATTCAGAGCGCTAACGACATCCTGTATGTCCGCCTAGCCATCGAGCACTCTTACATCGGCGACGTTTGGATCCGCCTCTCCTGCCCGAATGGCCAATATGTCTCCTTGATGAAGAAATACGGCTCGTCGGGTTCCTCCAGTTGCTCTAGCGCCATCCCCGCCTCTGAATATGGCTGGGTTGGAAGTACTACCTCCTATGCATTCTTCGGACGTTACTATGAGCCGGATGCCACCGCTTCTACGAGCGACAAGTGTAATCCAGCCCTTAACCCGATGGGTGAGTGTTGGAACTATTGCTGGTCTAATGCTACCAACCAAGGTTATCAGTATGCTTGTGGAAACTCAAAAGTATATGAGGATTGTAACCATATCTCCACCGTCAACCCCAACGGTGTGTCTAACCCGTATGTGGACTCTACGAACACGGCGAACATGACCAACGTTTACCACCCGGATGGTAACTTCTCGAACCTGATCGGATGCCCCATGAATGGTATGTGGAGTATTGAGGTGGTAGATGCCTGGGGATCTGATAATGGCTATGTGTGCGGTTGGGAGATCGCCTTGGATCCTTCCTTGATGCCGGCCGACTGGGCATATCAGATTGTGGTGGACACCACCTATCTCTATGGCCCAGGCGCCAACGGTACCGAGATAGTGCCCGACACCGCCGGTACCTTGGATTACACCCTCTATGTTGTCGATGACGCCGGTTGCATTTTCGATACCATCATGCCCCTCGAAGTGCACCAGTCTCCGATGCCTAACCTCGGTGACGACCTCATGATCTGCCATGGCGACATGATCACCCTAGATGCCCACTATGATGACCCGAATGCCTCTTATCAGTGGAGCACGGGCGACCAGACCCAGACGATTAACGTGGTGACGGATGGCAATTACGTCTTGAATGTCACATCTGACTATTCCCAGCCCGGAACGACCCTCTTCTGCACGGGTAACGATACCGTCCATGTGGGCGTCTATGAAAGTCCTCAGATCGACTACACCCACTCCGCTATCGAAGGATGCGCTCCTTTGACCATCCATATCAACAACCAATCCACCCCTGCCAATGCCGACTTTGAATGGTATGTGCTCTATAACAACGGTGCGGTGGCCATGAGCTCGCACCAAGTGAGTCCGACCTTCGAGATCGAAGAACCGGGCCACTATACGCTCTACCTCAAGGTGACGACCCAGGACGGCTGCGTGGACTCCCTGATCCGTTGGGACTATATCCGCGTCAACGCGCAGCCTATCGCGGAGTTCTCTGCCATGCCGGAGATCTCCCTGATGTCGGAGAACAACGGCGAGGTGGCCTTCACCAACTACTCCGATGAGAGCGTGATGACCCAAGCCGGTTCCTCCTTCTACTGGGATTTCGACGATGGAGAGAGAGACTCCACCAATGTGGCCCCCACGCACGTGTTTGCCCAATGGGGCGACTATAACGTGACTCTCCACATTGAAACCGAAGACGGCTGTGCCAGCGAGATCGCCCACACGGTGGTCATCGAACAAGACCTGATATTCCCCAACATCATCACCCCGAACGGTGACGGTATCAATGACGTGTTCGCTATCGAGAACCTGAACACCAATGTCAATCTGGAGGACCCCGATGAGTATCGCACCAACAAGCTCTATATCTACGACCGCTGGGGCAAGAAGGTCTATTCCGCCAAGAACTACGACACCTTCTCCCGTAACGGTCAGGTTACACTGGGCCAACAGTTCTTCGATGGCTCCAGCCTCAACGACGGCGTCTATTACTACAGCTTCTACTATAAGGGCAAGGCCAAGACGGTGAACTACAACGGTTCGCTGACCATCATGAGATAGTTGAAGAAATTCTGACAAAAAAAACATCGGTTTTGCCGATGTTTTTTTTACATTATTTTTCTACATTTGCGGTGTTGTTTTGTTACTATGAAAAAGTTTGTACTCTTTTTGTCGTTTTTGCTGCTGACTTCGTTGCTCACTGCGCAGAGCGAAGTGCTGATGGGCAGCCAGACGGTCGTCACGAACTGCTCTTTCCAGATTCATGACGACGGGGGTGCGACGGGTAACTATTCGGCCAACGCCCATCAGACGCTGACCATCTTCTCCAACGATCCCTCCAATGCGAGCGTGATGGTGGAGGTGCAGACCCTGGACATAGACCCGTCCGACACGCTGATCTTCTATGACGGCACTGACACCAACGCTGCAGTCTTGCACAAAATCAACAACAGCAACTACGATCCTACCGGCACCTTCCGCTATGCGGCCACCATTCAGAACACGACGGGGGCGGTGACGGTATATTTCAAGTCGGACGCGACGGCGGGTGGGGGAGGCTTCACCCTCTTCGCCTCCTGCATGGCGCCCTGCCAGCGCATCTTCCTGGAACTCGACAGCGCGCTCTGCTCCAAGCTGCCGCACATAGATACCGACGGCTATTACTACCTGGATGTCTGTCCGTATGACACCGTCCACCTGGCGGTGAAAGGTATCTATCCCGACAACAACTTCAGCTATAATCAGAACGACGCCACCACCACCTTCCACTGGGATTTCTTCCTGGACGACATCGATTCTGTCGGATGCAACCAGCTGGACTACTACTTTATCCCGGGCCGCGGCTATGACGTCTCGGTGACGGCGGAGGACCAGGCCCAGTGCGTGTCTTTGATTCCGATCGCCTTTCGGGTGCGCACCTCTCAGAACCCCATCAGTCATGTGGTCACGCCCTATCCGTTCTGCTCCGGCGATGAGCAGCTGCTGAGCTATGGCTATGACCAGGTCTCCAATGTGCAGCTCGACATTGTGGGAAGCGAACAGATCACCTCGCTGGGCGTCTCCGACACGGTCTTCCTGCCCGACGGCGTGAGCTGTCCTCCGTATGGCTACTACTACCGCTCCTATGTGAACTTCACCTCCTTTGCGCCCAATGCCACCATCACCAGTCCCAACGACATCCTGTATGTTCGCATCAAGATGGAGCACTCCGCCATCGAGGATATCCGCATCACCTTCGTCTGCCCGACCGGCAATGTGTGCCGCATCGTGCCCGACTATCAGAACGACGGCTGGGGTGGCATCTCTCACTATTTCAGGACGAACCTGGGTGTTGCCAATCGTCAGCAGGAAGTGGCTACCTGCAACGCCAGCCAGAACCCGATGGGCATCCCGTGGAACTATGTGTGGTCCAACAACACCACCCTGGGCTATCAGTATGCCAATACCACCTATGGCTATTGCTATGAGCCCGGAAACGTGCAATATACTGCCAACCCCTACTGGGATGACGGCAATATGTCTTATAAGATTGACTCCACCGATGTGGCGAACATGACCCAGGTCTATCATCCCAACCAGTCGTTTGCCGGCATGGTGGGCTGTCCCCTCAACGGGGCTTGGTACATCCAGGTGCAGGACCTCTGGTCTAACGACAACGGCTACATAGTGGAGTGGGAGATGGCCCTGGACCCGGCCCTGCTGCCGCAGAACTGGTCGTATGATGTGCAGGTGGACACCACCTACATCATCGGACCGGGCGCATACGGGTCCAGCGTCAACCCGGACACCTCCGGCACGATCCAGTACACCTACCGCCTGATCGACGAGTACGGCTGCGTGTACGATACTCTCATCCCCTTGGAGGTATATCCCTCCCCGAACCCCGACCTGGGATCGGACATGGGCCTTTGCCATGGCGACCTGCTGGTGCTGGAGCCCAGCATGAACGTGACGGACTCCAACACGGTCTATCACTGGAGCACGGGCGACGAGACAGCCTCCATTGCGGTGCTGACGGACGGGGACTATGCCCTGACGGTCACCTCCACGTTCTACGACACCACCGGCGTGCTGGCCTGCACGGGGACAGACACGGTCCATGTGCAGGTCTTCGAGAGCCCGGCCCTGGAGTACGAGAACACCGTGGTGGAGGGGTGTGCGCCGCTGACCATCCACGTGACCAACCACTCCACGCCCGCCAACGCCGACTTTGAGTGGCTGGTGGTGGACCCCGACTTCCGTCTGGTCCAGAGCTCCCACCAGTACGAGCCGACCTTCGAGATCGAGGAGCCGGGCCATTATACGCTATGCTTGAGGGTGACGACTCAGGACGGCTGCGTGGACTCGATCATCCGCTGGGACTATATCCGCGTCAACGTGCAGCCCATCGCGGAGTTCGCGGCCACGCCGGAGATCTCGCTGATGGCGGAGACCCAGGGCCAAGTGGCCTTCACCAACTACACGGAAGAGTCCATCCTGACCGACCCCGCCAACAGCTTCTACTGGGACTTTGCCGACGGAGAACTTGACTCCTCCACTGTGTCGCCGGTGCACACCTTTGCCCAGTGGGGCGATTACAACGTGACCCTCCATATTGAGACGGAGGACGGCTGCAATAGCGAGATTGCCCACACGGTGGTCGTCGAGCAGGACCTGATCTTCCCCAACATCATCACGCCGAACGGGGACGGCATCAACGATGTGTTCGCGATCCAGAACCTGAACACGAACATCGACGAGGAGGATCCCGACGAGTACCGCACCAACAAGCTCTACATCTACGACCGCTGGGGCAAGCAGGTGTATGCGGCCAAGAACTACGACACCTACGCGCGCGACGGGCAGATCATGCTGGGCGAGCAGTACTTCGACGGCGCCAACCTGAGCGACGGGGTCTATTACTACAGTTTCTACTACAAGGGCAAGGCCAAGACGGTGAACTACAACGGGTCGCTGACGATCGTGCGATAAGAGTTGTCAGTTAGAACCTTGAACTTTGACCATGAACTATGACTATGAACTTTGCCCCCGTTATTTCTTAGTTTCTTAATTTCTTAGTTTCTTAGTTCTTCTTTTCTTTCTCCCTCTCTCTTGAATATTGCCATCCAAAAAAATGTTGGCAATTTCTCTGAAATCATACGCCAAAACTCTCCTTGCTTGATATAAGTTAGTGATTGTCAATAATTTTACCCCCCCCTACGGGGAATGCTCTTTGTTTGGCAAGTTCAATATTTTTGTACTTTTGTTGCGGATTATTGGTGAGGGACGAATGGTCCCGAGAGGGAATCAGGTGAGAATCCTGAACAGTACCCGCTGCTGTGATTTCCAACCAAGTCTTTGCGCAAGATGCCACTGTGTTTGTTTATGGGAAGGCGCGCAAAGATGGAATAAGTCAGAAAACCTGCCAGAGTTCTTTTAGGAGAAAGCTTCGGGAGGTAAGCTGACACTGCCACATACATCATCGTGTACGGTTTTGTTGACATTTTTCCCGGGCATGACGACGGGAATTATTGTCAAACTAAAAAATATACGATGATGAAAAAGCTACTTTTTGTTTTAGGTTTGTTGAGCCTTATCTGCTTGTCTATGGAGGTGCGGGCTCAGAATGTCTGGAACGGCACGGCCGACATTACGTGGTACGATGCCAGCCAGACCAGTTTTAACATCACCACGGCGGAGCAGTTGGCGGGCGTGGCGCAGTTGGTGAACAACGGCACCACGACCTTCAACGGTGTGACGTTGAACCTGATGAACAACCTCTGGCTCAACGCCACGGGCGACTCCACGAACAACTGGGTGCCCATTGGCGGCGGTTCGCCCACGGGCGAGTCGCCAGAGACGGGCTATTCTTTCCAAGGCCAGTTTAATGGTCACGGGCACACCATTTATAATTTGTATTGCGACAAGGGCAACACCTATCATGCGGGTCTTTTCTGCTCTGTCAAAAACCCCTCGACCATTGATTCCCTGGTATTAGTCAACCCTGTGTTGAAATCCAAAGGTATGATGGGTGCCATTGTCGGGTTTACCCGTGCTGGCGGGCAAGTGTACATCCGGAACTGTATGGTGATTAATGCACGTATAGAAGGATCAAACGGCAATAATATCGGTGGTATTATTGGCGCATCCTACAACAATTCAAGTGGCAACTATGTGCAGAATTGTGGCGTCACGGGTTATGTGTCCGGCAATTATATTGGTGGTTTGGGTGGCAACGCGGATTATGAGCATTTCACCAACTGCTACTTTGCAGGTACGCTTTGCAGAGTCGGGAGCAATGCGGGTAGCCTATACGCTTGGTCCAGTTTTGGTAGTTGCAGCAATTGTTATGCATCCTATACCTTTGTTTGCGGAAGTGGCAGCAGCAACGGCACCGCGGTTTCACAGGATATTATGCAATCTGACAGCATGATTACCCTTCTGGGCGGCGCCTTTATAAGAGACTGTGGCTTGAATGACGGCTATCCTATCTTGTCGTTTATGGCGGGCCTCTCTCCGACCACCGCAGAGCTCTGCGTCGGGGAGAACGTGACCTTGTCGGCCTATGGCTATTCTTCCTATCTCTGGAGTACGGGTGACACGACAGCGGAGATCACCGTGGCTCCTACCACTACCACTACTTATACTGTCTTGTGCTTCTCCATTACAGGCGATACGGATACCCTTTCCTCCACCGTTACCGTCTATCCCCAGGCAGTCATCACGGCTGAAGTCATGCCAACTTCCGATGGTGTGACGCACGCCACGCTAAACCAGAGCAGCTTCACAGTGCCGTGTGGCGGCTCTGATGCCATTACGCTGGTGGTCACGCCCGATGTCAACTATCGTGTGGTCAAGGTGACGCTGAATGGCACCCCTGTCTATGGCGATGAGTTTGGGGAAGGTGTGGCCAATATCATGCTGTTTCCCGGTGGAACCTTGGGAGAAGCGAAAGTTTATGTGGACAACAACTATACGGTTACAACTACCGCTGTGGATGTGAATGGAGATACGATTGATGCTTCCGCTTTGGTGGTTCCTTACGGCGCTAATGGAGTCTATTCAGTGTTTGCCAGCGACTCCCTCGTGATGAGCTTCAACAACACGGCACGTTGGAAGTTGACGGATGTGGAGGTAGACAACATTTCCGTCGGTTTAGTGCCCACTTACACTATATATAATGTACACGAGAACCATACAGTCTTGATTACATATGTAGATAGTTGCGGCATCTATTCCATTCCATTTTTTGAGGATTTCGAGTCTGTTTCCAGTGGTCTGCCGGATTGCTATGAGAAAAACAATGCAAACAGCAATTATCCGAGAGTCAGTACCTCTTCTGCTTATCAAGGTCGCTCTTTGTACACCTCTAACTATCAATATGATGATAATGCCACCAATGTACCTTGTCTGATTCTGCCTAAATTAAGCGACCAATTAGATTTGTCAGCTCTAATGCTCCAATTCTACGGAAGGATTTCTTCAACAAACGGATACTTTGTGGTAGGTGTCATGACCGATCCTACGGATATGTCCACATTCACTGCATTGCAAACCGTCACTCCTGCCGCTGCTTCCTCCTATGAGTTGTGTACAGCTTATTTTTCCAACTATCAAGATACCGGACGTTACATTGCCATCAAGATCGCAGCGACCAGCTATTGTACCATGAATATTGACAACTTGACTATCGATTATGCCCCGCAATGCTCTCCGATTTCCAACCTGCAGGTTGACTATATTTATGGCACCAATGCCACTTTGACGTGGAGTCCTACCATCGTTGGAACGCCTGATCAGTATCATCTGATTGTCACAGACTTGTCGCAATCCACAATTACCACGTTCACTACCACAGACACTACCTATTTGTTGACGGGCTTGTCGGAACAGACCCCCTACCAGGTCAGCATCTACACAGCTTGTACCAATGGACAGACTAGTGATACTGTATCAGTCTCTTTTACAACCATCTGTAATTCCATGTCCAGTGTTACGGTGGCTGCTCCGATTAGCAGCAGTTACAACAACAGCCTTCCTGCTGACGATTGTTATCAATATGGTTATAGCCAACAGATAATACTGGCATCTGAGTTGGGCAGCGATTCTGCTTCATTTACCTCTCTTTCTTTCCAATGTGCCTCCGGCTCTGGGGTGCGCCACTGGGATATCTATGCTGCCCAAGTGACCAATTCCTATATTATGGATTGGATTCTTCCCTCTGAGACCGTGATTTTCCATCATATTTTCTCTGGTAATGTGACTATAAGCGGCACAGGCCCTGACCATTGGTTTGATATCCAACTGGATTCTGCACTCCAGTACAATGGCACTGACAATATTCTTCTCTCCATTGCTGTTGACAATCTCAACACTGATTGCAGTATTTCGTATTATTGTCATGCGGATGCTAACTGGAACTATATCAGTCTTTCCGATATGAATGATAGCTACCCATATTCTTACACCAATCCTATGGCCTCTTCAGAAGGTTATGCAGGTGTGTTGCCTATTGCCAACAACATACGCTTCAGCTCTTGTCTTCAAGAGAGTTGTGTCCGTCCCAACACGCTTGTCGCTTCCAATGTGACCTCCAATTCTGCAGACGTCAGTTGGGTGTCCGCAGGTGCGGAGACATCTTGGGAGTTGCAATACAAAGCCTCTACGGATACTGGTTGGACGTCTCTAGACAACCTTACCTCTAACCAGTACTCTTTAACAGGACTGCAATCCAACAAAGAATACAGCATACGGGTAAGAGCTTTATGCTCCGCCACAGATGTCAGCATGTGGAGTGATATAACCATTTTCCACACCGAATGCGGCACCATTGCTATTTTGCCGTACACGGAAGACTTTGAGGATGCCAACAATTTGTATAACAGCAGCCAACAGAACTACATCTATTGCTGGTACCGCTATGCTTCTGATCCTTCCCACTATGTATATATCCCAAGTAACAACCATGCTCACAGCGGTTCGCGCTTCCTGGATTTCCACCATACCAACAACTGTTTCAATATTGCCATTATGCCGGCAATTGATCCATCGTTGAATATCAATGATCTCCAAGTACACTTCTATGCCTGCAAATCTGGTAATACGGGCACTCTGGAAGTGGGTATGATGAGCGACTATGACGATCCTACCACCTTCGCCCCCATTGACACCATCGACTTGTCTTCTTATGCTACCTATGCATACGCATCCTTGTATGTCTCTTTGGCAAACTATACAGGTGATGGCTATCATGTCGCCTTCCGCGTGTCTAATGCCATCAGTTGTGGTTATTATATTGATGACATCACGGTGGAGGAGATCCCCGAATGTAACTTCCCCACCAACCTGCATGCCTCCAACATCGGCCCGGATGAGGTGACCTTGACTTGGGATGCCAGCAGTAGTGCCAATGAGTATGGCTTATATCTGATTGGCAATAACGAAACCGTCTATTATGTTGTATATGACACGACCATTACGATCAACAACCTTCTTCCTGCCACTTCATACAGTGCCTCAGTTCGTTCTCTTTGTGGCAACGACTCATCCATATTGTCCACCGAGTGTCCCTTCATGACGGGTTGTGATGCCATTACCATCTCAGCAGGCAATCCCTGGACGGAAGGTTTCGAATCCTACACGAATGTGGGCGGTAGCCAGATCCAGCCGTTCCTTTGCTGGGCCCGCCCTGTGGTAGATAATGCTTACCAAGGCTCTCCATTTGTGTATGTGAATTACTCCTATGCCGCTCATACAGGTTCTAATACGGCCCAATTCAAGGGCACCACATCTATGCTGGCCCTCCCGGAATTCACCAATGACATCCATGACTTGCGACTCTCCTTCTGGGCTACTGCTACGATTCCTTCAGTCAGCCATATTGAGGTGGGTGTCATCACCGATCTGGATGATCCGACCACCTTCGTGCCCTTGGCTGATGCCGGAACCCCTGGCCCCAGAGGCCACGGTGGTAACTTTATGGGACCGTTTGACTTTGACACCATCAGTGTGACGAGTGGTCGAATCGCCTTGCGCTATACCAGCTCCAATGCACCCGAGTCCTGTAACTTGGATGACTTTACGGTGGAGCTGATCCCCGATTGTCCTTCTCCGGAGAAAGACAGTGTGACAGTTTCCAACATTGGAAACCATACGGCAACCATCAGTTTTGTGGATCATGATGCCACGCACACCGAGTGGGTGGTCTATTACAGAGCCTCAGCTGACACGGTTTGGAATACCATGACCACAACCACCACGACGGTTGACCTGACCAACCTGGATGCCCAGACCACCTATTATGTGTATGTGGAGACAGCTTGTGCACCTGGAATGGTTGCAGATGCCACCTTCACGATCCATTTCACTACCTTGGTGGCCTGCCCAGCACCTGTCGGCGTGACCGTTAACAATATCAATACTACCTCTGCAACTGTCAACTGGAGTGGCAACGCCTTGTCCTATGTCCTTGAATACGGTCCTTCCGGCTTCACTCCCGGAACCGGCGAAGGAACCGTTGTGACTACCGACAGCAATGCCTATGACATTTCAGGGCTGACTCCGACAACCGGATACACGGTATACATATATGCCGATTGCGGGGACGAAGGATACTCCTCCATGATCTCTCGCACCTTCACCACCCTGGATGCCTGTCCGGCACCCACTGGCGTGACCATTTACGGTATCACCAGCTCCTCTGCCTCTGTCACATGGAATGGCAACGCCACGAATTATATCATTGAATACGGTCCTACCGGCTTCACCCCTGGCGACAGTACAAGCACTATGGTGACCACAAGTGCCAATATTTACGATTTCACGGGTCTGATCCCGGCCACTGGATACACGGTGTATATCAAGGCGGATTGTGGAACTGACGGATACTCCTCCAGCACCTCCACCACGTTTACCACCGAATTGTGCGATCCTGCTGACAAGTGTTCCTACACCTTTACCCTGACCTCTAGTCATAACGCTTGGCTAGGCCACACACTCAGAGTGACGCAGGGTGATGTTGTTGTGGCAGTTCTCTCTTTTGCTCCTCCTGCCAACACTTACACCACCACTGTTGACTTGTGTGATAACATCCCTGTTTCCTTAGAGCACATTGTTGGAGGTGGCGTGCCTTTCCACATGATGGGTCACCCGTCTGGAATCACGGTTGCGAAACCGGACGGCACGGTAGAGTACTCGACTACTGACATGGATAACTACACGACCTACACCTTTACACCTAATTGTAATGCTTCAATTCCTGACACTTGCGAAGTGCCGACGGCTTTGGCTGTGAACAACCCGGGTCAGACGACGGCCACGGCCACGTGGACCGCTGGTGGTGCCGAGACCTCCTGGAACGTGGAGTATAAGGCTGTATCCGCCACTGTATGGCAGAGTGCCACCACCAATGCCACCTCCTTCGCCATGACGGGTCTCACCCCCAACACCCAATATGAAGTGCGCGTGCAGGCCGTGTGCGACACCGACAACACCAGCGACTGGACTGCTTCGGTCACCTTCACGACAGAAGAAGAGCAGCAGACCTGTCCCGCCCCGACCAACCTGACGGCCGCCTTGGATGAGGACAACCACACGACGGTCATCCTGACCTGGCAGCAGGAGCCCAACACGGCTACCGAATGGCAAGTCAACTACCGTCAGACCACGGAGAGTGAATGGACGTCCACAACTGCCAATGCTACAACCCACACGCTGACCGACCTCGTGCCTAATGTGACCTACGAGTTCAACGTGGTGGCCCACTGCACCAACGGCCTGACGAGCGATGAGTCCAACACTGTGACCATCCAGACCGACAATGTGGGTGTCCAGAACTGGCTGGAGAAGAGCGTGACGCTCTATCCGAACCCGGCGACGGAGATGGTGAGCGTCGAGATCAGCGACGCCAACATCATGATCACGGGTGTGGAGGTTTATAATGTCTATGGTCAATTGATCAACACGATCGTGAGCACGGAGAACCCGTTGCGCATCAACGTCAGCGGCCTGGCCGACGGCATGTACTATGTGCGTGTCACGACGGACGGCGGCGTGGTGACGAAGAACTTCGTGAAGAGATAGGCTGGCTGTTAGCCATTAGCTATTAGCCATTGGCTGTTTCTACTCCCCGGCCTGCGAACATTCCTTTTGCCAGAAAGGGAATTGAGTCATCGCAGGGATGCCAGTTCCCTTTCCTGGGTGGAAGGGTGCCCGTAGGGCGGGGATTTTTATGCTATAGTGTAACAAAATGGCTGCTTGATCGTCTATAAGATGTGAATGCGGGCATGAACGAGGCGGAGGTTTTCATTTTTTTTCTATCTTTGCAGGCACATTGTCCATAGTTACCTGTTAGCTCTTTGATATCTCGTTTGTAATCGTTGAAATGGAACATTTTTGCCCGCTATCGGATAATGGAATTGTAAGAAAAACATTGTTTATTTGCAAAAATAATCATAGTTCTAAATTGATAACTGGAAGTCCTTATATTAAAATGTCGAAAGACTCACCCTTTTATACTTTTTCCGTTGTTTTGCGTGGGGGAATATTCTCTCGTTGTGCTCATCTGCTATGGATAGCGATGCTGCTCATCGGGTGGTTTCCCGCTGCCCGCGCTGCCAGCCATCCAGTGCTCCCGCTCACGGATGTGCACCGCACCTTGGGCGATACCACCTACGTCCAGACGGGCATCTGCACAGACCAGCTTCCTTATACTTGGAACGGCATCGTCTTCAACCAGCCCGGCACGCAGTCGGTGACGCTCACCGCCTCCGATGGTAGCGATAGCCTGGTGGTCATGACGCTACTGGTGGGCGAACCCGTTTACCTGACGGTCTATGGCTCCGGCTGTCAAGGGCATCCCTATACCGAACATGGTTTCAACTTGCCACCCGATAGTCTGGCGAGCGGCACCAATCTGACCTTCGTCCGCACAGCGCCCACCCCTACGGGTTGCGACAGCATCATCACGCTCCACCTGAGCCTGACGCCACAGCCTACCATCGTCTCCTCTCCCGACGTGATCCTTGACCCTGGACAAAGTGTGACGCTCACCTGTACGGGTGCCGACTATTATGTATGGTCGCCTGCCGCTAACCTCTCCAATACCACCTCCTCCCAGACGGTCTGTTCGCCCGACCAGTCGATGTACGTCTTTGTCTCCGGCTACAACACGGGTATCAACCTCATCGGCAATGGCGACTTTGAACAGGGCTCCGTGGGCTTCACCAGCAGCTATACCCTCAACAACAACCTCTGGGGCGAGGCGACCTACTACGTGGGGAGCAACGCCCAGAACTACCACTCCGATTTTCGGGGAGCCACCGACCACACGACTGGCAACGGCAACTATATGATCATCAATGGGGCCACCTCGCCCGGCACCGTGGTATGGTCGCAAACCATCCCAGTGACACCTTACACCGACTATGCCTTCTCCACGTGGGTGACCTCTGTGTGTCTGAGCCCGTGGGCACAGCTGCAGTTCAGCATCAACGGCCAGCAGCTTGGCAATGTCTTCACCGCCCCCTCCCAATATGGTGTCACCAACACCTGGGAACTGTTCTACATCGTCTGGAACAGCGGAACCAACACCCAGGCCACCATCTCCATCATCAACCAAAACACGGCTGGTGGCGGTAACGACTTCGGCTTGGATGACATCTCCTTCTTTAAGCTGACCAATTGTGGCATTACCGATACCATACAGGTACTCGTGCGCCATTTCGAGGATACCGCCATCTGTTCCTATAACCTGCCATTTTCTTGGTATGGCGTCAACTTCACCGAATCTGACTCCCTGGAGCATATCGTCGTCAACCCCTATGGGGTGGACGATGCGGTGGTGATGAATGTGGAAATCGTGGAGAGCATGAACCCCGACCTGGGCGAAGACATCTACCTGTGCCAAGGCGACATGACAGTGCTGTCGCTGGACAGTGTGCCGCAAGATGTCTCTATCCTCTGGAATACGGGCGATACTACCAGTAGCATCTATGTGCTTGCGGACGGTGTTTACGATGTGAGCATCATCGGCACCTCTTCCAATGGCCGATACCAGTGCGCCGGGCACGATACAGTACGGGTCACCTCGGTGCCACAACCCCAGATAGATTTCGAGTCAGGACCTCTGCAGGGTTGCGTGCCCCTCTCGGTGCACATCACCGACCATAGTACTCCCGACTCTTGCTACTATGAGTGGTATCTCTATGATGCGAACGGCCAGGTGGCCTATGCATCCATCGATGCGAGCCCGACCTTCGACTTTACCGAGCCGGGTGTCTTTTCGTTGTTCCTCCGTTTATCCACGCCCTACGGTTGTGTCGATTCCCTGTATGTGCCTCACTTCATAGAGGCTAACTTCCAGCCCACAGCGGATTTCGAGGCCTCTCCCGAGATCTCCCTGATGGCTGAGACCAATGGCGAGGTCGTTTTCACCAATTATGCCGATTCGGTCATGTCGTCAGGCGCAGGTGTCATCTGGGACTTTGGCGATGGGACGATGGACAGCACCACTTTCTCGCCTGTGCATACCTACACGCAATGGGGCGACTATGTCGTGACCCTCAGCATCGTGACCTCCTCGGGCTGCAACAGCGAGATCGCCCACACCGTGGTCGTCGAGCAGGACTTGGTGTTCCCCAACATCATCACCCCGAACGGGGACGGCATCAACGACGTGTTCGCGATCCAGAACCTGAACACGAACATCAACGAGGAGGACCCCGACGAGTACCGCACCAACAAGCTGTACATCTACGACCGCTGGGGCAAGCAGGTGTATGCGGCCAAGAACTACGACACCTACGCCCGCGACGGGCAGATCATGCTGGGCGAACAGTTCTTCGACGGCTCCAACCTGAGTGACGGGGTCTATTACTACAGCTTCTACTACAAGGGCAAAGTCAAGACGGTGAACTACAATGGATCGCTGACGATCGTGAGATAAGAGTGATCAGTGATCGGTTGGAACCTTGAACTTTGACTATGACTATGAACTTTGCCCTCCCCCTTAGTTTCTTAGTTTCTTAATTTCTTAGTTCTTCTTTGTGTCCTTTGTGCCTTTGTGGTTATCTTTTCATCAGTATCGTATTTTTTTTGTCGGAGATAAGGCTAAAAATGTTACTTTTGCCACTTCTTTATACTTTACTATGGTGAAGAGTTTTTTTAAGAAATCTATATGGATTTGGGGCTTGTTGTGCATGTCCCTAACACTGTCATCACAAGAGTATGTGACGTTGGAACAATGTCAGCAATGGGCTATCTCTCAGACCTCTGCCAATGTGCAGAAGGATTTGAATGAGCAGATTCTGAAGACCAAGCTGAATAACGAGTCCTCCTATCTTTTCCCGAAACTATCCATCAACGGCCGTTTCTCGTACGGCAATGTGGATGTCACCTATCCGCATCCTTGGACGGAAGATGTCAACGTGGCACGGATGCAATACCATATCGGTCTTGATTTTGAGCAGGTGATCTTTGAAGGTTTCCGCATGCACTACGGACGTCAGTTCGCCCGCTTGCAGAACGAGGCTGAGATCGCTAAGATAGATTTGTCGCTCAACGAGATGAAGGACAAGATCGTCTCCATTTATCTCAACTTGTTGATTGTGGACAAGCAGATGGGCATCATCCAGTCGGTGCAGAACACCTACGCCGAGCAGATCAAACGGCTGAAGGTGATGCTTCAGGAGGGTGTGATTCCGCAGAATACCTTGTCACAGCTGGAGGTGGAGGCGCTCAAGATGCAGCAGACCCACGACGAGTTGCAGGCCAACAAGGAGTCGTTGGTGTCCACCCTCGAGATTCTGACGGGCAAAGACTTCTCGAACGCGGAGTTCCTGATGCCCGAGTTGCCGGATGTCGCCAATGTGGATACGAATGCCCGTCTGGAATACAAGTTATTTGACAACCAGATGAAACAGATGGATTTCCAGCGCAAGATATATCTCTCCAACAGTCTTCCCAAGGTCGCCCTCTTCGCCACGGGCGGATATGGCCGTCCCGACTACCAATTCTATCTGAGCCGTCCCGACTGGTACTACCTGACGGGCGTCACCTTGAAGGTGCCCTTGATCGACTGGGCCCGCAGTTCCGGATTCGGCAAGGTGATTGACATCCAGAAAGAGGTGCTGGCCAGCCAGGAAGCCGACTTCCGGAAGTCCAACATGATCTCCATCCAGGAGAAGCAGAATGAGATTGTGCGTATTGAGAAGCTGTTGCAGCTGGACTCTTCCATCACGGCCAAGTATGCGGAGTTGACCGACACCTATTCCGGCCAGTTGGCCAATGGAACGGTCACGGTGTTCGACTACATCAAGCAGCATAATGACGAGTTGCAGTCGCGCATGAACCAGGAGCTGCATCACATCCAATTGCTGAAGGCCAAGTATGAGCTGATGGCGTTAAAAGGCATTTTGTAGAATATAATCAATAATCAAAATAAAGAAAGATGAACAAACTGTTAAATGTTTCCGGTTCCCCACACGTCCATAGTGGCGAGTCCGTGCAGAAGATCATGGTGTCAGTGATTGTCGCGCTGATGCCGGCTCTTGTGGTGTCGATCTTCTATTTCGGGCTCCCGGTGATTGTCCTGACCTTGGTGTCTGTGGGCTGTTGTGTGCTTTTCGAGTATTTGATCCAGCGCTTTATCATGAAGGTTCCGACGACGATCAGCGATGGCTCCGCCGTCGTGACGGGTCTGCTGTTGGCCTTCAATGTGCCGGCCAACCTTCCGATCTGGATGATGGTGGTAGGTGCCCTGGTCGCGATAGGCATTGCCAAGATGCCCTTCGGCGGACTGGGCCACAACCTCTTCAACCCAGCGTTGGTGGCGCGTGTCTTCATGCTGATCTCCTTCCCGGTGGCGATGACCACCTGGCCGGTGCCGACCCCCATCTGGGGCTTCGCGGATGCCGTCACAGGACCGACCCCGCTGGGCATCCTCAAGGAGAGTGCCGCGGTCAACATGGGTGAGATGCCCCGCTATCTAGACCTGCTGGTGGGCCAGATGGGTGGCAGTTTCGGTGAGATATCCGCCATCGCCCTGCTGCTCGGTGCCGCCTACCTCCTCTGGAAGCGCGTCATCACCTGGCACATCCCCGTTGCCTTCATCCTCACGGTATTCATCTTCTCCGGCATCTTCTATCTCATCGATCCGACCCAATATGCCAACCCGTTCTTCCATCTGCTGACGGGTGGTCTGATGCTGGGCGCTTTCTTCATGGCTACCGACATGGTGACCTCCCCAACTACCCCCTCGGCGATGCTCGTCTTCGGCGCTGGCTGCGGTCTCATCACCATCATCATCCGCCTCTTCGGCGCCTACCCGGAGGGAGTCTCCTTCTCCATCCTGCTGATGAACGCCATGGTGCCCCTGCTGAACCGCTGGTTCAAACCCAAAACGTATGCCAAATAACCCTTAAAACCATTTCAATATGTCACAGAAAAAAGAACCGTCATTATTACGCCTGGTCTTGGTGCTGACCCTTATTGCCTTGGTTGCGGGGTTGGCGCTGACGGGTGTCTATGCCCTGACCAAAGAGCCTATTGAACAGGCTCAGCTCCAAAAGAAACAGCGCGCCCTCATGCTGGTGATCCCAGACTTCAAGGGCGAGATGATTGACACGGTCATCAAGGACGACACCGACACCGAGTTGCCCGTCCATATCGCACTCGACGACAACGGCTCCATCTATGGCGTTGCCGTGGAGACCTACACCAAGAAGGCCTTCGCCGGCCGCTTCGACCTGATGGTCGGCTTCAATGCCAACGGCACCATCACCAATACCGAAGTCATCAAGGCCAGCGAAACCCCTGGCTTGGGTGACAAGATCAACAAAGACAAGAGCAACTTCGCCGAGCAGTTCAACCACAAGAACCCCGCCGACTTCAAGATCTCCGTCACGAAGGACGGCGGCGATGTGGATGCCATCACGGCGGCCACCATCTCTTCTAGAGCCTATTGCGATGCCGTGAACCGCGCCGTTGCCATCTATAATCAAGTAAAGGAGGTCTATCATGAGTAAGCTGAACATATTAACCAAAGGTTTCTTCAAGGAGAACCCCAGTTTGATCTTGGTGCTCGGCACCTGTCCGACCCTGGCCGTCACCACGTCTGTCAACAACGCCCTCGGCATGGGCGCAGCCACCACCTTCGTGCTGCTGATGTCCAACATCTTGATCTCCATGCTGAAGAATGTGATTCCCGACAAGATCCGTATCCCCTGCTTCATCGTCATCATCGCCACCTTCGTGAGTATGATCGACCTTATCATCCAAGGCTTCTTGCCGGCATTGTCCGCCAGCCTGGGTGTGTTCATCCCGTTGATTGTGGTCAACTGTATCGTGCTGGGTCGTGCGGAGGCCTTCGCCAGCAAGAACCTGGTCTTTGACTCCCTGCTGGATGGTCTGGGCATGGGTATCGGCTTCACCATCTCGCTGGTGCTCATCGCCGCCGTGCGCGAGGTGCTCGGTGCCGGTTCCTTCATGGGCTTCACCTTCATCCCCTCCCATTACAATATGCTGCTGTTCGTGCTCGCCCCCGGCGCCTTCATTGTCTATGGCTTTGTGATGGCCGCCGTGCGCCAGATCCTGAACAATGTGGAGGCCAAGCGAAAAGCTAGACAAGCTAACGCATAAGTTTTTCAAAAACCAAGGTATTAATATTGAAAAATAGAAAGTTATGGAATATATCTTAATGATTATCGGAGCTGTCTTGGTGAATAACATCATCCTGGTACAGTTCCTGGGTATTTGTCCTTTCCTGGGCGTTTCCAGCAAGGTGAACACCGCCCTCGGCATGGGCGTGGCCGTCTTGTTCGTGATGACGCTGGCCACCCTGGTGACCTCCACCTTGCAGATGTATGTGCTGGTGCCCTTGAATATCACCTATCTGCAGACCATCCTCTTCATCTTGGTCATCGCCTCCCTGGTGCAGATGGTGGAGATTGTGCTGAAGAAGATGAGCCCTTCGCTTTATAAGGCCCTGGGCGTCTTCCTCCCGCTGATCACCACGAACTGTGCCGTGCTCGGTATCGCCATCAAGGTGACGGAGCAGCCGGTCATCGCCAGTCATGGTTTCTCGATCCTCGACAGCACGCTCTATGCGGTGGCCATCTCCATCGGCTTCATCGTGGCTATCGTCCTCTTCGCGGGTCTGCGCGAGCAGCTCGAGTTGGTAGAGGTGCCCAAAGGGATGAAAGGTGTGCCCATCGCACTCCTGACCGCCGGCATCCTCGCCATGGCCTTCATGGGCTTCTCTAACCTCGTATAATCTCAAAATCGCTGTCCGTAACTCGTAATCCCGTATGCAACAAAAGATATGCTCTCTGCTTGGCGCCCTCTGCCTGACCTGTTTACTGATGACGGCGCCTGCACAGTCGGAAACTCCCTTTAAACTGACCAAGTTCTCACTGGAGGCCCGTGCCGACTTCGACTATTTCTACCACCAGAACGAGCCTGTCCCCTTCGGCACGCCTGCTGACCATCAGTTCGGCTTCAATGGCAAGTATTTCAACCTGCTGCTGGGCGGGGACCTGGGGCATGACTTCTCCTTCTTCTTCCGGCAGCGTATCATCGCCCATCCGGGAAGTGTCAGCCTGTTCGACAACACCGACTTCCTCTACCTGCAGTACAAGTTCCACCCGCGCTGGCATGTGCGTCTCGGCAAAGAGGCCCTGCCCGTGGGCGGCTTTGAGTACGACGCCCCGCCTATCGATGTCTATTACTACACCCAGTACTGGGGCGACTTCTACTGCTTCCAGCTGGGCGCCTCCCTCTCCTATACCGACAAGAAAGAGCAGAACACCCTCACCTTTGGCTTTGGGAACTCACCCTACGTGCGCACCGCCGCGGATTGGAAGGACGGTCTCATCGGCTTTAACTTCCTCTGGAATGGTAACTATAAGCACTTCAAGACTTTGTACTCTGCCAACCTCTATCGCCGAACCACCGACAACCAGTGGGTCAGCTTCATCGTGCTGGGCAACAAGCTCTCGTTTGACAAGGTGGGTTGGTATGTGGATTTCGTACATAAGACCTACGACTTCCATGAGTGGTTCCAGTATTATCTGATTGTCAGCCGGTTGGATGTGCAGTTGTACAAGGGACTCAACCTCTTTGCCAAGGGTGGCTATGAGTACAACCACGGCGATGACCCTTGGACGATGACCTTCATGGACGAATCGTTCCCCTCCTTCGGAACCCATTATTTCTATGGTTTGGGACTGGAGTACAGTCCGCTGAAGGCCCCCAACGTGCGTTTGCATGGCTATGTGGCCATGGCGCACATGACCGACACGCAGTCATATCCCCAAATGAAAACCCGTACGCTCAATGCTAATCTGGGTGTTACCTGGAAGATAGATTTTCTCAAGTTTTTCAAGAAACAATATTCGACTCAAAGTGAGAAAGATTAATTTTAGCAAGTTGAAGAAGATAGACCTCGACAAGGTGAAGGAGATCGATCTGAAGAAGGATCTGAAGAGAGTGAAAGACGATCTCAAGATGACGCCCTATCGAAGGAAGCTGTTGAGGGAGATGATTATCTTCTCAGTCATCTTTTTTGGTTTCTTTGGCATTTTGGCCACCCGGATGACCTTGCCGAAGATGCTGAACTCTTTCTTGCAGACGGCCTATCATCTGTTGATGGAGACGGTGTTGTATATCATGGCCATCACGGTGATGATGGGGGCTATCAGCAAGCTCTTCATGGAGTATGGCATTGTGAAGCTGATGGAGAAGTTGCTCCGTCCGTTGATGAAACCTTTGTTTAACCTGCCCGGTGTGGCCTCTTTGGGTGCGGTGATGACCTTCCTGAGCGACAATCCCGCCATCATCACGCTGTCCAAGGACCGTAACTTCAGTCAGTATTTCAAGAAATACCAGTTGGTGTCGCTGACCAACTTCGGCACCTCGTTCGGAATGGGTCTGGTGGTCTTGGCCTTTATGATCGGTCAGGGCTTCAGTGCCGGTGCCGGCGTGGGCTTGCTGGGAGCCTTCATCGGCTGTATTGTCTCCACCCGTTTGATGCAGCATTTTACCTTGAAGAGTTTCCCTGAGCTGGACACCCCTGTGTTTGACAAGATGGAGGAGAAAGAGAAGGTGCAGGAAGAAAAAGTGGAGAAGCAGGGAGTCTTCATCCGTACCTTGAATGCCATCCTGGACGGTGGTATGAGCGGTGTGGAGATTGGTATCTCCATCATTCCCGGTGTGCTGGTCATCTCCACCATCGTGATGATGCTGACCTTCGGGCCCAGCGCGGATGGCACCTATACCGGTGCTGCCTTCGAGGGCGTGCCGGTCATCACCTACCTGGTGGGCAAGATCAACTTTATCTTCAAATGGCTCTTCGGCTTCACCCATGCCGAGTTGATCGCGTTCCCGATCACCGCCTTGGGAGCGGTGGGCGCTGCCCTGGGTTTGATTCCCAAGTTCGTCACCTCCGGCATCATCGACAACAATGCCATTGCTGTCTGTACCGCCATGGGCATGTGCTGGAGCGGCTTCCTGAGCACGCACGCTGCCATGCTGGACTCGCTGGGCTACCGCAAGCTCATCTCCAAAGCTATCACGGCGCACACCATCGGAGGCCTTTGCGCTGGCATCGCCGCCCACTGGCTCTATGTGCTTTTCACCCTCTTCTAAAATTTAGGATATACTTACCATATATTATATTTTATATCTTTGCACTTTCTTAATCCGATAGACGTGAACGAACAGGACATACATCTGGTTAAACAGGCCTTGCAAAAAACCAAGAAGATCTGTGTGGTCTTTCACTTCAACCCCGACGGGGATGCGTTAGGCTCTGCATTGGCCTTGTACCATTATTTCAAAGAGGATGGCTATGAGGTGACGGTGGTCTCCCCGAATGCTTTTCCGGATTTTCTGAACTGGATGGATGGCAGCGACCAGATTATCGTGGCCCAGGAGCATCTCGTCAAGGCCCGCAAGGCCATCAAGGAGGCGGATATGCTCTTTGTGGTGGATATGAACGCACCCCACCGCGCAGGCCAGGACCTGCAGAACAGCATTGCCAAGTTCGTGGGTTTCAAGGTGCTCATTGACCATCACGTGCAACCCGAAATCAACTGCGACGTGATGTACACCACGCACCTCACCAGTTCCGCCAGCGAGTTGGTTTACAATTTCCTATACCGCTGCATGACGCCAGAAAGGCCGATCAGCAAGGCCATTGCCGAGGCGCTCTATGTGGGCATCATCACCGACACTGGCTCTATGGCCTATGCCTGTGACCATCCAGGCACCTATGAGGTGCTGGGTCGCCTCATCGCTTCCGGCATCAATGGTGAAGCCATCCACCAGAAGGTGTATAGCAACTATACAGAGAGCCGCCTCCGCCTGATGGGGGTTGCCCTGACCCACCTCAAGATCATGCCCGAATATGGCGCCTCCTATATGTACCTTACCAAACAAGAACTGGTGGACAATAACTTCCAGATCGGGGACACGGAGGGCTTTGTCAACTATGGCATGACCATCAAAGGAGTGGAGTTCACGGCATTCTTCGTGGAGCGTGACAACCGCATACGGGTCTCCTTCCGCTCCAAGGGCAAGGTGGATGTCAACCTTTTCGCCCGCGACCACTACAATGGCGGTGGTCACCACAATGCGGCGGGTGCCTTCTATCATGGCACCATCGAAGAGGCCATCGCTCATTTTGAAAAGACCGTCCGCGAGGGCAAATACTGATACTGATGATGAGATTTCCCCTGTCATGCTGCCTTTTGTTTGTGCTGCTGGCTTTGGCCGGCTGCCGAAAGCCCGCTGCCACCGGCACGGTGGTGACGAGTTCCAAAGAGCCTCAGGAGGATGTGGAAGCTCCCTATGTGGAGGGCAACAAGCGCATCATCCATCTTGAAAATGAGGAGATTGAGCTCTTCATCCAGCGTTACGGGTGGAAGATGGAGAAGACAGGCACGGGCCTCTATGTGCAAATCCTCGATGAGGGTAGGGGAGAGATGATCAAGGAGGATGACATGGTGCATCTGAAATACCAGACATTCCTGCTGTCGGGAGAGAAGATCTATGACTCTGAAGAAGATGGCGAGAAGGTCTTCAAGGTGGCCAAGTCTGAAGAGATCAACGGCCTGCACGAGGCGGTGCGCCTGCTGCGGCCGGGAGGCAAAGCGCGACTGGTGATCCCCTCCTATATGGCCTACGGCGTGGCCGGCGACGGCGACAAGGTGGATGGCCGCGAGCCCGTGGTGATGATGATAGAGGTGGTGAAGCGTTGAAGTGTTGGGGGCTCGTTCGTGACGTGCCTTATGGGGGGGGATGAATCCGATGAAAGACTAAGAAATTAAGAAGTTAAGAAACTAAGGGGTACCTCCGTAGTTCAATGTTCATAGTCAAAGTTCAAGGTGGAGAACCACCAAGGCACAAAGGACACAAAGAAAAACTAAGAAGTTAAGAAACTAAGAAATTAAGGGGGCAAAACTCAAAGTTCATAGTCATAGTCAAAGTTCAAAGTGGGAGACCACAAAGGCACAAAGGACACAAAGAGAAAGACCGCAAAGGCGCAAAGGGCGCAAAGAAGAACGAAGATACTAAGGGAGGATGTAGTTCAACGTCATCGTTCCCAATCTGCCCATCCCAACTATTATCTATGAATTTTGGCCGTTAGCCATTGGCCGTTAGCCATTAGCCGTAGCCATTAGCTATTGGCCCCGACCTACCAACTATTAACTACCAACTATTATCTATTAACTATTATCTATTATTCAATCCGCACGGTTGATAACTATTTTTCAAAGACACCAATTGTCTCCCAGCATTCCTTATTTTTGCATTTCTTGTAGAAGTCTCTTTCTCCAAGGATATACTAAATTGTAAGTTTTGCAGTTATTATAAGTTGTAAATTATATCAGTATGAAAAAGTTAATGCTTCTTTTGGCTTGTTTCTGCTTCGTCGGCGCCGCCTTTGCGCAGGTTGACAAGGCGAAGTATTATATTGAGGGCGACTACTCCATCACGAAGGACAACCGTGGGCAGTTCGTCTATCAACTGACCAACATCACCTCCAAAGGCATCACCTTCACGCCCAAGGATGTCATCTATGGCAAGGTGGAACAAGACGAGTCCATATCGTTCACCTTCGACAAGGCTCAAACCGAATGTCCGGAAGGCTTCGAGGGTGGTCTTAAATTCTGGAAATGGCAGTATGACGGCAAAGAGTACAGCTGGCAACGCGATAGCGAGGTGAAAGATGCCCAACAGAACTTCGAGACCGACAAGGTTATGGTTGTCATGCTGGTCCTCGACTGCAGCAACTCCTTGGGAGAAGCCAACTTCGAGAAGCTGAAAAACAGTGCCACCAAGTTCATCAACATCCTCTACAACGCCTCTCCCGATGGCGGTATCCGTCTGGGTGTGGTGGGCTTCAACACCATGGGCAACGCCGACAAGATGGTCTATGACATCGAGCCGCTCACCATGGCTACCCGCGACGACATGATCAAGTTCATCCAAGGGCTGACCCTCTACAATAACACCGCCCTCTACTATGCCATGCGCAAGGGTGCGGATATGATCTCTAACTATGTGAACCGCCTGCCCAACAAGGACAAGGAGAAGTTCGACTATGCCTGCATGGTCTCCTTTACCGATGGCTACGACAACCACTCCACCGATCCGGCTCTCGGCTTGCCTGAGAAGGGTCTGGAGAACCCCTACTTCAAGTATGTGCGCGACGAGGTGGTGAACCGTCCCATCCAAGGTGCGCCGCTGAAGAGCTATGTAATCGCTATCAAGGGCAATGATGTGGCAGAGGATAACCAACTCTATAAGTCTGTGTTTGAGGGCATCTCCTCTGAGGAGCCGTTTCTGCTCAACGACTTCAACCAGGTGGAGGCGCAGTTCGAGACCATGGCCCAGGAGCTCATCAAGCGTTGGCAGAACCTGACCTGCTACGTGCCCAGTGCCCACCAGGGCAAGGTGCGCTGGACTATTGGCGACTATACCGACAACGGTGCCTCCAAAGTCACGGAGGTGAAAGAGAAGATCGTGACGGCCCATCGGACGAATTTTATCGGTATCAATGCAGGTCTGGATTTGGAGTTCACCCATCGCAACTACTTCGGCTTGGGCGTGGGCTTCGACTTTGCAGTGCCGCTCAAGAGCGCCAATCTGGCCATCGGCGGTCTGGCAGCCTTGAAGTATGACTTTGCCGGTCCGTTGCACCTCGACCTCGGCGCCTTGATGGTGGCTGGCGACTACATCCACAAATGTGCCTTTATGGGCGGTCTTGGCTTTGACTTGCGCTTTGCCACGGCCACGAAAGGGAATCCCTATGACTATATGAATACGACCTATTATTGGGTTCGAGGCGAGAGCGACAAGTTCGCCTTCGGCGGCTTGCTTCGTTTGGGTGTGACCACCCCGATGAAGAATCTCTACTTCTTCACAGACATTGCCTTTGGTAGATACAAGGCCTTCTACTATGTGAATGAGAATCCGACTCCGGACACACCGACCCAACAGGTACACCATCCGTATTGGAATGTGTCCTTGAATGTGGGCTATCGGTTCGGCAATTAGGAATTCGGCTGTTAGCTATTGGCCATTAGCTTTTCTACCGAGCTCTTGTCCCTGGCGGGACTGCTCAAGGAAACTGATAAATTGATAACCATTTTCTACCGAGCTCTTGTCCCTAGCGGGACTGCTTAAGGAAACTGATAACTGCTAACATTCCACGAATCCGCCTCCGGCGATGCCGTCGGCAAACCATAGACCGGCTTCTGTCAGACAGAGCCGGTTTTTTATCAGGGTGTAGTGCTCGTGGGGGACCTCTTTTTCAAAATAGGCGAGTAGCTCCTGGCGTCTTTGTTCTCCGAACTCCCTTGCCAGTGCTTGCAGGTCGAGGCCGTCGCGGGTGCGCAGGCGCAGGAGGAGGGTCTCGTTGTACTGGTCGGTGGGGGCGAGCGTTTCCCGCTCGGCGCAGTCCTGGCCCTCGGCGATGTCGTGGAGGTATTGGCTCAGGTTGCTGGCGTTCCACTGTCGGCTCTTTCCGTCGAAGGAGTGGGCTGCGGCGCCCAGACCGAGGTAGGGCGTGCCGTCCCAGTAGGCGCTGTTATGGCGCGAGTGGAAGCCGGGGCGGGCGAAGTTGGAGACCTCGTAGTGCTCGAAGCCAAGCTCGCGGGCGTAGTCGGTGAGCTGTCGGTACTGGCGGGTGGCCATCTCCTCATCGACGGGGGCGTGGCGCCCGTGCTGGATCTGTTTGTAGAGGAGGGAGTTCTCCTCGGGCGTGAGCGCGTAGGCCGAGAAGTGCTGGATGGGCAGCGTGGCGAGATGTTGAAGCTCGTCGGCCCACTGCTTGTCGTCGCGCTCGGAGACGCCATAGATCAGGTCGATGGAGAGGTTTGTGATGCCGGCGGCGGCAGCGTTGTGCACAGCCCCGATGGCCTCGTGTGCGGTGTGCCGCCGCCTCATGAACTGTAAGACGGGGTCGTGGAACGACTGCACCCCGATGCTCAGCCGGTTGACGCCCAGCGCATGGAGTGCTTGGCAGTAGTCAGGGGTGAGCTGCTCCGGGTTGCCCTCCATGGTGATCTCCGCGTCAGGGGCAACGGGAAAGTGCCGACGGAGGTCGGCCAGCAGCGCGGCCACCTCATCGGGAGTGAGTAGGGTGGGGGTGCCGCCACCGAAGTAGATCGTGCGGATGTCAGCACCCCTGAGATAGTCTTGTCGCAGTGCCATCTCCCGTGTCAGCGCCGTGAGGTACTCCTCACGGCGGGCCGTGGAGACCACTGAGTAGAAACCGCAATAGACACACTTGCTTGCGCAGAAGGGGATATGAAGGTAGATGCCTGCCATGCGGGATGCCGGAGAAGCCGTACTATTCGTATTTCAAGTATTGGTTGTATTCAAAAGCGCCCTTCTCGGGGTTCCATTCCAGCTTGTGGATGTCCCAGCTGCGGCCTGCAGCCGGCTTTTCCAGTTTCTGGGCGATGATGACCTTCTCGCCGTCGGTGCGCACGTTGATCATGCCATAGACCGTCACGGTGCGCTCCCGCTTTTTGGTGGAGTTGGACTTCTGCAGCTCGACAAACTCTTTGCTCGAACGGGCGAGCTCGGTGGAGAAGATCAGGGAGCGCTCCCCACGGCTGAACTTGCCGATGGTGCCCAACGTGTCGGGACGCGGGTGCACGTGCGGCTCCTCGTCGCCACTGGAGATGACGGTGACAATGGGGTTCAGCACCCGCAGGAACTCGCTCGTGAAGTCGGCGCTGCCATGGTGGCACGACTTGGCAATGTCGGCGCCCAGGTTCTCCCTGGCTTTGAGGATGGCCTCCTCCAGTTGCGCCTCCAGCTCTTTCCGTTTGTCCTCTTTGAGCGATTTGCCCTTCAGCTTCTTCTTGATGTCGGCCACGTTGATGCCGGAGTAGTGGTGGATGAGGTGGTATTCCGATTCGGTGTTGAGGTCGCCGCCCAGGAAGAGTCTCAGATGGCCGATGGTCAGTTTGATGATGACGGAATGGCCGTTCTTGGTCTTGCCCTTGTCACTGTCGATGACGGGCAGTGCGTCTTTGCCCTCGATGTTGACCGCCACAGGACCCATGATCTCCATCTTCATGTTGTTCTTTTCATAGATGGGCTTGGAGCCGAGGCGCAATGCCTCCTTGGGGGCTGACGTCTTTTCCAACAAGTTGATATAGTTGCCGGCTTTCTCGATCTTCTTGAGCCGGTTCTGATAATCCTTGTCGGTGTCGCACAGGTCGGTGATGTATTTGTGCTTGTTGTAGGTGATCACGGTGCCTAAGGAGTCGAGCTTGGACCCGCTGGCCTCCACCATGCCGTTGTGATACACCTTCTTGATGGAGAATTGCTGGGCGGTGCCATCCGTCTTGTTGAATATCTGGCCAAACCCGTTGTAGTGGTCTGTGTCAGAATGCGATATGACTATAGAGAAGGGTGGCGGGGCGACCTTGGCCGTCTTGAGGTTGAATCTCCATTTGAGATACCGGTACATGTTGTCGGAGCCGCCGGCGTCGATGAGAAAGTGCTTGTCGTCGGGTGTCACGACGTGGCATCCGTCCCCTTGTCCCACATCGATGAAGTTGACCTCCAGGATCCGCTCTGCCTGCATCTCCGATTCTTTGATGTAGCCGTCGGCATTTCGGCAACGTACTTTGATGTACTCCACCTCCTGGTTCTTCTCGGTAACCTTTATCCTCACGTAGTCGTTGTTCTCTATGTAAGGTTTGATGTAGTCGCCAAACAGGAGTTCTTTGATGAAGGCGAATTTTTTCTTCTTGGTTTTGGAATCGATTTTGAAACCCATTAAGGAGACCGATGGATAGACAGCGTATCCGGTTTTCAATATGGCAGCCATGATGTTTGAATTTTTATAAGGTGAATAAATAGGATTGATTGGCAAAACTACAATTAATTGTCATACAAAACGCAGGGAAAAGAATTTTTTAGGGCATCAACTTTGAACATTGAACTATGATATTGAACTTTGAACTTTGACTATGACATTGAACCATGACTACGGCATTGAGCTATCCCTCTCTTAGTTTCTTAACTTCTTAGTTTCTTAGTTTATAAAATTTATTATTTTTGCATGTTTTTTTGTAAAAGGATAGAATTGAATCATTATCATAATTAATCAATTAAAATTCAACTATTTATGGAAAATCTTGTAAAGTATGTATGGATCGTGTTTTGTGCGTCCATCGTAGCATTGGGATTTGCCTTCTTCTTTTATCGCAGAATGTTGAAGGAAGATGAGGGTACTCCTACCATGCGTGAAATCGCGGCTCATGTGCGCAAAGGTGCCATGGCCTACCTGAAACAGCAGTACAAGGTGGTGACCATCGTGTTCGTCATCTTGGCCGTGTTGTTCTTGATCATGTCCATCTTCCACCTCCAGAACGGAGTGGTGTGGTTCGCCTTCCTGACCGGCGGTTTCTTCTCCGGCTTGGCTGGCTTCTTAGGCATGAAGACGGCTACCTACGCTTCCGCCCGTACCGCCAATGGTGCTCGCCAGAGCCTCAACAAAGGCTTGCAGGTGGCATTCCGCAGTGGCGCCGTCATGGGCCTTACCGTGGTGGGCCTTGCCCTGCTCGATGTCTCCGCTTGGTTCCTGATCCTCAACGGCACAGGTCTGTTGGAGCTGGTAGGTGAGCATGCCACGCTGACCACCATCACCACCACCATGCTGACCTTCGGTATGGGTGCTTCCACGCAGGCATTGTTTGCTCGTGTCGGTGGCGGTATCTACACGAAGGCTGCTGACGTGGGTGCTGACTTCGTGGGCAAGACCGAGTACAACATCCCTGAAGATGACCCGCGCAACCCCGCCACCATCGCCGATAATGTGGGCGACAATGTGGGTGACGTGGCCGGTATGGGTGCTGACCTGTACGAGTCTTACGCTGGTTCTATCCTCTCCACGATGGCTTTGGGTGCTGCCGCTTTCGCTACCATCAGCGCTGAGATGCAGATGAAGTCCATCCTCGCTCCTATGATGATCGCCGCTGTCGGCGTGATCCTCTCCGTGATCGGTATCTTCATCGTTCGCACGAAAGAAGAGGCCAGCATGACTGAACTTCTGAAAGCTTTGAGCCGTGGTACCAACACTGCTGCTGTCCTCATCGCTGTGGCCACTTTCGGCATCATGTACGTACTTTTCAAAGACTCCGCCGATATCGTTTGGTGGCAGGTCTCCCTCTCTGTGGTTGTGGGTCTGCTCGCTGGTGTCATTATCGGTAAGTCAACGGAATACTATACTTCCCAATCCTTCAAGCCGACGCAGAAGGTGGCTGAGTCCTCCCAGACGGGTCCTGCTACGGTCATCATCTCCGGTATCGGTTTGGGTATGATCTCCACCGTCATCCCAGTGCTCACCATCGGTGTGGCTATCATCCTCGCTTTCCTGTGCGCCAACGGCTTCCAAATCGAATTCAACGCCGTCAACCTCTCCAAAGGTCTCTACGGTATCGGTATCGCTGCCGTGGGTATGCTCTCCACGCTGGGTATCACCTTGGCTACCGACGCTTACGGTCCTATCGCCGACAATGCCGGTGGTAATGCTGAGATGAGCGGTTTGGATCCTGAGGTTCGTAAACGTACCGACGCTCTCGACGCTCTGGGCAACACTACCGCTGCTACCGGTAAGGGCTTTGCCATCGGCTCCGCCGCTCTGACCGCCCTCGCCCTGCTCGCCTCCTACGTGGAAGAGATCAAGATGGCCCTCGAGCGTATCGGCACCTCTGTCCTCGACCTTGGTGACGGACGTATGGTGGACACTGCCAATGCCAGCCTGATCGACTTCATGGAGTATTACAATGTCTCCCTGATGAACCCGAAGGTGCTCGTGGGTGTCTTCATCGGTTCCATGATGGCCTTCCTGTTCTGCGGTCTCACGATGAATGCCGTGGGTCGCGCCGCCCAGAAGATGGTGGAGGAGGTGCGTCGTCAGTTCCAAGAGATCAAGGGCATCCTCACCGGTGAGGGTACTCCTGACTACGCCCGTTGTGTGGCTATCTCCACGAAGGGTGCTCAGCACGAGATGTTGCTGCCTTCTATCCTCGCTATCTTGGCTCCTATCTGTACGGGTCTGATCCTCGGCGTGGCCGGCGTGCTCGGTCTGCTCGTGGGTGGCCTCGGCGCCGGCTTCGTGTTGGCTATCTTCATGGCCAATGCCGGTGGTGCTTGGGACAACGCCAAGAAGTATGTCGAGGAAGGCAACTTCGGCGGCAAGGGCTCTGACAACCACAAGGCTACCGTGGTGGGCGACACCGTGGGCGATCCCTTCAA
>JAGCGA010000030.1 GCA_017649855.1 Bacteroidales bacterium
CCCCGCAGGGGCAAGAGCTTGGTAGAATGATAGATAATAGTTATTCCTTAAGCGGCCCCGCAGGGGCAAGAGCTTGGTAGAATGATAGATAATAGTTATACCTTGAGCAGCCCCGCAGGGGCAAGAGCTTGGTAGCATGATAGATAATAGTTATTCCTTAAGCGGCCCCGCAGGGGCAAGAGCTTGGTAGAATGATAGATAATAGTTATTCCTTGAGCAGCCCCGCAGGGGCAAGAGCTTGGTAGAATGATAGATAATAGTTATACCTTGAGCGGCCCCGCAGGGGCAAGAGCTTGGTAGGATGATAGATAATAGTTATGCCTTGAGCGGCCCCGCAGGGGCAAGAGCTTGGTAGGATGATAGATAATAGTTATGCCTTGAGCAGCCCCACAGGGGCAAGAGTTTGGTAGACGCAGACAATTTAGGGTGATGATATACATGATGGCACCAGCGTGTCGATATTAGATGGCATCTTGTGGAGATCCTCCATTTCGCACCTGGTGCGTGCATTGTCTTAGGGCAAGGAACTCCCGCGGTGCGACGATGACTGGGGCGCTGTCCTTCCCCAGACTGCACTGCGTTTAGTCTGGGGTTAATGAGATTACGTCTCTCCGAGACGTTGTTCATGGCGGGAGATTGGGGTTGGTCGAGGATATGCGGCATTCCAAATAAATTTATTATTTTTGCCATCTATTTACAGAAACTGACATTCTTGCATTATGAACATCGTAAAGCCCTCTATTCCCAAAGGAACTCGCGACTTCACTCCTACGGAGATGATGCGTCGAAACTACATCTTTGACACCATCCGCACTGTCTTCCACCGACACGCCTACCTGCCTATCGAAACTCCTTCCATGGAGAACCTCAGCATCCTGATGGGCAAATATGGCGAGGAGGGCGACCGTCTCCTGTTCAAGATCCTCAACTCCGGCGACTTCACCAAGGGGGTCGACTTCAACGACTCTGAGAAGTCGGTCAACAAGCTGGCCACCGAGTTGTGCGAGAAGGGGTTGCGCTACGACCTGACCGTGCCCTTTGCCCGTTTTGTGGTGCAGCACCAGAACGAGCTCACCTTCCCCTTCAAGCGCTACCAGATGCAGCCCGTGTGGCGCGCCGACCGGCCACAGAAAGGACGTTACCGTGAGTTCTATCAATGCGATGTCGACATCATCGGCAGCAACGCGTTGCTCAACGAGGCCGAGCTGATTGAGATCACCGACGAGATCTTCACCCAATTCGGCATCCGTGTCACCATCAAGGTCAACAACCGCAAGATCCTCAGCGGCATTGCCGAGATGATCGGGGCGCCCGAGAAGATGGTCGATTTCTGTACGGCGATGGACAAGCTGGACAAGATCGGGCGTGACGGCGTGTGCGCCGAGATGGTGGAGCGCGGCATCAGCGCCGAGGCCATCACCAAGCTGGACGCCATTTTCAAGATGACCCACATGGACACCACCGCCAAACTCGATACGCTCTCCACCCTTCTGGCGGGCAGCGAGACGGGCCTCCAAGGCATTCGTGAGGTGCGCGAGATGCTGGCTTACGCCCAGGCTATGGAGCTGCACAACAACATCGAGCTGGACATCACCCTGGCCCGCGGACTCAACTACTACACCGGCGCCATCTTCGAGGTCAAGGCTGACGAGGTGGCCATGGGCAGCATCTCCGGCGGCGGACGCTACGACAACCTGACCGGCATCTTCGGTCTCAAGAACATGTCGGGCGTGGGCATCTCTTATGGTGCCGAGCGCATTTACGATGTCCTCAACGAACTCAACCTGTTCCCCGACAACATCCTCAACCCTGTCAAGGCTCTCTTCATCAACTTCGGCGGAGAGGATGAGCTCTATGCTCTCAAAGCGCTGCGTGCGCTCCGCAAAGCCGACATCGCCGCAGAGATCTATCCCGACAAGGCCAAAATCGGCAAACAGATGACCTACGCCAACAACAAAGGCATCCCGTTTGTCATCATGGCAGGAGAAAACGAAAGAAACAACAACACCTTGACCATCAAAGACATGGGAAGCGGAACTCAAGAAGCACTCTCCATAGAGAAAGTGCTGGAGCGACTGACTTCCTGCTAGTCTGGCCAGCAAATACCACACCGATGAACAGCACCTTGCCCAAAGAGAAACAGCCTTCGCAATTCTTGAAAAAGATGCGCTACTGGTTCAAGAGACTCCTCCAGCTCATGCAACTGAAGGAGGACACTGATTATGAAGCCACAATCGACAACATCACCAAGAGTGTCACCTTCCAGGGCATGAACCTCTGGATTCTCTTCTTTGCCATCATCGTGGCTTCTGTCGGTCTGAACGTGAACTCCACGGCCGTCATCATCGGCGCCATGTTGATCTCCCCACTGATGGGCCCTATCAATGGTCTTGGGCTGGCTATCGGCATCTTCGACGAGGAGCTGATGCGCAAGTCCCTGACGAACCTGGTCATCATGGTGGTCATCAGCTTATTAGCTTCCACCTTATACTTCTTCATCTCTCCCTTGGGAGATGCGCAGTCGGAGTTGCTGGCCCGTACGAACCCGACCATCTACGATGTCTTCATCGGCTTCTTTGGCGGTTCGGCCGGCATCGTGGCTCTCTCCCGCAAGAACCAGCCCATGGCGGTCATCTCCGGCGTGGCCATCGCCACCGCCTTGATGCCACCCCTCTGCACCGCAGGCTACGGCCTTGCCACCTTCCAGTTCCGCTACTTCTTCGGCGCACTATACCTCTTCTTCATCAACTCCTTTTTCATCGCCCTCGCCACCTTCCTGTTCGTACGCTATCTCGGCTTCCCGCAAACCAAATACGTGGACAAGAAGCGGGAGACAACCGTCAAGCGGATCATCACCATCTTCACCGTCATCGTCATCATCCCAAGTATCATCGCAGCTATCAACATGATACGGGAGACCGCCTTCCAGTCGCAATCCAAGAAGTTCGTCACCGAGATCCAAGACACCCCATACTTCGAGAACCGGCAGGTCTTCAACGTCGAGCGCGAGTTCAGCCGCACGGAGCCATCCATCACCATGTCTATTGTCGGTGCACCACTTTCTTCCACGGACATCACCGAGTTGCAACAGAGCATGCGTACCGACTATGGTCTTAAGAACTCCAAGCTCATCATCAAGCAGACGGGTGAGACGATAGACATCACCAAGCAGAACGAGATCATCGAGAACATGCTTGACAAGAAGGATCAGGTCATCCAACTGCAGGACTCCATCATCCAGTCGTTACGCACCAAGATGAGCAGCATCGAGCAATCGCAGACGTTATCCGACCAGATTGCCAAAGAGTTGTATGTCCAACATCCCACCCTGGTCACCTTTGCCATAGACGATTTATCCTATTTCAACACGCAGACGGGCCTTCATGAGACCATCCCCACCGTCTATTTCAAGTGGAAAGACGGGGCGGCTCATCCGCAGACGGAAGAGGCCATCATCAAGTGGTTAAAAGTTCGTCTGGACGTTTCCGAAATGAGAGTCATTCATTAGCCTGTCATGGAGAAGCATTTTCTGCCGATCATCAAGAAAGAGCTGGACTATCTCGGCTGGGATTACGTGGATGTGATCCTGGTCAGTGGTGACGCCTACGTGGACCATCCTTCCTTCGGACCGGCGGTCATCGGGCGGGTGCTGGAGCGGGCGGGCTTGCGCGTAGCCATCTTGCCGCAACCCAACTGGCAAGACGACCTGCGCGACTTCAAGAAGCTGGGAGTGCCGCGGCTTTTCTTTGGCGTCACGGCGGGCAACATCGACTCCATGCTGAACCACTACACCGCCCAGAAGCGCCTCCGGCATGACGATGCCTACACGGCGGGCGGGCAGGCGGGCTTCCGTCCCGACTACGCCACCGTCACCTACACCAAGATCCTGAAACAGCTGTTCCCCGATGTGCCCGTGGTCATCGGCGGCATCGAGGCCTCCATGCGGCGGCTGTCGCACTACGACTACTGGAGCGACACGCTCAAGCCCTCCATCCTCATCGATAGTGGGGCCGACATCCTCGTCTATGGCATGGGCGAGCGACCCATCCTGGCCATCGCGGAGTTGCTGCAGCGTCCCGACTGGCGCGACCATCTTGCCGAGCAACGGCAGATCGGCTTTGTGACCGATGACATCACCCCTTTCCATGAGGAGGCACCCATCATGCTGCACTCCTTGGCGGCGGAGCTGAAAGACAAGCGCAAGTATGGCCAGGACTTCGTCAAATTTGAGACAGAGACCAACAAGCGGGAGCAGCGCACTATGATACAGCCGCACGGCGACCGTTATGTGGTCATACGTCCACCCTACCCCGTAGCCACGGAACAGGAGATGGACGAGTTTGCGCTCTTCGACCGGATGATGAACGCGCCGCACCCCAAGTACTTGAAGCGGGGCCCCGTGCCAGCCTTCGAGATGATCAAGAACTCCATCACCATCCATAGGGGCTGCTTCGGAGGTTGTAGCTTCTGCGCCATCGCCGCCCACCAGGGCAAACAGGTTTCCTCCCGCTCCGATGCCTCCATCCTGGCCGAAGCCGAAGACCTGACCAAACGCGACTATTTCAAAGGGCATATCACCGACCTGGGCGGTCCTTCCGCCAATATGTTCCGCATGGAAGGCAAGAACCTGGAGTTATGCCGCACCTGCACCCGTCCCTCCTGCCTGCACCCCAAGATATGCCCCAACCTGCGTCGCGACCATCAGCCCATGATCGAGCTGTACCAGAAAGTCGCCAAGCTACAGGGGGTCAAGCACATCACCATCGGCAGCGGCATACGCTATGAACTGTTGTTGGATGAAAAAGACAGCGGCGCGAAACGCTATCTGCACCAGCTGGTGGACCAGCACGTCTCCGGGCGACTCAAGGTGGCGCCCGAGCACACCGACCCTGAGGTGGTACGCCTGATGCGCAAACCGGAGTTCCAGAAGTTCCTGCACTTCATGAAGCTCTTCCAGGAGGAGAACCGACGCTGCGGCAAGAACCAGCAGCTTATCCCCTACCTCATCTCGGCGCATCCCGGATGTACGCTGGCCAAGATGTCGGAACTGAGCAAGATAGCCCGCGAACACCATCTGATGACCGACCAGGTGCAGACCTTCACGCCAACGCCGATGACCTACTCCACGGCCATGTACTATCTGGAATATGATCCCTACACAGGCAAAGATGTACATGTGGCCAAGAGCGACCACGAGCGCCGCGACCAGCACGCCTTCTTCTTTCCGAAAGCGCAACCGGTCACCCGACAAACGAACAAAAGCAAGGCTTATTCCTCAAGGCCAAAGACCTCCTCACCACGACGCAGACACTGATCGTAGGCTTCCTGGTCCTTCAAAACCTTATAACAGGCCAATTCGCTCTGCCAAAGATCCCAGAAGAGAGGCATCGACTTATCCAAGATCTCATAGCATTCAACCGCCTTGTCATACTGTTTATGGTTCTCATAGGCCTGTCCTAACAAGAAGAGGTAGATGGGATCATCACCCGTATAGTCTATCATCTGCTCGACCGTACGCTCTGTGCCCGCTACATCCCCGCCTGTATAGCAGCCATGTAGCTGATGGAAAAGCAGGTAACGGGGATCCAGACGTTCCTTCAAAGCATCCAGACGACTGAGGAATGTCTTGGGATTATCTTGATAAAGGTTGACGAGGTAGAGTTGGTAGAATAGCGGGTAGTCCTTCAGCTCCTCCTCATGGGCTTTCAGCAGGGAGACAGCCTCACGATGGCGACTGCTGGCCGTCAGCTCTTCAGCCTCCCGAAGCCATTTTACCTCACTCTCCGGATTGGTCTGCAGCAGCAGATTATACAGCATGTTATATTTCACATTCTCAGACAACTGCGTCCCCAGACTATAGACATAGCAGTCTTCAATCATGATCTTGCCCTGCACCGTATCCAGCAAACAGTCGTAGAAATCGATAATGTAGTCATTGTAGATTCTGAAAACGACATGTTGGTGGCCGTCTTCTTGGTAAGCACGGACAAAAGCGAAATCACCCCCGTGTTCCAGCGCATTCACCACTTGATCCCCCATTTGAAGACAGTGTTCGAAATAGGCCTGTCCGCCTTCCACATCAAAGCCACTGTAAACGATAGAGTTGTCGCAAACCAGCATCTTGATATGCGCTTGATCAATCGCTTTGTTGAATGCGGCGGCATCCCCCATCTCCATACTATGGACGATAGAGGCGGCAAAGCTCTGAGCGGTCTGTTCGTTCAACTCCACCGAAGAGCTCTTCTCGGGAGCTGACTCCTTCGGCTTGCATCCCACGACAGCCATCGAGATAAAAGACCAAAACACCAAACAGGTTAAGATACGATGTTTCTTCATCTACAAAAATGCAATTATTTATTTAACAATGAGATATACGAATACAAGGGATAATGGTCGGAGATATCCATTTCCGTGCAGATAGTGTGTCCAAAGTCGTTATAGAATTTGGAATGCAGGATATAGTCGATACGATACGAAGGGAAGACGCCGCCCTTGTAGGTGACACCGGTGCCTTTGCCACTGGAGCGGAAGGTATCTTTAAAGCCATGGGCGATCTTGAAATAGCTATAGGACTCGGGGGTATCGTTAAAATCCCCGCAGATAATGATGGGTGAATCACAGGTGTCGATATGGGCGCGGACGCTGCGGGCCTGTTCCTGACGTTGTTCAAAGGCTAACGCTATCTTCTTATAGAGCTTGGCGGCCTTCTCATTGAGTTGTCCATCTTCATTCTTATTATGCAGAATAGCCTCGCTGGCCTCGTAGTCGTCTTGGTTGATATGGAAAGAGCTCAGGTGGACATTATAGACGCGTACCGTATCGCCATTATAGCGAATATCCACATAGATGGAACGGTTGGAGGAGCTGTCGGCCATCTCCACCACGCCACAGTCCACGATGCGGTAGGCGCTGAACACGGCCATGCCGAACTGATAGCCCAGGCGGTTTTCAAAAGGCAGGTTAACCTGATAGTTACGGGGACTGTCGGGAAGTCCCAGGGCCTGCAGGATCTCTTGGGTCACATCCACCCCACGCTTCCCGTTTTTGTCGTAGCAGTACTCTTGCAAGCAGAGGATGTCCGGCTTCTCCTCCTTCAGGAAGGCGATGATCTTCTTCACATCGGAAGGATAGGTCTCGGCATAGATGTTGAAGTCGTGCACATTGAAACTCATCACCTTGAGGCAGTTGGCACAGGTCTCGGGCTTTTCCATCGCTCGAAGCTGGAAATGACGGTCGATATTGTTGACATTGAGGACCAGCATGACCGCAAAGACCAGTGACCATCGGTAATCCACCAGAATCCAGATGAACAACAGGATTGCATTCGCGATGACAATATACGGGAAAAGGAGTCCGCTATAGGCGATCACGTGCGACACAGAGGGTGGAATCACCTTGGCCATGAAGGAGAAGAAGAGTGCTCCCAGTGCCAGCACCGAGACAATCATCAGCAGAAGCTTGCCTATCAACTTGAAAAATCTGAATCTTTTTCCGCTCATGACTTATTGGAATAATGGAATAAAAAATCTTTCTCCTCTTCTGTCAGCGAGGGATACCCGTTGGCAGAGATTTTATCGAGAATCTCATTGATACGTGCCTGATCGGCAGCTTTCCGCTCATTATAGTCCTCATCGCTAATGGGGCGACCGCTCTCTTGGGAGACGTAGTATTTCTTTTTGCGTTTGGAGGCAGGCTCATGAAGGTCGGCATCCGCACCGCTCCTCTCATAAAATTTATACAGGAGGATATAGAGCAGGCCGAACAGCACGCCGCCGACATGGGCGATATGGCCACCGGCATTGCCTTTCTGCACGCTCATCAGGTCGATGGCGACAAAGATGAGGGTGAGCCACCAGAGTTTGATTTTGCCGATGAAGATGAAGAGCACCTCGTAGTTGGGTTCATAGAGGGTGATGGCAGCCATCACGGCCATGACGCAGCCGGAAGCGCCGACGGCAAAGCTATGAGGTACCGCAGAGGCAAAGACCGGAAAGAGGTTGTAGGCCCCCATATAGGCTAGGTTGCCGACAATCCCACCGAGGAAATAGACGCTGAGGAGATGACGCCAATCGAGCCGTGACAGGAAGAACTTGCCCACATAATAGAGCATGAGCATATTGAAGAAGAGGTGCCAGAATCCGTTGTGGATGAAGAGGCTGGTGACCATACTCCAGGGCTGACGCAGCCAAGTCTCGAAAGAGGCGGGACAGCTGAGCCATTGCATGACCGATTCATATTTCGCCGTGCCGTCAAACTGCATCAGGAAGCCGGCGAGGGAGAATAGCCATCCGCAGAGAAGGGTCAGCAGGAAGACAGCCACGTTGACCATGATCAGTCGGTTCAGCCAGGATGGATCCTGTACGAATCGTCTGACGCGTTCCCCGATAGAGAACCCCCGCCGCATTCTATAGGGGGATGGGTTAGAACTCATAATACTGGTAGAAATTATCGTTACGCCGGTTCTTGTCATACCGTTTCCATAGCAGGATGAGAACCAGACCCACGAGCATGCCGCTCAGGTGGGCGAAGTGTGCCACGCCATCACCCGTGCCGGCCACGCCATAGATCAGCTCCAATGCGCCATAGATGACCACAAACCACTTGGCTTTGATGGGGAAAAGGAAATAGATGTAGATCTCGGCATTCGGGAAGAGCATGCCAAAGGCCAGGAGGAGGGCAAAGACCGCACCGGAAGCACCTACCAGGTTGAACTGGTTCAGGATGGCCTCCTTGCTGCTGACGACATTGTTTACCACGTCCGGCAGGATACTGGGCGAGTGCTCCAGATAGGCCAGGGTCTGTTGCAGCGCATCCGTATTCAGATATTTGCCATGATACTGCGTGACCAGTGTGCGGAAGCTATCCAGGGAGGGGTCAGCCAGGAACTGGTTCATCAGGGCGATGGTCGGGTGTATCTGGAAATAGATGACCAGGTAGTGCATCAGGCCGGCACTGACACCCGTGATGAAGTAGTAGAGCAGGAAACGCTTAGTGCCCCAGGTGTTCTCCACCGCCGCACCAAACATCCAGAGGGCGAACATGTTAAAGAAGAGATGGCCGAAATTGGCGTGCATGAACATATAGGTCACCGGCTGCCACGGCTGGAAGAGCTGCGATGAGAAATAGTGCAGGCCGAGCCACCGTTCCAAATCCACCAAGCCCGTCTGTTGGAAGACGACGGTAGCAAAGAACAGCAGAACATTGATTATTAGCAGGTTTTTAACACCTGTCGGCAGTATGTTGAAACCGCCCATTCGTATCTGGCCTTGTCCCATAAGATAAGTTTCGTCAAGTTAATATCCTGATAGAGATTGCTTTACAAAAGAAAACCCCCACTCTTTCAGAGGCTGCAAATGTACATAAAATTCCAATACCCGCCAACAAATATCTCCCAGCTAGCCACGAGATATGCATAGACAGAATGCGCCCTGTTGCTACAAAAAAATGTTATTTTTGCGGTCATGAAGATAGAGATTGCACTTCCGGCCTGCAAAAGTGTTGTGATCAGACAGTTGGTCATTCACTTCGTGGCCACGGGAGAGGTCCTCCTGGTAGAGGATGGGGACGCCCGCGACGTGCTTATTGTGGCACGGGCGCTGACCAGCATCCGGGATGCCGTGGAGCAGGAAGAAGAGCTGACGACCATTGATGTGCGCGACTGCGGGGCAGCCTATCGTTTTCTGCTGCCCGTCTTGGCCGCCACAAAAGGACGATGGCTGCTCACTGGCACAGAGCGACTGCTCCAACGGCCCATAGAAGAGTTGGTCGGCGTACTCTTGCAAGCAGGTGCCGACATCGAGCGACGTCCTGACGGTCTGCACATCCACGGTGGGCAGCTGCATTTGGAGGAGGCCACCATCGACTGCGGGCGCACGAGCCAGTACGCCTCCGCGCTGCTGATGTCCGCCCCCCTGCTCGGGCTCAAGCACTTGCACATCATCCCTGAGGACGTGCGCTCGGCAGGATACATCGAGCTGACCAGACGCATGGTAGAGACGCAATGCATACAGGGACAACGCGCCACCGAAGGCGACTGGGATGCGGCACTGTTTTGGTACGCCTACGCGCTACTACACCAACAGCCTGTCACAATGGACAACCTCTCCCTGCAGTCATGGCAAAGCGACGCCATCATCGCAGAATGGTTCGAGGCGTTGGGCGTCAAGAGCCAACAAGCTGGGGAGCAGGTCATCCTCACCCCCACCCCGCCAGTCAGTGCACCGACGCTGACGTTGGATGTGGCCGACCATCCCGACACCGTGCCGGTGTTGGCCGTCTTGGCCACCCTGTTGCCTGCCGACATCACCTTCCTGCACACCCGCAATTTAGCCTACAAAGAGTCGGACCGTATCCGGAACCTGTCGGAGCAGTTGAAACCTTTTGCAGAGGTGGAAGTTGGAGAAGACCATCTTCGGGTGGCGGGCCATTCCGACAGCCGAGAGCGGATGGCCGGTTGCTGCTTCCGAACCTGGAACGACCACCGCCTGGCCATGGCATTCCTCCTGGCCGTGGGCCCAGCAGCCTTGGACAACCCGGAATGCGTGGGCAAGTCGTACCCACAACTGCTGGGACAGCTCCTCCGCATAGAAAACATTTAATCCACAAAACACCGTTCACAATACGAAAAGCAACCCTTTTCACGTTAATCAGGAAATTTTTTATTTTTGCACGTTTTTATTTATAGCGCTATTATGAAAAAAATCCTTGTCATTGCAGTATTATTGTTGGGCGGCATTGCCATCTTTTCCGCCTGTGACACCCAGCACAAGTGTGCTGCCTACGGCCATTACGCTTGCTACGAAGCTCCCGCCGACATTGTAGAGTAACCTTTCTGCATGTCCCCCGCGCATGACCACCGACCTTGTCACAAGCCCCTCTTGACGCTGATCCTGACGGGGCTGTTGTTTTGTGCCTGGGGGCAGGAGGTGGGTGAGTTTCACCATGATGTGACGGTCAAGGAGTGGAACTTCGAACTATTCATCAACACCTCCGGGTTCGGCATCGGCTTCCAGCATGGTCGCACGCCCGATATCCACAACAAACACTTCTGGGAGGTGGAGTTCCTGTACAACCAACATCCCAAGTCTATCCGTTCCGTCAACATCGCCTACGACTGGACGCGGCCCTGCCGTTACGGTCAGTTGTACACGCTGTTTTTCCTTCAGGGAGGCTATGGCTACCAGCGCACGGTCCACCAAAAGCCCTACTGGGGCGGCGTGGCCGTCAACCTGAAGTTCACCGCCGGCCCGGCCCTGGGCTTGGGCATTCCCTGCTACGTGGAGGTGCTGAACTACAACACCGGATTCTCCGAGATTGTGCGCTACGACCCCGAGCGTCACAACCTTAACAACATCCTGGGTGGCGGCGGCATGTTCACCGGCATCACCCAGACCATCTTCCGGCCCGGCTTCTATGCCAAAGCGGCCGTCAACTTTGAATTTGCCAAAAGCGACTATCGCCTGCACGCCCTCGAGATCGGTGTCTCCTACGACATGATTTTCCCCTTCGTGCAACAGATGGCCCAGAACAAAGCCAAACCTTGCTACGTGGCCGGCTATCTCGCCTATGACTTCGGCCGCAAAGTGGGAGCCTACCAAAAGCACTAACCTGTCCCAGCCATGTCATCTGATATCAAACAATTAGCCAACCAGACTGCCATCTACGGAGGCACCACCATCCTAAGCCGACTCCTCAACTATCTCCTCGTCCCCTTACACACCTACATCTTCGCCGACGCCAGCCAATATGGAGTCGTCGGGGAGTTGTACGCCTGGACAAGCCTCTTCCTGGTCATCCTGACCTACGGCATGGAGACCGCCTTCTTCTTTTTCTCCCGCGACAAGGAGATTCAGAACAAGGTCTATTCCACCATTGTCACATCGCTGGTCTGCACCTCCACCCTCTTCATCATCCTGTGCACCACCTGCTCTGGCACCATTGCCAACTGGATGCACTATCCCGACCATCCCGAATACATCGTTTGGTTTGCCTTCATCATCGGCATCGATGCCCTGACCTCCATCTTCTTTGCCAGACTGCGTTTCCTCAACAAGGTGTGGAACTTTGCACTCGTCAAGATGACGAACATCATCACCAACGTGGTCTTCAACCTCTTCTTCCTGCTCCTCTGCCCTTACCTCTTGAAAAACAACCCGGACAGTTTCATATCGGCCATTTACAACCCCTCCATCGGGGTCGGCTATATCTTCATCTCCAACCTCATCGCTTCCGTGGTCACGCTGGCCATCCTGCTGCCCAGCTTCTTCCGCCAGAAGTATGCCTTCGACTTTGCCTTGTGGAAGAAGATGATCCTGTATGCGCTTCCCTTGCTGGTATTTGGCCTGGCGGGCATCGTCAATGAGACGATGGACCGGGTGCTGTTGAAATATTGCTCCGTGCAACCGGACCCGCAAGCCTCCGTTGGCATCTATAGCGCCTGCTACAAGATATCCATCCTGATGACCATCTTCGTGCAGGCCTACAAATACGCCGCCGAGCCTTTCTTCTTCAACAAATCCAAAGAGAATGATCCGCAAAAGACTTACGCGGAAGCCATGACCGTCTTTGTCTTTGTATGCTCCATCATCTTTGTCGGCATCATGCTCTACATGGATATCATCCAATACTTTGTAGGACCGCAATACCGTGTCGGCTTGCCCGTAGTTCCCATCCTGCTGATGGCGAACCTCTTCCTCGGCATCTTCTACAACTTGTCGATCTGGTACAAGCTGACCGAGCAGACCAAGTTCGGAGCCTTCCTGGCCATCTTCGGCGCCATCATCACGCTGGTGCTGAATGTCGTGCTGATCCCGCGCTTCGACTATATGGGCTCCGCCTGGGCCACCTTCTTCTGCTACCTGAGCATGATGGTCGCCTCCTATTTCCTGGGACAGAAGTACTATCCGGTCAACTACGAAGTCAAAAAGATTGTGTTATACATGGCAATTGCCGTGGGCGTATATTTCACGAGCGCGCTCATCCTCAAGGGTCTGCAGATAGAATCCCTATGGGCACGGCTGAGTGTGAATACTGCCTTGTTCCTCCTCTATTTGGGGATCCTCTTTACAATCAACAAAGGGAAAATCATGCAGCTGCTTCGCCGACAGAACGGGTAAAACAGCGAACGCCATGCGCATCACATTGTTGCGCTCTTTGGCGGAGAAGGAGTAAAATCAGTTGTCAGTTAAGGTGAATGGCGGGAGTGTTGCGCGCATGTTGCAGGCCGTAGGTCGGCAGGTATTGGCAACTAAGAGGTCGCGCGGGCCTAATCGCACGCCGTAGGTGTGCGGGGAGCATGACTAATATTTAATTCTCAATGGATAGGGCCTTTTAATAATCCAAACATAAGGTGGATCTGTACAAGGCACTATGTCGTAGCATTCTATAATAAGTTGTACAAACAACAAGTTGGAAAATTTATAGGTTTCATAAATGTTTTTTTTCGATGATATGATCGTAATTTGATGATGACCAGGGGCCAACATAAAAAATTTCCGACAGCCCGAGGTTTTTCCTTTGGTCGTATCTCTGGTGAAAATCTTCTCTTTGTCTAAATAGACGGAATAATCCGGCGACCAAAGCTCTTCATATCCATATGGCATTGATATTTCAATGCCTATGTTGCCATGACAAAAAGCTATTACGGCAATCTCATAGATGACGATTGCCGACAGCAAAGATAGCAAGAGAAATACTATTGTCCGTTTTATTTTTTTCATCTGTCGGTTATATTGAGAAATCGGTAACAACGAGAGACGGTTATGTCATATTTTAATTTGTGAATGATTGAAGATAATTGACGACTAGAAACATTTGTTCCAAGTCTTGGGGATCTTATCACGTCAAACAGACCCTCGGAATCCCCATGTTGTAATCCAAACAAATGCCCCATTTCATGCGTTGCTGCTTTAGCACCTGAATGTAAAAGATTATCACAAGGCCCTCTGAACAAATGTGCGTCAATATGGGCAGTTTTACCTCCAATTTTGTTAACACGTCCTTATCTGATTTTTCTTTCCCCCTTCACTTGGTAATTCTTCAACTCCGCATTGTTGGAGCTGCCCCTGTAAAACAGGGCTGTGGTGCGATTGGTCTTGCAGTTCTTGATGGTCACATCGTTATTATTGCCGTAAAAATCGACAAACATCTTACTGTTACAGGGGATAAAGGAGCATTTATCATACTCTGCATGATTATCAATATAGTAGCGGTTGTCATCGGCATTGTTCAGATAGAGCGTGCATTGCTTATAGACCCGTTTGGTATTATTATGGGTCGTGCTGTAGCGGATCATGCCCACGGTACAGCTGGTGAATCGCAGATTATACTGGCCGTTCGTCAAGACGTTATAGTTGAGCCGGGAGTTCAAGATTTTGACAGGATCCTCTTTGCTACGACAGAGGTTAATGGTCAGACTGGCCGGATAGGAATACTTTTTGGTGGCCTGCTTGATCTGTCCGTTGGGCACGGGCAGCAGGTCCATATTGCGGATGTCGTATTGTATAGCTTTCGCGGCTTTGACAGGCGCACTGGAAATGACGAAGTTGGCGGAATGGCCAGAGCCGGAGTAGCGGAAGGACAAGCCGTCAATCTTGACACGGGAGACATAGTCCACGGCTTTAGAATAGGTAATCTCGCCGGTAGGCTTGAAGAGTATAATCTCGGAGATCTTGTCGGGCACATTGACGATCATATTCTGAATCTGCACGTTGGGCCAGCTCTTACGGGCAATCTCGGGACGAGAGACGGCCTGGTCGTTCAGCTTGCCAATAGAGATCAGGTAGTTGCGAGAGACGCCGGCCTCCATCACACAATTCTTGAAGGTGATATCAAAGGGGGTGTACACATTGTAGGAGGTCTCGATCAGGACCGGGACAAAGTTCACAAACCGGCATCCGTCGAAGAGAAGCGTGCCGAAGATCGAAGAGAACTGGTTATACAGTTTGCTGAACTTGCAGTTATAGATAAAGACATCTTTGCCATAGCAGTGGATATCGAAGCGGTTGATGTCGCAGTCTCTGAGGGTGGTATTGTTCATATTGTTGGTACCGAAGACGCCCCACTGCGCATGGCCGACCAGTCGCAGGAAGGTAGCGTTCCAGACGTTGTTCATCATGATGCCATAACCATATTTCTTCTCTTGCGAGTAGGTGCCTTCAATCCGCACGTCTTCCATGGTCACATTGGTACAGTTCACAAAGGTGATCGCCTCGTCGGCATACATCGTGCTGTTTTGAGGGGTATAGAGTTGGACGTTGCTCATCCGCACGTTGTTATAGCCTTCCACATAGATGCATTTGGTCTTATAGGTGGCAGTGCTGTCGCGATAGATTTGGAGATTGGCGATGGTTTTCAGGTCTGAGGTGGCGCGGCAGCAGGAGGCCTTGAGGTGGGTCGTGTCGGTAGCATAGGGGGCAATGGGCTTGTTTTTAGCCTTTCCGTCTTGGACGAGGAGGATATCCTTGCGGGTGGCGCCATAGGCATAGCCGGCACGATTGGCCACCCAGGGGGTTTCGTCTTCCAAGATCAACAACCAAGAGCCTTCCGCCAAGGAGTCCACATCGCGAAAGACGCCCTCATCCACCCATTTTTTGTCCAGTTCGATGGGCGTGGCGGGCTGGATCATCTCAAAGAGGAAGAATTTCTGGGCATTGTTCTTCACGGTCAGCTTGAGGCCATGGAAATCATTATTCGGGGTAAGCGGGATGCTCTTGCAACCGGCCGTCACCTCGATCGTCAGGGAGTCAATGCCTTCATAGGAGACATCGACTCCTTGGGCGACGGCTGCCAAATGGGTCTGATAGAGCACCTCATAGCGGGCACTGTCGGTGGTTGCTTCGGCCAAGCCGAAATCATAAGGGGATAAACACTGTAATGAGTCCTTCATATTTGCCATTTGAGCATTGCCCGTCAGCCCAAGCACGACCAGCACGAGCAACATAGTCAGTTTTTTAATCATTATCTTTACATTCATTAGCCATTCTTCCTATATACAACATCGAAATCGGTTCTGGAGAGCAGGGATCGTCCGAGGGTCACCTCATCGGCATATTCCAGTTCCTCCCCCACCCCGATGCCACGGGCAATGGTCGTTATTTTAGTCACTTTATCTTTCACATTCTTATAGATGAAGAAGTTGGTGGTGTCGCCCTCCACCGTGGAAGGCAGCGCCAGGATCAACTCGCTGACTGGTTCTTGTTCCACCCGGTCGAACAGTTCCTGGAGGGTCAGCTGTTGGATACCGATGCCCTCCATGGGGGAGATCACGCCACCCAGCACATGATACACGCCCTGGTACTGGTGGGTGTTCTCAATCGCAATGATATCACGGATATCCTGTACCACACAGATGATGGAGGGATCCCGTTTCGGGTTGGCACAGATATCGCACACCTCGCTATCCGAGATATTATAGCACTTCTTGCAGAAGAAGATGTCTGTCTTCAGCTTGTTGATGCGGTCGGTGAGACAGGACACCTCTTCCGCATCCGTCTTGAGCAGATGGAGGGCCAGGCGCAGCGCCGTGCGCTTACCTATGCCAGGCAGCTTGGCGATCTCATTGACCGCATTCTCCAGATTTTTAGAATATATGGATAGCATCGTTCAGCATCAATTATGTTCGAAAATAAGGGTGGAAAACTGATCGGGATCGAAGATCTCGTTGGCCACTGTCAGGATATCCTCGCCGGTGAGTTCTTCTATCTCGCGGATACTCTCCTCCATGGTGTCCACCTCATCGAAGAAGAGGGCGGCGTGTCCGAGTCCGAGCATCTCGTTGAGCTTGGCCTCATTGGCCAGCGCCATCTGCCCGATTAACTGTTTTTTGGCATAGTACAACTGCATTGTGCCCAGCTTTTCATGTCGCAGGCGGTCGGTCTCCTTCCGTACGATCTCCAGGCAATGGTCGGTATTATGGGGCGCACAGCCGAAGTAGACGGAGAAGAGGCCGGTATCGGAGAATGAGGTGTAGTTGGCCTCCACGGTATAGGCGAGGCCTCTCTTTTCACGCATGTTCATATTCAGGCGGGTGTTCTGGCCCTGACCGCCCAGCATGTTGGTCAGCAAGAGGAAGGGCACCCTTTTGTCATCCGTGATGGCATAGGCGGGCATGCCCATCATCACATTGGTCTGGGCGCCGTGTTTGTGCACCCGCGCCAGTCGCGGTCGATAGTCGGTGAACGGCTGGCGAACAGAAGGCTCCTGGGAGAGCGGCATCTCGCCAAAATAGCGCTCACACAGCTGCAAGAGCCGTTTCAAGCTGATATTGCCCACCGAAGCCAGCATAAGGTTATGCACATTATAATATTGTTGAAGCAGTTGCAGCAGGTCTTGGCGACTCATCTTGCGGACGCTCTGCTTGGTGCCCAGGATATTCCGTCCCAGGGGATGGTTCTCGAACACTTGGCTCTCGAAGTCATCATAGATCAATTCGGAGGGTGTATCCTTGTAATAGCTGATCTCCTCCATCACGACGGTCTTCTCCTTTTCAATCTCCTTCTCCGGAAAGATGGAGTGACAGAGGATGTCGGAAAGCAGTTCGACAGCGCGGGGGTAGTCGGGAGACAGGAAGGAGGTGTGGAAATAGGTCTCCTCCTTGGAGGTGCTGGCATTGAGGTCGCCGCCCACCGCCTCCATGCGGCTGATGACGCGGTAAGCGTTGCGCTTATGGGTTCCTTTGAAGATGGTATGTTCCAGAAAATGTGCCAGACCGGGCGTGGAAGCAGGCTCGTCGCGGGTTCCGACATCCACCAGGACTCCAAAATGGGAGATGGGGGAGTTGGTCTCGACATGAATCACCCGCAATCCATTGCGCAATCTTACAATATGGTGTGGCATTGCTCGATCTTGACAGTTTGAATCGTATTGACGAGCTTTTCATCATAGGGGACAGAGACCCGTATATAGTTGTCGGTAAAACCGCAGAGACGGTCATCGACCACTTCGGATTCGATGAGTACGGGATGTTCCTGACCCTCGCACTGCTTGTAGAACTCCATCTTCTTGGCGTGTGAGAGCTCGAGCAGTCGTTCGGTACGGTCGTGCTTGACGGTATCGGAGATCTGATTCTCCATCATATTGGCGTGGGTACGAGGGCGACGGGAATAGGGGAAGACGTGCATATAGCTGATGGGCAGGGACTCGAGGAACCGGTAGGTCTCTTCGAACTCCTCTTCCGTCTCACCCGGGAAGCCCACGATGACGTCACAGGCGACGCAGGCATTGGGCATTTTCTGCTTGATGAGTTTCACCTTGGCGGCATACTCTTCGGTCGTGTAGCGACGATGCATCTCCTTGAGGATGCGGTTACAGCCCGACTGCAACGGGATATGGAAATGAGGCATCAGGATCGGGGATTTGGCCACCAGCTTGATGATATCATCCGACAAGAGGTCAGGTTCAATCGAGGAGATGCGCACGCGTTCGATAGCGTTCTGCTTGACGATGGCCTTGAGCAGGGCCAGGAAATCCACCTTGGTGCCGCGTCCGAAGTCAGCGACATTCACACCGGTAAGGTTCACCTCATGCAGGCCGGCATCCGCGATCTTCTGGATATTGGCCAGCACGTTCTCCTTGGTGTCGCTACGGCTTTTGCCACGGGCGATCCAGACGGTACAGTAGGTGCAATGGTTGTTGCAACCGTCCTGAATCTTCAGGAAAGAGCGGGTGCGGTCAGTGAGCGAGTAGGCATCGAAGAAGGTGGGGGCCTGGTGCTCGGAACGGCTGACGATGTAATCCACCACGCCCATCTTGTTATGGCTGCCGAAGACCTTGATGACACCCGACCAGCGTTCCAGCAGTTCGGGTTTCAGGGCGCTATAGCATCCGATGAGCACCAGGGATGCCAGGGGGTTCTCGCGGTGCAGCTTGGAGGCCAGATTGCGGGTCTTCTTCTCCGCCGAGGAGGTCACCGCACAGGTGTTGATGATGATCACCTCCGGGATGCCGCCTTGCGTCCATCCATTCTCCACCAGCTTGGCGGCGATGGCAGACGACTCGCTATAATTGAGTTTGCAACCTAATGTGTAAATGTCAAAATTCTTCATCTTATTGTTTATAAGGTGGATAATCCAATGAATAATGCAAACCCCGGCTCTCTTTGCGACTCATGGCATGACGGATGATCAGATAGCCGACATTGATCATATTGCGAAGTTCGCATATCTCAGGGTTCAGAATAGATTTCTTATAGAGATCCTCCGTTTCACGATAGAGGATATCCAGGCGGTCGAAGGCGCGCTGAAGGCGCAGGTTGGAGCGCACGATGCCCACATAGGCGCTCATGATGGTTTGGAGTTCCTTGCGCGACTGGGTGATGAGCACCATCTCCTCATTGAGCACGGTGCCATCGCTGTTCCAGTCAGGCACCTCGTGGCAGAAGGAGAGGGAGGGCAAACTCTCCACCGACTTGAGGCAAGCACGATGGGAGAAGACGAGGGCCTCAAGCAGGGAGTTGGAAGCCAGTCGGTTAGCGCCATGCAGACCTGTGGAAGCGCACTCGCCGGAGGCATATAGATTCCGGATGGAGGTGGCGCCCCACTCATCGGTCTGGATGCCACCACAGGAGTAGTGCGCCACGGGCACTACCGGGATCATCTCCTTGGTGATGTCAATGCCGATGCTCAGGCACTTGGCATAGATATTGGGGAAGTGTTCAAAGATCTCCTGTTTTTTGATGACGGTGGTGTCGAGATAGACATGGTCCACACCTTGGCGTTTCATCTCGCTGTCGATGGCTCGGGCCACGATATCACGGGGTGCCAGGGAGCCGCGTTCGTCGTATTTCTCCATGAAGGAGACGCCGTTGGCATCTTTGAGGATGGCACCGGCTCCGCGCATGGCCTCCGTAATCAAGAAAGAGGGAGACTCCTTGGGATTATAGAGGGAGGTGGGATGGAACTGCACGAACTCCATGCCGCGCACTGCGCCCTTGGCCCTGTAGACCATCGCGATGCCGTCGCCCGTAGCGACCAGCGGGTTCGTGGTATGCTCATAGACCATGCCGATACCGCCCGTGGCCATCATCGTGATCTTGGCCAGGACGGTGTCCACCTGATTGGTGTCAGGGTTAAAGACATAGGCGCCATAACAGGTGATATCCGTGGAGCGGCGGGTCACCTCCACGCCCAAATGGTGCTGCGTGATGATATCCACCGCGATCTTGTTCTCGTAAATCTCAATGTTGGTGTTTTTCTTGGCGGCGAGAATCAGCTTCTCCTCTATCTCGGCGCCTGTCATGTCCTTATGATGCAGCACGCGATACTCGGAATGGCCGCCCTCTTTGGCCAGGGCAAACTTGCCATCCTTGTTCTTGTCGAAGTCGACACCCCACTCCACCAACTCCATCACCCGGGCCGTAGCCTCACGGATAGTCAGCTCCACAATGTGCTTGTCGGACAACTCCGCACCCGCAACCATCGTGTCCTGGATATGCTTCTCGTAGGAGTCCGGCTGATAGACAACCGAGGCGATGCCTCCTTGGGCAAAACGTGTGGAACCCTCGTCAATCTTGGATTTGGTGACAATGCACACCTTGCCGTAGTTAGCTGCCTTTAACGCAAAACAGAGTCCGGCAACGCCAGATCCGATCACTAAAAAATCAACTTCTTTACGCATTTTAAGCATTATAAAAAAAACATGCAAAAGTACAAAAAAAATGGAATGGTTTGTCAATTTCACGAATTGAATTAACAATTTCGTTCATCCTCACCCTCTTTCGACACGCGGAGGAACTCTTCGTCCACGCCCAGCATCTCAGCGATGGTCAAGGCTTCTTTCGGGACCTCGTCATCATGGGTCTCCACCAGGGAGTAGTCCATATAGTCAGTGATGGTCCGGGCGGTGACATTTTGTTGGCCGTCAAGCTGAAGTCCTTTCACTCTCAGGCGGCGGCAGGGCACATGGATACCACTGTAGTGGGTAGTCACCACGGCCGTGACGGAGAGTTTCTGAGTCATCATGACAAAGCCGTTCACGAGGAGTTTGCCCTCTTCGGGGTTAGTGGTGCGGGCCAGCTCATCCACCAGGGCCAGGACGCGCGCGCCCTCCCGCGCCCGCCGGATGATCCGGTCTATGGTCAGGATCTCGACAGCGAAGGAGGACAAGCCGCTATGCTCCGACTGGTTGTCGCCAATGCTGCTGATCACCTCGTCCACGAGAGCCACAGAAGCTTGCTCCGCAGGGATGAAAAAGCCGAACTGCATGAGATACTGGGCCATTGACAGGGTCTTGAGCAACACGGACTTGCCTGCCATATTGGCTCCGGTGACCAGCACTGTTTCCCGGCCATAGGAGAGGTCCAACGGCTGGAACTGCTTCCCTTGACCGCGCAAGATCTCGTCCACCTCAGGGTTGCGCAACTGACGGTAGGAGGTTTCGGAAGCAATCTTGGGCTGACAGGCATGCCACTCGATGGCCAATAGCGCTTTCGCCACAACCACATCCAGTTGGGCCAGTGTTTCCAGATTGCACATCAGCGCCTCTTGGAAAGGCGCCACCTTCCGGGTCAGCTCAGCGCGCACCACATCCTCCTGCTGCTCCGCCTGGAATCGCAACCTCTCCTGTTGTTCCACATCCTCACAACGACGCATCTGCTCCCTCAACTCCGCCAAACGGTCACTATAGGCCGAATAGACATAGAAGTGGGCTATGTTGGTGTGTTCAGGATCCAAGATCTCCACCAGCGGGGTCATCTCCCGCATCGGGAAGTCCTGACAGGAGATCTCCTGCAGAATCCGCTCCACATTCCGGGCTATCAGGGCGGTCTTCTTGATCTCAAAGAGCTGGATGTCGTCAAAGACCACATCGCCGTTCATCAGAGCCACGGTGGGACGAATATCATTCAGTTGGCAAAACTGCTCATGGATATTCCGAAAGGCCGCCCGATGCGCCTCATCGCGGCAAAGAGCCACCATGCGCCCTACCCTGTCCAGCTCATCTTGCAACATATGCTCGTCCGTCATAAAAGCCGTATTCATCAACCAGGAACGTCCCAGACCGGAGGTCACAAGAAGACGATCATTCACATAGCGCAAGGCTGCATTCTCGGTAAAGACATTTTTAAAGACCATAATCACTTGTTTAATCAGAAAACACTATTTACGAGACAGATAGGCAAGATAAAAGAGCTTATAGGAATCCATCACCCGGAGCGAGGGGGCCTGTTTCAGGGAAGCCTCCATCAGTTTGTGGGAGGTTTGGTAATACCAACTGCATATCGGCAGGGAGCCTTTCCGTTCAAAATTGCGATAAGTCCGAAGCAGTCGGCTGTCGGCTTCAAACTCCTTGGGCAAGCGCTCTTCCTGCATCAGGCGGTAGAGGTTCTCAATTGCCTCCCGGGTCTTGCGCAAGAACGCCTCATTGGTGTCCAGGCCGTCATGAAAGAGCGGGTTGTCGATATGCACCAACGGTATCTCCTGCTGCTTGAGTTGGTAGCCCCACAGGGTATCTTCATAGCCATACGTGGTGAGTGACTCATCGAAACCGTTGTCAGCGAAGGTCTCCCGCGTGGTGAAGATGTTGAACGGGGTGAAAGAGCGATACGGGTGCTTATTGCGCTCCACGGCAGACCTGACCTCTCTGTGTATCCCGTACTTCCAGCGAAGACGTCTCTCCTTGGCAGGTTTTTCGCTTCGGTACATCAAGCCGCCCAAGATGACATATCGGGAGGGGAGTTCGGGGTGATCGGTAACATATTGCCAATATCGGGAGAGATAGCCTCCGTCAACGATTCCGGCATCACAATCCATCATGACCAGATACGGGAAGCGGGCCTGCTGCACCAACTTGTTCCTCAACTTGGCACGGCCATTGTTGTCCTGCTGTTGCTGATAGGAGACCTCGGGAGCCTGCTGCAGCTGTTGGTTGCTTTCCCTCACGGCCATATCCGGAGAGGCATCGTCCATCACAATGATCTCAAAAGGAACGGCCAGGGCGCGCGCCTGTTCGAGCAATTGGGTGACCAATGCCGTCAGATCAACATTATACGAAGGAATCAGGATGGAGAGCATTACAAACCGGAATCCATCAGCTTGCCATCTTCTATCAAGATAGTTCTGGATGGGAACTTGTTAATCATCGGAAAGTTATGCGTTGCCATCAGAATCGTGGTACCCGACTTGTTGATATTATTGAAGACTTGGAAGATCTCCTCGGCGGTGATGGGATCCAGATTACCGGTGGGCTCGTCCGCCAGCAGAAGGTCAGGGTTGTTGAGCAGTGCGCGGGCGATGCAGACTCGTTGTTGCTCGCCTCCGGAAAGTTGCGATGGGAGTTTGAAATCTTTCGTGGCCAGCCCCACAATCTCCAGCACCTCCTCGCAGCGGTCCTGCATGGCTTGTCTGTTCTTCCATTGGGTGGCGCGCAAGACGAACATCAGATTTTCCAGGACAGTCTTGTCACTCAACAGTTGATAATCCTGAAAAACCATGCCGATCTTCTTGCGCAGTTCCGGAATCTGACGGTTCTTCAGTTTGAGAAGATCATAGCCCAACATGGTCGCTTCCGTCCCTTCGGGTTTGAGCTCCGCGATGAGCGTTTTGAGGATGGAAGACTTCCCGCAACCCGTCTTGCCAATCAGATAGACAAACTCTCCTTGACGGATGGTGAAGGAGATGTCGGTCAAGATGCGAATCTTCTTATGGGAGATATTGACATTCTTCAAGGAAATCATGACATCCTTGATATTCTGCTCCTCGTTGGCTGTCGGGGTTTCCTGTTCAGGTTGGGGTGACTCGGCAGTCTCCGCAGCGGGCATTTCAACGATCTCAGGAGTGGTCTGAGGTTCCTCTACTGGGTTGGTTTCGGGTTTCTGGTCCATAATAGTGTATTGTTTTTTGTTTTGGATTCCCTGTTAAGCGTCAATATTAGCGTAGGTGGCGTTCTGTTCGATGAATTCGCGGCGCGGAGGCACCTCATCGCCCATCAGCATGGAAAAGACACGGTCGGCCTCGGCAGCGTTCTCGATGGTGATCTGGCGGAGGGTACGGAACTGAGGATCCATGGTCGTGGACCAGAGCTGTTCCTCGTTCATTTCACCAAGACCTTTGTAGCGTTGTACCGTGACACCGCTCTCGTTACCATTCTTGGAGGCGGCAGCCACCAGTTCAAGGCGTTGTTCTTCCGACCAGGCATATTTCTGGTCTTTGCCCTTCTTGACGAGATACAACGGCGGGGTGGCGATATAGACGTGACCTTGCTCAATCAGTTCGCGCATATAGCGGAAGAAGAAGGTCAGGATCAAGGCGGCGATATGGCTGCCGTCCACATCGGCATCGGTCATGATGATGACCTTGTGATAACGCAGTTTGGAGATGTTGAGGGCTTTGCTGTCCTCCTCCGTGCCGATGGTCACGCCAAGGGCGGTGTAGATATTCTTGATCTCTTCGCTTTCGAAGATACGGTGTTGCATGGCTTTCTCCACGTTGAGGATCTTACCACGAAGGGGCAGGATGGCCTGGAAGTGGGCATCGCGGCCCTGTTTGGCCGTGCCGCCTGCGGAGTCACCCTCGACGAGGAAGAGTTCACACTTGGTAGCATCCTTGGAGGAGCAGTCGGAGAGCTTGCCGGGCAGGCCGGAGCCGCCGAAGGCAGTCTTGCGTTGCACATTCTCGCGGGCCTTGCGGGCGGCATGACGGGCTTGCGCCGCCAGCACCACCTTGTTGACAATCTCCTTGGCATCCTTCGGATTCTCCTCCAGATAGTTCGTCAGCATCTCACCCACCATCTGGTCAACGATACCGGCCACCTCGTTGTTGCCCAGCTTGGTCTTCGTCTGGCCTTCAAATTGCGGCTCGGCAACCTTGACGGAGATGATGGCGGTGATGCCCTCACGGAAGTCCTCACCGGAGATCTCTATCTTGTCTTTGGCCAACTTGTCGAGCATCTTATTGTCGTCGGCATATTTCTTCAGCGTACGCGTCAGGGCACGACGAAAGCCGGCCAGGTGCGTACCACCCTCTATCGTGTTGATGTTGTTGACGTAAGAATGGATCACCTCATTGAACGAGTTGTTGTACTGCATGGCAACCTCCACGGGCACGCCCTGCTTTTCACCCTCAATGTAGATGGGCTTGGAGGTGATCTTCGTCTTGCCCTCGTCCAGGTAGGCGATGTAGTCGCGCAGACCGTTCTCGGAGTGATAGACCTGCTGGAGCGGGTTGCCCTGATCGTCACGGGAGCGCATATCCCTGATCGTCAACGTGATGCCCTTATTCAGATAGGCCAGCTCCTTCAAGCGGTCGGAAAGCACATGATAATCATAGACCGTCTCGTAGAAGATGGTGTCATCGGGGGTGAAGGTCACTTTAGTGCCTCGGTAGTCGCTCTCGCCGACCACCTTCACGGGGTAAAGCGGTTTGCCGTAGGCATATTCCTGCATAAAATGCTTGCCGTCGCGGAACACCTCGGCGGTGAGGTGTTTGGAGAGGGCGTTCACACAGGAGACGCCGACACCGTGCAGACCGCCGGAGACCTTGTAGGAGTCTTTGTTGAACTTACCACCGGCGTGCAAAACCGTCATCACCACCTCCAGGGCGGAGCGGTGTTCTTTCTCATGCATATCGGTCGGGATACCACGGCCGTTATCCAGCACCGTGATAGAGTTATCTTCCAGTATCGTGACTTCAATATTATTACAGTATCCGGCCAGTGCTTCATCAATGGAATTGTCCACCACCTCACTCACCAAGTGGTGCAGACCGCGCTTGCTCACATCGCCGATATACATGGCGGGGCGCTTGCGGACAGCCTCGAGTCCCTCGAGCACTTGGATATTACTGGCACTATAGGTTTCTTCCATAGGTTTTTGGTTTTCTATCTCGCTCATTTTCAATTACATTATTTTTCTTAAAAAAACGTGCAAATATAGTATTTTTTTTGATTTTTTCAACACAAAAAATAGCACAAAAAGTCACCAACAATCCCCCTTGGAAAGGAGCCCGCAAAAAGGGGATTGACGGTAGCCCATGGGGTCCACGGCACCGTCTTTATTTGTTGTCAGATATTGGAAATAAATGTACCTTTGCGCTTTCATTCACAAACTCAGGCATCGCTTATGACTTTACCCGACAAATACCGGTTCATCGTCTCCTATTTTGAAGAGCATCAGCCAGATGTGGCTTCCGAGTTGCAGTTTCAGAACGCCTACCAGCTGCTGGTAGCCACGATGCTGGCGGCGCAGTGCACCGACAAGCGGGTCAACATAGTGACGCCGGCGTTGTTTGCGGCCTACCCCACTCCCGCCGATCTGTCCAAGGCCGAGGCGGGCGACATCCTCCCTTACATCTCTTCAGTCTCCTACCCCAACAGCAAAGCCGACCATCTGGCCAAGATGAGCCGCACGCTCGTGGAGCGGTTTGGCGGCGAGGTGCCCGACACCATGGAGGAGCTGACGCAGCTGGCCGGCGTGGGGCGCAAGACGGCCAATGTGGTGCTGGCATTCGCCTTCCACCAGGCGGCCATGCCCGTGGACACGCATGTATTCCGCGTGGCAACCCGCCTCGGGCTGGTCAAGAACGCCCCCACCCCCGAGGCCGTCGAGAAACAACTGGTGGCACACTTCCCCAAGGCAGCCCTCTCCAAAGCTCACCACTGGCTATTGCTGCACGGCCGGTACATTTGCACCGCACGCAAGCCCAAATGCGAGGAATGCCCACTGACAGGCATATGCAAAGAATATGGGAAATGTTAGGCGATGGAGCCCTGACTATAAACCTAGAACTTTGACTTTAAACCTTGACAGCTAATAGCTAATGGCCAATGGCTAACAGCTAATGGCTATAGCACCACCAACTCGCCCCGATAGACGATCGGCTTGCCGGCGGCGTTCGTGCAGTGGATAATCCACGTGTAAACGGCATTCACGGGCAGCTTGTCGCGCACCCGACCATCCCAATGGAAGCCTTTGTTGGAGGAGACATAGACCTGCTCGCCCCATCGGTCATAGATGGCGATCTCAAAGGTCTGCCAGTCACCCGCCATGATCTCCGGAATGTAGAAATAATCGTTCAGGCCATCCTCATTGCTGGGCGTGATGGCATTGGGCAATCGCAACGGATACTCGCAATAATCGATTTTAAAGGCGGCCTCTTTCTGACAGCCATAGCCGGAGACAGTCACGGTATAAAGACCTGCATTTTCCACGTGGATGACAGAGTCGGTCTCTCCCGTGCTCCAGAGGAATTCCGGCAAAGAACTATGGGCCACCAGGTCCGTCGCATTGTCGTCGCAGAAAGGAATATCCGTAAGCGGCGCAATGGAGGCATAGATAGGCTGTATGGTAAGATATAGCTCCACGATGCTGTCGCATCCGTGAATACTGGTCAACTGCTGGGTCTGGTGCAACAGGGACACCTCTTGGGTAGCTGCAGGGGACACGAAGAAGCCATTCTTGTCGTAGCCCTGCCCTTCGCAAACCGTATCGTGAAGGATGGTCGTATAGGCGGGGTTAATGGTGACGATGATGGCCGCCGTGTCAGGGAAAGCATTCCGGGTTTTGATGGCATACCACACCGTGTCTGTGCCGCTGTAGCCGGTCGCTCCCGTATAGGTGATCACAGAGCCGCCCAAGAGGGCCTCGCCATGTGCCGGCTGACCAACCAAGGAGATACTGATACCGAAATTGTCGGAGAGCAGACGGGGATCAATGTCGTCGTTGAAGGTCGGGTTGATGGAGAAGGAACCTTCTTGACAGATCTCTTGAACGTCATCATTCGCAGTGGCCGGTGGCAACACCTCCACATGGATGGTCTTCGGACAGTCAATCATCGGGGAGAACCAGATGTCGTCCAAGCCGAAATCGTTACCGTCAAGCTCTGTATTGAGGTTCACAATCTTGATGGTGGCGGTATGGTCGTTGTAGCCGCTCTCCCAATCGAAAGCTGCCATATCCCAATGTCCAGGCTGCGTATCGGCATAAAACTCCTGACCGACCTGGTTATTGACAAAGAACTGCAGGTGTGCCACCTTGTTCAAGGGCATCGTCTGGTTATTGACCGTCATCACATAACAGGAGAATCGGTATTTGGTATTGGGATTGATATTGATGGTCTGTTGCCAAACCGACACATTTTGGGTACCGGTACCATTCACAATCATATAGTGGCCGGAAATGGTGCCGTAGGTGTGGTCATAGCAAGTAGTGCAGAAATTGGCGTGCACATTATGCGCCACCGAGTTGATACAATAGACACCCTCGTTCCAGGCAGAGGTGGCATTGTAGGAATAGTAGCTTGTGAAGCCTGTGTTTCCGGATTCAAAGCCACCATTCACGGACATCGTGCTGTCAGACTCATAAAACTTGCCCAGCACGTTGTAGTCGGTGGAGACCGTCGGGGCCACTTTCTGCCAAGGGCGGGTGTAAAAGTTGCCCCACATGTTGTTGGGGATCCACTCATATTCTTCCATCCCGGAGAGCTGGATCATGACGGTGTCGCCCGGCAAAATCATCGTATCCTGTGCCGTGGCATGAAAATCTCCGCACGAGTTTTGGGCATCCACTCGTGTCAGCATAAAGACCAGCATCAACAGGAGAAAAAGGCGTCGGTGTTGCAATGACATATTTACATATTAAGGGTGCAAAAATACACTTTATTTCGGATTATCAAAAATTTAAGATGAAAAAACAAAAGCCGCGGCAAAAAATGTCGCGGCTCAGGAATAGCATAAAAGGTCTCTTTGATTAGTTGTAGATTTGGTGTCCGAGCAGTTTCATGGACACTTTCTGCTGGTTGTCATACACCCAGATCAGACCCACATTCTCGGCATAGAAGAAGTGAAACACATCCGTACCGATCTCGTAGTCGAACTTGTGGACTTTGGGATAGCTGACGCCATTCACATCGTAGGAAGCCAGCACCTCATAGTTGGACCACTCTTGGCATTTGCCTTCGGCATCCATCGTGAGGGAAAGCGTGCCCACATGCGGAACGTTGACCTTGATGTAAGCGGTATTGTCTTCCGTGCAGGAGTTGGAATAAACCGTGCAGTTGTCACCACCCAGTTTATAGGTGATAGCCTGGGAATAGACTTTACGTTCACTGCATGTGTTGGTGTAGTCACTGTATTCCGTCACCTTCACGGTAAAGTTAGGCTCATCGTTGGAACGGGCATCGGCATACTCATAGTAGGTATCGTTGCCGCCAGGAGCAAACAGACTGATTGCCAACGGATTGATTGGCGTGGTATGCTCCTCTTTACAAGCGGAGCAGAGGACAACTAATGCTAAAACAGCCAAATAAAAAACTTTTTTCATAATTCTGTAGGTATTAGATGAATAATCAAAATGAGCAGCAAAAATAAGAAAATTCTACAATAGAGACGAGAACTATCTTAAAAATATTACATCATCCGATGATTATCCAACCTGAAAAACTGTTAGAAGTGGAAACCAAGTTTGAAAGCCCAGACACCGATATTCATCGGATAGGAAGGCTGTACGTTCCCCAAGAAACTGTCTTCTTTCACCATAACATTATGGCTGCCCAACCAGTAATAGTGAGCGCCCAAGCTGACCGTACGCACCAAAAGGATGCCGGCGCCTGCCTCAAAAGCGAACTCAGGGCTCATTTTATACTTGGTGAGTGCATTCTCCGTTCCTTCGGGAGTCTTGAAGAAGAGGTCGGCACCGAGTCCGGCTTCAGCCCAGATGCCAAAAACATCGCTGAAGGTGGTCGTGTAGCTGATACCAGCCATAATCGGCACATTCACATACATAGGCTTTGTCACGCTGAGCTTATCATACCTATCGCGCAAATCCTTGTTCAAGGCATTCCACATACCATCGGCGGAGACAAAGATGCCCAGGCCGCTGTTTTCCATCTTGGTGTTTTGGAAGGAGTAGGTATATTTCACTCCAAAAGATGCGCCAAACATAGCACCGCCATTTTTATCAAAGGAATTCAAACCAGGAGTAATCACTCCTAAAACACCGGTCGGTTGCGCATGGAATTCACCCATGGGAAGAATACCACCAAATTGGAATGACAAACCTGCTTTGGTAGTTTGTCCGAAAGAACAAACTGCTACGCACATCAAAAGTGCGGTTACGATTGTACTGATTCTTTTCATTGTATTTATTTTTAAAGTTTTACTAAACTGCAAAAATACAGATATTTCAGCTAGGATTTCAAAAATCGGTAAAAGATATCAACAGCACGTTGGTTGTAACTGCACTGTCTTTCTACAAGGGCAGCAGCTGGCCCCATCCCTCTTTTTCAATACGGCTTGCGTCCAACTCCCGATAATCTTTCTTGAACCAGTTCAGCTGTTTTTTGGCATACCGGCGGGTGTGGGTTTTGATATCCTCCACCGCCTGCTCCAGGGTGCAGGTGCCGTCAAAGTAGTCAAAAAGCTCCTTATAGCCGACAGTATTCAGCGCATTGAGATTGCGATAGGGATACAGTTGCCGCGCCTCGGCTTCAAGTCCTGCCTCCATCATCTTGTCCACCCTGTGGTTAATCCGTTCAAAGAGTTCGGCACGGGGTCTGTTCAGATAGTATTTGAGGATGGTGAAGTCGCGCTCTTTCTTCTGATGGCACATCAGGGAAGAATAGGGACGGCCGGTCTGGAGGCACACCTCGATGGCACGGATCATCCGTTTATGGTTCTTCTTGTCCACGGTCTCATAGAACTCGGGATCCAGCAGTTGCAGTTGGGCCTGGAGGGAATCGATGCCGTTGCGGGCAAAGAGGTTGTTCACATACTCCCGGATTTGCGGGTCGGCATCGGGTGTCTCGTCCACCCCATCGCAGACCGCCGCGATATATTGGGGGCTGCCGCCTTCCATCAGCACGAACGGATATTGTTCAAACAGGCGGTCCAGCAACTGCAGCACCGCCTGTTCGTACATATATATATTATAGTAGTCCGTTATGGAGAGCATCCCGACAAAATAGCGGGTTGCCCTGGCCAGCTCCTCCTCAGTGGGATAAGCGGTCCCGATCTTCATCTCCCGGAAGAACTGTCGGGAGTCGGCAGAGATGATAGGCACCTGATACTGTTCCGCCAGCGAGACCACCGCGGAGGTCTTCCCCACCGCTGTCGGTCCCGAGATGACCAGCAGGGTCCTATACAAGCTGGTCGAACTCATTCAGGTCGCTGAAATCATCCTCATCGTACCCGTCGCTGAACTCGTCGCGGATGTCCTCATCTTCATAGCTGAAGTCTTCATCCTCCATGAGTTCGGGTTTCTTGACCGGCACCGGCATCTCCTTGCACTTGTAGGTGCAGCGCGGAAACAACGCGGGATCCTCGTCGCTCTTCACCACCTTCTGCAGCTCGATGTAGAACACCTTCGGGTCGAAGAAGTCATACTCATAGATGATGTGCTGATGCGGATCGGTGATGAAATCCTTCAGGAGCGCATCCTTCATGACAAAGCTCGGCAGATGAGACTTGGTGCTGAACGTATCCTCCTCTTCATATTCCGGCTCATCTTGTTCGGAGACTGCCTCGTCGTCCTGCATATCCACCAAGGTGATCTCTTTCTGCTTGTTCCATTTCGGGTCACAGATAGAGAAGCAGGACATTTCATTGCCTTTCAAGCCGATACAGTCGTACAGCAGATGATGGAAAGACTCAAAATTGTCATTGGCCAGGAGTTCCACGTCCCGTACAAAATCATCAACTTCGTCGTAATAGACTTTGAATTTATAATAATACATAGGTTAAGGTTTTGAGATGGCTATTCAGTATTGATTATTCCGCCTCCTCGGGTTCCACCATGTTATGATATACGTTGGTCACATCCTCATCGTCATTGATCTTGTCGAGCAGGACGTTCACCTCGGCACGTTCCTCGTCGTTGAGCGTCTTCATCTCCTTGGGGATGCGTTCGAACTTGAAGCTCTTGATCTCGTAATGGTTGTCTTCAAGATATTTCTGGATAGGGCCGAAGGCTTGGAATTCTGCCATGACAACGATCTCCTCCTCGTCGGCATCGATTTCGGCGTCGAAGTCCATCATGGAGAGTTCAAACTCTTCGAGGTCGATTTCGGGGGTGCGGGCCACCGTGAAGATGCTCTTGTGGTCAAAGAGGAAGTCGAGCATGCCGGAGGTGCCGAGAGAGCCGCCGTACTTGTTGAAATAGCTGCGGATGTTGGCCACCGTACGCTGGTTGTTGTCGGTAGCAGCCTCTATCATGATGGCGATGCCGTGAGGTCCGCGGCCTTCGTACACCATCTCTTTATAATCGGACTGGTCTTTTTCAAAAGCACGTTTGATGGCGCGATCGATATTGTCCTTCGGCATATTCTCATTTCGGGCCGTCTGGATGAGCAGACGGAGTTTGGAGTTCTGTTCCGGATCGGGACCGCCGGCCTTGGCCGCCATGGTGATTTCCTTGCCGATACGCGTGAACGTCCGTGCCAAATATGCGTTGCGTTTAAAGATTCTTGCTTTACGGTATTCAAAAGCTCTTCCCATAGTATTACTTTTCTTTAAATGTAGATTAATAAAATCGATAGTGTCATAAGGCTGTTTGCGATTGTGGGCTGCAATCAGCCGGCACCGACAAAACAGCGCGGCAAAGATACAAAAAAATCCTATTTTTGCACCCTGTTTGAAATATGAATATTTTTAAAAGAAAACCGAAGGAATACCGAGCCACCTCATTGAGCGAGCTGACCTGGCAACGTTTCAAGAAGGAGAAGGAGGGGATGGTCTCTCTGGGCTTCATCCTGCTGGTGATCCTGATATCCGTATTAGGCTATCTGATCACGCCGGACCCGACGCCCTACTGCAACCGTCAGCAGTTGGAGATTGCCCTGCGGGAGCCCGGTTTCCGGGTGGACATGCTACAGGTACGCCTTTCACAGGAGGTTCCACACCACAACTTCCTCTACCGCATGCTTTTCGGGCAGCCCGACCAGTATCGCAGCGTGCCTGTCTCCCGTTACGAAGTGCGAGGGGACACGATTGCGGCTGTCCTTTTCGAACATGACGGCAGCATCGTCACGTATGCCAAGAGCGAGTTGGCCGACAAGCCTGTCGTCAGCCGGCGGTTTCTCTTGGGAACAGACCGTTATGGCCGGGATGTGCTGAGCCAGCTGATGATCGGCTCGCGTGTGAGCCTATCGGTAGGTTTCCTCTCCATCTTCATCGCCCTCATCATCGGCATCGGCGTCGGGGCGGTGGCCGGCTACTACCGCGGCAAGGTCGATGACGTGCTCACCTTCATCATCAACGTGGTTTGGTCCATCCCCACCCTGCTGCTGGTTATCGCCATCAGCTTCGCCCTCGGCAAGGGCTTCTGGCAGATCTTCATCGCCATCGGCCTGACCATGTGGGTGGACATCGCGCGTGTGGTGCGCGGCCAGGTCATCAGCCTCCGCGAGCAGGACTTTGTCGAGTCTGGCCGCGCCCTGGGCTTCAGCAACCTGCGCATCATCTTCAAGCACATCCTGCCCAATATCACCGGCACCATCATCGTCATTGCCGCCTCCAACTTCTCCTCAGCCATCCTCAACGAGGCGGGCCTGAGTTTCTTAGGACTCGGCGTGCAACCCCCTATGCCCTCTTGGGGTATGATGATGAAAGAAAACTATGCGTATATCGTCCTGCACAAGGCCTACCTATCCATTGCGCCTGGCCTCGCCATCATGCTGCTGGTGCTTGCCTTCATGCTCGTAGGCAACGCCCTCCGCAACGCCATGGACATCAGGAGCAGTTGAGAGTTAGCAGTTGTCAGTTAGAAGTTTGGAGTTCAAAGTTCAAGGTCAAAGTTCAAGGTCAAAGTTCAAAGTCAAAGTTCAAAGTTCAACGTATTGCTCCTAGAACTATCTGATCTTCTTCATCAGCTCCGCCTTCTTGGCGTCATACTCCTCCTGCGTGATGATTTGCAGGTCGAGTTTCTCCTTCCACCGTTTCAGCTCTTGCAGGGCCTCTTCAGACTCATCCGCCTTCACCAGAATCTCGCGGGTGGCTATCGCCTCCTCGAAGTTCGTGCAGGCAAGACCGCCACGGTTCAAGACCAGATAGATCTTGCATCCAGCAGTGGCACGGTTGTAAGGATCCACGGGCACACATTGGATTTTCTTGATAGTGGCGACGCCGCCGCTGCGGTTCTCCACCCGCTCGTTGACCTCGCGGTTAGCGGCACTGGTGGAAGCATTCGTATTCTCATCTTCCGCCAATGAGCCTAACACGCCAGACGTCACATCCCGAAAATAGAGATAGTATTTTCCATTGGCAGGATATCCGTAGGTGATGGTCGATCCCACCTCAAAAACTTCACCGTTAGATGCCACATATCTGGAAATATTGTCGCCACTCTTCTTGCCCGTCAATTCCTTGGCAGACTTGTGAGCCAATATATCTTGATAGGTAACTGTTTGAGCCACAGAGGAGAAAACTCCTGTTACAATCATTAAAAATACTACTAATTTTCTCATATTTGCTGTGATTTTGAGCGGTGCAAAAATAGGAAATATTTGGGAATAATATACCTAATGGTTCATTGTCAGCCTATAAAATTGTATCTTAGCGTGCTTCCCTTTCGCGGCGGGCAAGCTCTGTGCTTCGTGGCACACCCCACCTGCGCCGCGAGGTTTCCCGCCCGCATGCCTCCACCCCACACTGCGCTCCACTTTGTTACGCTTGTATGGGGTTAATAAGATTCAGTCTCTCCGAGACTGCCGCCCAAAAGCTCTCTTTTGCTTCTATAGCACATGTCTCCCTGCCGAACGTTTACGAAATGCTGAGCATACGGAGGTTGTCCGAACCACGTGGGAGTGTGTCTCGGAGAGACACTGTCTTATTAACCCCAGACAAACACAGTGCAGTCTGGGGTAGAACGGCGCCTTCTGTCATCATCGCACCGCGGGAGGCTATTGCCACAAAGCTCTGCGCGAACCCGGTGCGAAATCGAGTCGCTCTGCCATGTTGTCAGTAATCAGTCGTCAGTTAAGAATTAAAAGTTTGAAGTTTGAATTTGGGAGTTAAGAGTTCAAAGCCAACGGCTAATAGCTAATGGCTAAAGTCAAAGTCCAACGTCAAAGTATCAAAAAAATCACTATCTTTGCGCTTTCAAAAATCACCCTTATGCGATACGAACCTTTATCCTCCGACTTCTACGTACAGAACCGCCGCCGTGTGGTAGCCGCTTTGGAGCACGGCTCCATTGCCATCCTGACCTCACACGACGAATATCCCCGTTGTGGCGACACCACTCACCCATTCCGTCAGAACTCTGACCTGTTATACCTTTGTGGCATCGACCAGGAGGAGACCTTCCTGACACTGGCGCCATGGCATCCCAACCCTGACTACCGCGAGATCCTCTTCATCAAGAACCCCTCGCCGGAGAAGATCGTCTGGTTTGGGCACCGGCTGAGCAAAGAACAAGCCACAGCCCTCTCGGGAGTCAAGACGGTGATGTTCACCGATGCTTTCGAGGGCGTACTCAACGACCTGATGATGCATGCCAAACATGTCTATTTGCACATCCCGGAGGACCCGCGCATCAAGCCGACCTTCCCGACCCAAGAGGTCCGTTTCGCAAAGCAGTTGCGGGAAGACTATCCGCTGCACGACTTCCGCCGGTTGGCGCCCATCCTCTATCCGCTGCGTTGCCGCAAGCATCCGGAGGAGCTGAAAGCGCTGTACCGCGCCTGCCAGATCACCCGCAAAGCCTTTGAGCGGGCCCTGACTGCCATCGCCCCGGGCAAGTACGAATACGAGATCGAGGCTGAGATGACCTACGAGATGATCCGCCACGGCGCCTCCGGCCACTCCTTTGCCCCCATCGTGGCCTCGGGCCCCGACACCTGCATCCTCCACTATATCAAAAACGACAAGCAGATGCAGGACGGCGACCTGCTGCTCATGGACTTCGGTGCCGAGTACGCCAACTACGCCGGCGACTGCTCCCGCACGGTGCCCGTCAATGGCCAATTCACTCCTCGTCAGCGACAAGTGTACGAGGCCGTGCTCTCCATCTACAAGGAGACCATCCCGAAGTTCAAACCCGGCATGACCATCCACAAGATCAACGACTTCGTCTTCAAACGGATGGACGAAGAACTCATCAAGCTGGGACTCTATACGGAAGAGGATGTGCGCAACCAAGACCCCGCCATGCCTTGCTTCAAGAAGTACTACATGCACAACACCAGTCACTTTATCGGCCTGGACGTACACGACGTGGGACAGCGCGACTGGGTCTTTGAGGCCGGCAACGTGCTCAGCTGCGAACCCGGCATCTACATCGCGGAAGAGGGCATCGGCGTCCGCATCGAGACCGATGTGGTGGTGGGCGAAAAGCCCATAGACCTCTTCGCCGGCACCCCCGTGGAGCCCGATGAGATCGAACAACTGATGAGACGGCCCATTAGCTGTTAGCTATTAGCCGTTGGCTGTTGGCCATTAGCCACGAACTACTAACTATTATCTATTAATTATTAATTATTAACTTCTAACTTACAACTCCCTTTGTCCCTCATATCGAGCATATTACCATTTCGCAGCCTCTCCATTGTGGGGATGGCCAAGAACACCGGCAAGACGGTCTGCCTCAACTATGTGCTGGAACAGCTGCAAAAGACCGGCAAGGTGCTGGCCGTGACCTCCATCGGCATCGACGGGGAGCAGAAAGACCAGGTAACCCAGACGGAGAAGCCGGAGGTCACCCTGTATGAAGGCTCCTTCTTTGTCACCAGCGAGCATTATTACCGCCAACGTCGGTTGTTGTCGGAGATCTATGACATCTCGGAGGAGATGACCTCCATGGGCAGGCTGGTCATCGCCAAGGTGCTACAGACTGGCAAGGCGATCATCGCCGGGCCCGCGTCCGCCGTACGCATGAAAGCGCTCATCGACCGCATGGCAGCGCTGGGTGCGGACATGACCATCGTGGACGGAGCACTCTCACGACGCAGTCCCGCCGCCCCCTCCATCACCGACGGCCTCATCCTCTCCACCGGCGCGGCCATTGCCCCCGACATCCCCACCATCGTGGACAAGACCCGCTTCGTCTATCGGATGACCCAGCTGCCCGAATATGAGACACCCCATCGGGAGAGTCTCCTACTGTCAGAATCGGGCATCTACACCCTGCACGACGGCGAGGTGACCCGACTGCCCATCGCCTCCCCGTTGTTGTTCTCCAAAAACAAAGAGATCCTCTTCCAGCATGGCGCCACCCTCTTCATCAGCGGCATCCTCACCGACTCCATCTTGGAATATTTGCGCACACAACCCGAAATCAAACAGACCGCCCTCATCGTCAAAGACTTCACGAAGATTTTTGTCACCCCATTCGTGCTGAACAGCTATCTGCAGAAAGGAGGCTCGCTGTATGTCCTCCAGAAGCCCAACCTCACGGCCGTCTGTGTCAACCCCACCTCCCCTATGGGTGCCAGACTCGACTCCAAAGCGCTACAGGACGCGCTTCAACAGGTGATTCACGTCCCGGTGTATGATGTCAAGATGCTGGAATCCTAAAACCCCCGTCCTCTATTCGGACATCTTCTGGGTAGAGAAAGCGTAGAGCTCAGACTTGAGCTTCCGGCCATCTTGGGTGACAGCCACGAACATACAACCCACCACTTTCCCCTCTGGAATATCCCGAAGGGTAAGCCAATAGTGATGGCCCCGATGGCGTGTGGCGTCCGCATAGTTCCACTCCCGATCGTCCTCATCCTTAAAGACAAACTGCCCATAGCGGACTTTGGTGCCGGGCACATCCGCCACCGCACACAAGACAATCTTCGGACACAATCCCCCTAAAAAGGTCCAGCGGTGCGTGACAGAGATATTCTCCAGTCCGACCGTCGCCTGCGACACCGTGTCGGGCGCCACCACAAACTGGTATTCATAGGTCTCCTTGCTCCGCTGGGAGATGCTCAGGATGCTCACGACTGCCAACACAAGCAGCGCCAATGCCAAGAGCCAACGACCGACATGATGCCCTTTGCGCCGACCCGCACCGGTTTTCACCGGCTCCTCCGGAATCTTTTCAATTTCCTGTTCCATTAGTAGTTTGTTTGTGCGTACAACTCCAGTCGCCAATGGTGCCCATCCTCGTCAAATTCTATGATGAGTTCACGCTTGGACAGCTTCCGGATCTCCGCCACCACCTGGTAATAACGGCCGAGCAGGGTAAACTTCAGCGTAAGCGTGTTGGAAGACTTGTCTATGACCCAAGTGCTGAAGGTGGACTGCCGTATCTGGCCATGATAAGAACGGAGAACATTCATCACATGGTCGGCATAGATGTAATAAAGCGTGGACGGCATGTAGCCTTGGTAATAGATGTCGTCGGTATCAAAAGTAGAGGTATCCACTTGGACATTGTCATAATAGGCCCGTGAAACACTCCACAAGTTGACAATCTGATATTCCGGATTTACGAGTTTGCCGCCTCCTTCTGGATAACAGGCTGTGAAAGAGCAGGCCACGAAGGCCAGCAGGACAAACAGGGCGGGTCTGTAGGATCTCATATTCAAAAAGATTTATCGGGTTAGCTGATCGAAGAGCAAGCGCATGCCGACAGTTGCTTTCTCCTTGATGAAATGCACATGCCGGGAGATCGGCTGCACCTCTTTGGGGTCAATCACATAGATTTCGGCGTTATTAGGGGCATAGTACAGCAGGCCGGCAGCCGGGTAGACATTCAAGGAGGTGCCGATGATGATCACGATGTCGGCATCCTCGATCTCGCGCACCGCAGCGTCCATCATGGGAACCGCCTCGCCAAACCAGACGATAAAGGGACGGAGGCGGGCGCCATCGGGAGCTTTCTCGTCATTAGCGATAGGCCGATAACCGATATCTTGCACAAACTTCTTCCCGTTCTCGCTACAGGCCTTCGTCGCCTCGCCATGGAGATGGATAATATGATGGGAGCCACCGCGCTCATGAAGGTCATCGATATTCTGTGTCACCACCGTAACCCGGTAGTACTCCTCGAGGGCCGCCACCAGCTTGTGCGCCTCATTGGGCTGGGTGTGCTCCAGTTCGGCACGGCGCTCGTTGTAGAACTTCGTCATCAGGTCAGGATTGCGATACCATCCATCGATGGAAGCCACCTCCTGCACATCATAATTCTCCCAGAGACCGTCGCTGTCGCGGAAGGTGCTGATGCCACTTTCGGCACTGATGCCTGCGCCCGACAATACTACTATTTTCTTCTTGCTCATATCTGTAGGTGTTTAGGGTTGATATTGGCCATTGGCTGTTAGCCGTTAGCTGTTGGGGGTTGGCTAGTCCCCGAAACTCATGCCGATGCCGCGGGCGGTATGGACGAGGAAATCGTCTGGAGAGACCAGATGGGGCTGGCGGAGAGCCTCCTCAATCGGCACATAGGAGATGTCGGGATGGCGATACACCACCAGATTGCCGTATTTTTTCTCTTTGACAAGTTCAAACGCTTTCACGCCGAACTCGGTAGCCAGGATGCGGTCGTAGGCCACGGGGGTGCCGCCACGCTGGAGGTGACCCAACACGGTGACCCGGATATCATGCTCCACGCCAAGGGCCATCAGTTCCTGGCGGAGCACTTCGCCCACGCCTCCCAACTTGATATGCTCGTCACCGACCGCGGTAGGAGCTGACCCTGTCACCTTTCCGTCTGCCTTCTTAGCGCCTTCCGCGATGACGATATTGCAAAATCCCATGCCGTTCAAGTAGCGAGTCTCGATCTTCTTGGCAATAGCTGCCGGATCATACGGGATTTCCGGGATGATGCAGACATCCGCGCCACCAGCCAAAGCGGTATGCAGGGCAATCCAGCCGGCATCGCGCCCCATCACCTCCATGATGAAGACCCGGTTATGACTGTCAGCCGTGGTCACCAGCTTGTCGAAGGCCTCCGTGGCAATCTGGACTGCCGTCTGGAAGCCGAAGGTAAAGTCGGTGGACGACAAGTCATTGTCGATGGTCTTGGGCACGCCCACCACGTTGATGCCGATATCCATCAGCTGCTTGGAAATGCCCTGGGAGCCGTCGCCACCGATATTGATGACCGCCTCGAAGCCCATCTCCTCCAGCCGCTGTTTCATCAGTTGGGAACGGTCTTCGGTGATCCAGGAGCCATCAGGCTGCCGCACGGGAAAGCGGAAAGGACCACCCTTGTTGGTAGTCTTGATGATCGTGCCGCCCCGGACATGCAGACCCGACACGCGCTGTTCGGTCAGCCGCATCAGCTCCACCTTGTCCCGAAGAATGCCGTTGAAAGACTCTATACAACCATAAATCTCCCACTCTTCGGGTTCCAGCATAGCACGCTTCACAATGCCGCGAATCACAGCATTCAAACCCGGACAATCACCACCTCCCGTGGCCACCAATATTTTATGACTCATAACTTATATTTTTAAAGCGCAAAAATAAATATTTTTTTGTACTTTTGCAGCCGTTTTTTTATACACCAAATTTATAACTAATCATTAAAAATTCAAAACAATGAAATCAGTATCTATTAGCGGTTCTCTGAGAGAGAACGTAGGGAAAAAAGATGCAAAATCGCAACGTAGACAAGGTATGATTCCTTGCGTCATTTACGGCGGAAAAGAGCAAAAACTCTTCCTCGTGGAAGACAAACAATTCACCAAATTGCTCTACACCCCTGAGGTCAACTACGTAGAATTGGAGTTGGACGGCAAGATCACCAAGGCTATTGTTCAAGACACGCAATTCCACCCTATCACCGATAAGTTATTACATGTTGACTTCCTGGAAGTCGTGGACGGCAAGCCCATCACCATCGAGATCCCGTTCAAGGTGACTGGTACCTCCCCTGGTGTCCTGAAGGGCGGCTCCCTGAAGAAGAGAGTCAGAAAACTCAAAGTGCGCGGTCTGCTGGAGAACATTCCGGAAGAGATCACCGCTGACATCTCCAACCTCGACATCAACCAATTCATCAAAGTCGGTGACCTGTCCGTGGAGAACCTCACCATCGTGGACAACCCCAACAAGGTGATCGTCATTGTCAACCCGACACGTAATGCCGTGGCCGCTACTGAGGGCGAGGGTGAAGGCGAAGAGACTGCTGAAGCAGAAGCCTAATCCGCAACTTTTATTATTCATTTAGTACAAAACTCTAAACATTTTTAATATGGCAGCAATTGGCTCAATAAGAAAACACGGTGTAGCCTTGATGATCATCATCGGTATAGCACTTCTTGCTTTCATCTTGGGTGACCTTTCCCAGGTTACACGTACTTTCTCCAATAAAAATGTGATGGCCAAGATTGACGGCAAAAGCGTGGATCAGGAGTATCGGACCGTGTACGAACAGAACACGGCTCTCTTCCGCTTACTTCAGAAAAAGTCCTCCTTCGACGAGAACGAGACCGCTCAGATCCATGAGAGCACTTGGAGATCACTGATTCAAGAAAAGATTCTTGACAAGCAGCTCGCCGCTTTAGGCCTTTCCTACAATGCCGACATGGTGGAAGACCTGAAATCCGAGATGTTGGCCAGCCTGAATACGCAGCAGCCGAACCAGTACATGATGCAGTTTGCACAGGCCATCGCCGAGCAGGTGGGTCCGGAGCAGACCATGTCTATCCTCTCCAACATCGAGGAATACGGCCGCAACGAGCAAGGCAAGGATCTCTACAACGCCTACCTGGCAATCGTAAGATACGCCGCCTTGGGCGAAAAATACAACCGCTACAATGCTTTGGCTCAAAATACGCTTTACTTCTCCGATCCTCTGGCCAAGAAGCTGGGTGAGGACAACAAGACCGCCATGGTATCCTTGATGACCGTCAGCCCCGAAGCCCCGGCTTTCAAGGACATCACCGCCAGCGTCAGCGACAAGGAGATCAAAGAATTTTACGACCTGCATAAGAAAGAGCTGTTCAACGTCAGCGAGGCAAATCGCGACATTGACGTGGCCATCTTCCCCATCAACCCCTCCGCCGCCGACCTGAAGGCTATCGAGGACAGTGTACGCGCCGACTACGAGAAGTTCTCCACTTCCGACATCGCCGCCTTCACCGCTGAGAAGAACCGCGCCCTGGACAGCACCTACTTCAAACAAGAGGACATCGTCCTGGAAGGTCTCGACAGCATCCTTTTCAAAGCCACTCCGGTGGGTTCCTTCATCGAGCCTTTCGAATATGAGAACTCCAGATGGTACTTTGGCAAGGTGTTCGGCGCTGCCGAGCGTCCCGACTCTGTACAGGTAGCCCTCATCGAGTTGCCTTACAAGAACGCCCAGAACCAGAACGTGACCCGCACCCGCAAGGAAGCTGCCGCCTTGGCAGACAGCTTGAAGACAGTCATCACCTCCAATCAGAAAGACATCTTCACGCTGCAACGCGACTTCGCTGCTGCTGAGCGTACCGACTCCACCCTTTGGCTGCCCGAACGCGACGCCATCGTGGAACTCTACAACGGACTGTTGTCAACACCTAACGGCGGTGTTTACGTGTACAAGGCACAAGGCGGTTACCTCGTCCTGCAAGTGCTGGCCAAGACGGAGCCCATCAGCAAACGTCAGTTCGTGCTGTTCGACTACCCGATCAACGCCTCCGACGCTACCATCAGCCAGATCAAAGCACAGGCAACCGAATTCGCCGCCTCCATCAACAACGCCAGCGAGCTCATCTCCAAGGCTGCTGAGAAAGGTATCCAGACGGTCAAAGGTTCCAACGTTCCCTCCATGTCCGCCACCATCGGCCAACTGCCGAACTGCCGCGACATCGTCTCCTGGGCTTTCTCTGACGACGTCAAGAAGGATGACATCTCCGACGTGATCAACGTGGAGAAGATGTTCTTCGCCGTCGCCTCTGTGGAAAACGTCCGCAAAACCGGCATCCAGAAACTGGAGAACGTCAAGGCTGACATCGAAGGTATGCTGACCGCTGGCAAGAGAGCAGAAGCCATCGCCGAGAAGATCAACAAAGATCTCTCCTCCTCTAACATGGAGACCCTCGCCACCACCTACGGCACCCAAGTGCGCGACAGCGTCCGCCTGGTATTCGCCGGCGACATGTACCAAAACTATGGCGTGGAAGGCAAAGCCATCGGTAAGATCTTCTCCCTGCCGACCAACAAAGCTACCGCCGTCAACGGCAACAACATGGTCTATGTGGTTAACGTGAAGGAAGTCAACAAAGCTACTCCTACCCAAGAACTCAACCTGGAGAAAAACTTCCTGCGCAACCTCGTGGTTGGCCGCGAACGCAACGAGATGACAATCCTGAACTATCTGATCCAAAACTCCAAACTTCTGGATAACAGAAGCAGATTCTATCAGAACTAACAGGTCAGAATATTCCCATTACAACAGCGTGACACCTACCGTGCCACGCTGTTTTTTTTCTAACAAATGGGTGTTTACATTCTTATCCGAAAGGGGATTATTAAAAGTTATAAATATAGTATTTTTGTAGGTTCAGAAAGTTATACAACAGCATAAGCGACCTGTCCACCTATGAAAGTCACCTATCAGAACGACACACCCAAGAAATCTCCCAAGAGAATAAAGTCCAAAAACACCCGCACCCTTCAAAAATTTGCCAAAGCACAGGCCAGTTCATCGGCCAAGAAAGGCAGCAAGCCTGCCAAAAAGAGCAAGACCTCCGGGAAACAGGGCACTTCCGGATTCTGGAAATTCATCTCCTCCGAGAAGATGATTCAGTTTTATGGTGCCATGATCATCCTGTTCTCCCTGCTGCTCTTCATCTCCATCCTTTGGTTCTATTTTGCTCCGCAGCAGAACATCTCCTATGTGGAGGGGACACTGGAGTCATCCCCCAACATCGCCCGCAAAGTGGGTTCCTTCCTTTCAGTGGGATTGGTGCGGTACACCTTTGGCATTGCCGCCATCGGATTCCCGTTCCTGTTCTTCCTATATGGATTCAAGGTGATGTTCAACCGGGAGTTGTGCCCCTTGGTCAAGACCTCAGCCAATGTCATCATCACCATGGCCTGGCTGTCCATCCTTCTGGGCCTGATCATCAAAAATCCAGACTACGGCTTCATATACGGCTACTTCGGAAGCTATCTGTCTTCCAACCTGCTCCTCTTGGGCAAGGTGGTGGCCGCCTTCATCATGCTCGCCCTTTTCATCCTGATTATCGTCCTGTTTTATAATGTGCAGATCAGCGAATGGTTCCAGAACATCGGCACACGCCTCCAGGAGCAACGGGCTAACCGGGCCACGGAACGCAAAAGAAGAAAAGAGGAGCTGGCGACTGCCGTGAAGAATGGCGCCACAGACTCCGAGCATCAGGATCTTGACGACCCCTACATCTCCGACCATCACGTCTTCACCAACGAGTACCTAGGCAAAAACACCTACACCTTCGACACTCGCCAGGAAGAAGGGATCGGAGAGTCCCACGTCGCCACCCCCGAGCCATCCAAGCCTGACTATGACAAGGAGGACGACATACCCTTTGAGGTCGTCACGAACCAACCGGAAACCGTATCAGTCATGGAAACGGAAGAAGAAACGATGTCCGAGGAGTGTGATTCTCAACCGGCCAATCCCTTGGAAGCGTTAAAGGAGTTGGAGCCCTTTGATCCGCACAAGGAACTCTCCAACTATGAGTTCCCTCCTATCGACCTGTTGGACGACCACGAGAACTCGGAGACCAAGCAAGAGGACATCAAGAAGGAGTTGTTGGAGAACAAGCATCGCATCGAAAACACGCTCAAGAGCTTTGGCATCGCCATCAAGCGCATCACGGCCACGGTAGGACCGACGGTCACCCTTTACGAGATTGTGCCTGAGGAGGGCGTGCGCATCAGCAAGATCAAGAATCTGGAAGACGACATCGCCTTGAGTCTGGCCGCCTTGGGCATCCGTATCATCGCCCCGATACCGGGTCGCGGCACCATCGGCATCGAAGTGCCCAACAAGAATGCCAACATCGTGTCGATGAAAGAGATCATCGACTCTGACAAGTTCCAGAACAACAAGTTCGCCCTGCCGATAGGCATTGGCAAGACGATCAGCAACGAGGCTTTTGTGGTGGACTTGGCCAAGATGCCGCACCTGTTGGTGGCCGGCGCCACCGGACAGGGAAAATCCGTCGGCTTGAATGCCATCATCACCTCCCTGCTCTACACCAAACACCCTTCCGAGCTCAAGTTCGTGCTCATCGACCCCAAGAAGGTGGAGTTCACCCTCTATTCGGCCATTCAGAACTACTACTTGGCGGAGTTGCCCGACAACGAGGAGCCTATCATCACCGACACCCAAAAGGTGGTGCGCACTCTGAACTCGCTCTGTGTGGAGATGGACCAGCGCTACGACCTGTTGAAGGCTGCCAAGATGCGTAACATCAAGGAGTACAACGAGAAGTTCTGCTCCAGGCAGCTCTCCCCCGCCATGGGGCACCGTTACCTGCCCTACATCGTGCTGATTATCGATGAGTTCGGAGACCTTATCATGACAGCCGGGCGCGAGGTGGAGACCCCCTTGGCACGTCTGGCCCAGCTGGCACGCGCCATCGGCATCCATCTCGTCATCGCCACCCAGCGCCCCTCCGTCAACATCATCACCGGCAGTATCAAAGCCAACTTCCCCTCCAGAATCGCCTTCCGCGTCGCATCCAAGATCGACTCCCGCACCATCCTGGACGCCAGCGGTGCCGACCAGCTCATCGGCAAGGGCGACATGCTCATCACCACGGGCAGCGACCTCATCCGCGTGCAGTGCGCCTTTGTGGACACTCCGGAGGTGGAACGCATCGTCAACTACATCGAGAGCAAGAGCGAACTCAGCCCGCTGTTGGAGCCCTACGCATTACCCGACGTGCCTGACAAGGGCAAGGAGGACTTTTTCGAGGATCCGGACGACTCCTCTTCCGATGCCATCGACCCTCTCTTCGTAGATGCCGCCACCCTGATCGTGCAGACCCAGCAAGGCTCCACCAGCTTCATCCAACGCCGGATGAAACTAGGCTACAACCGCGCGGGCCGCATCATGGACCAGCTGTGCGAGTTCGGCGTCGTCGGCCAAGCCAACGGCAGCAAACCCCGTGAGGTGCTCATCAAAACCGATGCGCAGCTGCAAGACCTCCTCGCCTCCAAGGGGATGCTGTAAGGCAGGAAACGTGCCGCAAGCCTCCCTGATCGCCGACCATCATCCAAGAATCGACGCCCCTGTCATCAACCTCCTTAAACTTCACATAATAAAAGTGTCTATACCACGTTATTTTTCTGTTTTAAAATCCACACCCATGAAGAAGATCCTGCTAGCCCTGAGCTGCTTGCTGCTTACCACCGCCCTGATGGCCCAAAACACCGACGGAGGCGCCAACGAGTTGCTGAACAAAGTGTCCCAAAAATACCAGGAATTCTCCACCATGCAGTTCCATTACACCTTGGTGACCAGCAAAGATTCCAAGACGCTCAGCACCGCCCAAGGCGACTTTTACCTGAAAGGCAACAAATATCACACCTCTTACGGTGGTCAGACCTTCTTCTGCGACGGCAGCTCCCTTTGGAATTATCAGAAATCCACCAATGAGGTCTCCGTCTATGAGTATGATCCCGAAGACGATGACAACATGATGAACCCACGCCTGCTGCTCAAGAACTGGGACAAGCACTTCCGCGCCAAGTTCATCCGCGATGATTTCACCAACGGCCAAGCCATCACGCTGGTGGATCTGACCCCCAAAGTCAGCCAGTCGTACTATCGTATCCGGCTGTTCATCCAAAAAAACAATCTGCAAATCAAGAAGATTGTTGTGTACGAAAAAGACAATACCTTATATACTTATAACATCGAACAATTCAAGAGCAACGTCACCTTGGCAGACGACCTATTTGTATTCAACAAGAGCAAATATCCGAACGTAGAGGTTAACGATATGCGATAACACTATAAACAACAGTTTGTTTGAAATTTTCAGACAAAAGTCACGAATTTAATCAAGAAGAGATTATTTTTGCTAAAAAATTTGAGTTATGCAATTATCCTTATTAATGGCACAGGCTGCAGAAGCCGCAGAGGTCGCCACCACCCAAGCGCCTCAAGTCACCGAGACATCCTATTTTGATTTAGTATTCGCCAAAAATAGCTTGTGGATTATGATTCCCCTATTTTTGATGCTGGGATTCGCCATCTATCTATTCGTGAAAAAGCTGATTGTGCTGAACCGTGCATCCAAGGAGGAATACAACTTCATGAACAACATCCGCGACTTCATCCATGACGGAAAATTGGATTCCGCGACCTCATTGTGCAAAAACAATGACACGCCGACCGCCCGTCTGATCGAAAAAGGACTCTCGCGCATCGGTCATCCGCTGGAGGACATCCGGACGGCCATCGAGAATGAAGGCAATCTGGAGGTTGAGCGTTTGGAGAAGGGTGTTTCCGCCCTGGCCACCATTGCTGCCATCTCTCCGATGTTAGGCTTCTTGGGTACAGTCGTGGGTATGGTTTCCGCCTTCCACGCCATGGCCGCAGACCCGAACAACTTCAACATCGGCACGCTCTCCAATGGTATCTATACCGCCATGATCACCACCGTGGCCGGTTTGATCGTCGGCGTCATCGCCTTGGTGTTGCACAACTTCATCGTTTCCAAGATCTCCAATGTGGTGTATCTGTTGGAAGTGCGCACCACCGAATTCATGGATCTTCTTCACGAAAACGCATAAAAGCTGGGAGTCATGGCTATCAAGATGCAAAATAAGATAGATACAACATTCAGCGCCACCTCCATGTCGGACTTGGTGTTCTTGTTGTTGATATTCTTCATGCTGACCTCCACCATGGTATCGCCTAACGCCATCAACCTGGTGCTGCCGAAAAGCACCGCCGACAAGCAGTTGGTGACCAAGGATGTGGAAGTCTATATCAATGAAGACCTGCTCTACTTTGTGAATCCTGAGGGGTCGAATGCCCAACCCACTCCATACGAGGAACTGTTGCCCGCCTTGCAAAATGCTATCCTGCAAGACAACTCCGACAACCACTCCATCATCTTGCGCGCCGACAAGAGCGTGCCCGTGGAGAATGTGGTCGCCCTGATGGACGTACTCAACGAATTGAACGAAGGTTTCCCCGAGGAACAACGATATAAAATGGTACTGGCCACTGAAGCAAAATGAGAACGGAACAAGACAATCGTAAAGACAATATCCTTCCGAGCATCGTGACACTGGTTACGATGGCGCTCATTGTGGTGTTGCTGTTGGTGAGCAGTCTGAAATCCCTGATTCCCCCTCCCCCACCCAAGAAGATGTTCTATGTGGAGTTAGAAGCTCCCACCACGGGCGGTGGCGGTGGAGGCGGTGCCGATGTGCCCACCAAGACTTCTCATGCCAAACCTTCGGCTCCTAACTATGCCACGCAAAATGCCGTGGACGCCCCCGCAACTTCCCACTCCACCAACACGAATCCTGATGCACAACCCCAGCCCACCCCCACCCCAAACCAAAATGCCATGTATAAGGGTGGCAAAGGCGGTAGCGGCAGCGGCGGCGGCAGCGGTTCAGGCATTGGCACGGGCACCGGCTCCGGTCTGGGCCCGGGAGAAGGTGGTGGCAGCGGCGGAGGCATCGGCTATGGCACCGGCAGTCGAGGACTGGTGAAACAGATCAACACCGAGGTAAGTGAAGAAGGCCAAGTGGCCGTTGAAGTGCACGTCATGGCCGATGGAACGGTGAGCGAGGCTCGTATCGTAAACAACTCCAAAGGCAGAACCACCATCACCAACACCTACATCCAACAACAGTGTATCCGGGAGGCTAAAAAAGCCAAATACAAACCCGGGAAGGAAGAGCTGCGAATCATCTTGTTCAAATAGATTACCGCAAAGGCGCCAAGGACGCAAAAAGGGTTACCACAAAGGCACAAAGGACACAAAGGGGTGACCGCAAAGGCACAAAGGGCACAAAGAGGTTAACAAGAAAGGTACGAAGAAATAATAGCAGTACTATCTTACCTTTCCTAGTATAACTCTTTTAATTCCGTCTCTCATCATCTCAACATTAAAGTTTAGCAACAAACCCAATTTGTATCCTCCTACCTTTAGATAGGTCAGTGTCTGCGCCATGTGTATCCCAGCAATTTCTGAAACACTTTTAACTTCGACAATTACTTTATCTTCAACAACTAGATCTATTTTGAATGCATGATCAATGTACAAGTCCTCATAGACCAAAGGCATCCACTTCTCATTAACAATCCGGAGCCCTCTTTTATGCAATTCATAGAACAAGCATTCATGATATGGTTTCTCCAACAACCCTGGACCCAAAGTCTTGTGCACTTTTAAGGCAGCATCCACCACTTCTCTTGCAATTTCATTTTCAGTCATATTTCCATTTTTTTGCTGCAAAAATACACTTTTCTATATAATTGTAATAATATTTACATTTTTTAACTAATTTATTTGCAATTAATTCTTAAATATTGCATTCAAGGTCATCAGTACTACTATTAATTCCTCCCATATATATTTTTTTAATTCAGTGATTCAGAATTTGGTTCCGAGCTTTAGACTACAAACAACTAAACTTTGTGCCCATTATAATATATCTTTGTGTCCTTTGTGCCTTTGTGGTTTTTAAAATAACTTTGTGCCCTTCGTGCCTTTGTGGTTCTTAAAATAACTTTGTGCCCTTTGTGCCTTCGTGGTTATAAAGAATAAACCTTTGTGTCCTTTGCGCCTTTGCGGTTCTTAAAATAACTTTGCGCTCTTTGTGCCTTCGTGGTTATAAAGAATAAACCTTTGCGTCCTTTGTGCCTTTGCGGTTCTTAAAATAACTTTGTGCCCTTTGTGCCTTTGTGGTTCTTAAAATAACTTTGTGCCCTTCGTGCCTTTGTGGTTATAAAAATAACTTTGTGCCTTTGTGGTTATAAAAAAACTATCTTTGCGCCTTTGCGGTTAAACAACAACAACATGTACAACGAAATCCTGAACGACATATTCCACGCCTACCCCATGTATCACAAGGTGGGCAGCTCCGCCTACAAGGAAGGCTTGGAAAACATCGAAGCACTCCTCTCCATCATCGGCAACCCCGAACGCAAACTGAAAACGATCCACATTGCCGGCACCAACGGCAAGGGCTCAGTCGCCAACATGATGGCCTCTTATTGTCAAGAACGAGGATGGAAAACCGGGCTCTTCACCTCCCCGCACTTAGTGGATTTCCGTGAACGAATCCGCATCAACGGACAGATGATCACGGAAGAGGAGGTGGTTGACTTCTTCCAGCGGTTCAAGCCCAAATTCGACCATCTGGAGCCCTCCTTCTTTGAGATCACCACGGCTTTAGCATTCCACTATTTTGCCCAGCAAAAGGTGGACATCGCCGTGATAGAGGTCGGATTGGGCGGAAGGCTCGACGCTACCAACGTGCTGCAACCGTTGTTATCCATCATCACCAACATCTCCTTGGAGCACACCCAACTATTGGGCGACACCATCGCCAAGATCGCTTACGAGAAGGCTGGCATCATCAAGGAGAAGACGCCGGTCGTCATCGGAGAGTTCCACCCGGAGAGTTTCCCGGTCTTCAAAGACATTGCCGACCAGAAACTGGCTCCCCTGTTTCTTGCCGAGGAGCATTATCACATTGAGGGGGAGTTATCCGACTGCACCATCCTAGACATGGAGGGCCATCCACTATACGAGCATGTCCATTGTCCGCTCCAAGGCGAGTACCAGCGACTCAACCTGCGCACCTTCCTGACTGCTGTGCGCGTACTGGAAGAGCTGATGCCCTACGACCAAGACGTGATTCCGCAAGCCATTGAGCATTTGATTGCCAACACCGGGCTGACGGGACGCTGGCAGGTCCTGCGCCAAGAGCCGCTGACCATCTGCGATGTGGGCCACAACACAGGCGGGCTCGCCCTGACCATGCGCCAGCTGGAAGCGCTACCCTATCGCACGCTCCGGATTGTGATGGGCATGGTAAGCGACAAAGACATCGAGCATGTCATCCCGCTTCTGCCCAAGGGTGCCGAATACTATATCTGCCAAGCCGACATCGAACGCGCCCTGCCTTCGGAAACGCTCGCCGCGATGTTCCAGAACGCCGGACTGCGCTGTCGCACTCTCCACAGTGTCATCGAGGCCTTCAAGGCTGCCAATGCCGACGCCGCACCCGACGATGTTGTTTTTGTCGGAGGCAGCTGTTTTGTAGTCGGTGAACTATTAGCCAACAGCTAATGGCCAACAACATCTTTCCAAATACGGATTAGCTTTGCTATTACGAATGAATTTTATATATTTGCAGCCTTGTAAACACAAAAGCATTTTAACTCTTAAAATAATTATAAACAGATACTTATGGCAAGCAGGAGAAAAGAATTATTCCCCAACGTAACCGATGCTGAATGGAACGATTGGAGATGGCAGGTCCGCAACAGAGTGGAGACCTTGGAAGAACTGAAAAAATACATCGACTTGACCCCGGCAGAGGAAGAGGGCGTGAAGAAGTCCCTCGCCACCCTCCGTATGGCCATTACCCCTTACTACTTGAGTCTGATTGACCCGAACAACCCGAAGTGCCCGATCCGCCGCCAGGCCATCCCGACGGCCGCCGAGGTGCACCAATCACCGGCCGACCTGCTCGACCCGCTGCACGAGGATGAGGACTCCCCGGTTCCCGGCCTCACCCACCGTTATCCGGACAGAGTGTTGTTCCTCATCACCGATATGTGCTCCATGTACTGCCGTCACTGCACCCGCAGACGTTTCGCCGGCCAGCACGACTGCGAGTCCACGCAGGACCGCATCCAGGCTGCCATCGACTACATCGCCCGCACCCCGCAAGTGCGCGACGTGCTGCTCTCCGGCGGCGACGCTTTGATGGTGGGCGACAAAATGCTCGAGTCCATCATCCAACGCCTGCGCGCCATCCCGCACGTGGAGATCATCCGTCTCGGCTCCCGTACCCCTGTGGTATGCCCGCAGCGTATCACCGACGACTTGGTGAATATGTTGAAGAAATATCATCCCATCTGGCTCAACACCCACTTCAACCACCCGAATGAGGTGACGGAAGAGGCGATGGCCGCTTGCGCCAGATTGGCTGATGCCGGTGTTCCGCTCGGCAACCAGACCGTGCTGTTGCGCGGTGTGAACGACGACACCGAGATCATGAAGCAGCTCGTTCACGACCTCGTTCGCATGCGCGTGCGTCCGTACTACATCTACCAATGCGACCTCTCCATGGGTCTGGAGCATTTCCGCACACCCGTCTCCAAGGGCATCGAGATCATCGAGAACCTGCGCGGACACACCTCCGGCTATTGCGTCCCGACCTTCGTGGTGGACGCTCCTGGCGGCGGCGGCAAGATTCCCGTGATGCCCCAGTACGTCATCTCCCAGAGCCCGCACAAGGTGATCCTCCGCAACTACGAAGGCGTCATCACCACCTACACCGAGCCTGAGGACTATCAGGAAAACACCTGCAGCCCGCTGCCCGACAAGAAGCACGTCGAAGGCGTGGCCTCCCTCCTCCACGGCGAGCAGATGGCACTCGAACCTAACGAGTTGGCAAGAAAGAAACGCCACAGAAAATAGTATTGCAAACACCCACATGTAGAGACGTTTCCTGAAACGTCTCTAATATTAAAAAACATACGAGGTGCGGTAGAATATCTGCCGCGCCTCGTTTATTTTAATATGCAGGCCAGAAACCGCACGTCTTTGCCGCTATGATTGGCGATGCTGTGTCGGCCACCGTTACCGGTGAACATCACGTCGCCGGCGTGCATAATGGCGGTCCGGTCGTTGTCGGTGACTTCCGCCTCCCCTTCCAGGATGTAGTAGATCTCGGCATCCTCGATGTGCGGGTGCTCCTTGATGCGGCTGCCAGACGGGAGGGTGATGATGTTGAACATCAACGCGCGCTCCAGCATCTCCGCCGGCGTGAGGATGATGTCCTTGCTGATACGGCCTTCAATGTTGCCGCTGTTCTCCACGATTTCAGTCTGAATGTCTTGCTTGTTTTTGATCATTGTAGTTTATTTTTAAGGCAAAAGGCAATAGGGAACAGAGGGAATTGCAGGTATGTCATATTGTGATACCCGCGGTCAATCCGTGACGGTGATAATCTGATTCAAGGAATAGGAGTAGGCGAACTTGCACTTGTATGCCGTGCTGTACACGAAGAACATAGTCAAGTCTTCCGGGCGGTAGAGCAGGAAGTTGCAGATGTCTGTCGGGGTGATAAACGGATTGTCTTTCAAGTGCGAGTGCATAATGGTCTCGACTTTTCCACCATCTTCAGTTTTCGTCTGCGTTGCGATAAGCGAACGATGGTACTTGCGAAAAGCCACCGGTTCCAGTTTTTCGTCAAAGTCTATCGAATAGTCGTTGCCGAATGGAATGACATCGGGCTTGATAGTGCCCTGCAGAAAATAGAGCCGCGTCAGCTTGCTATTGATACGGACAATGTCAATATTCGGGGAGCCGAACGACTGGTTGGCGAAATAGAGGCTGTCGGCATACCTGTCCACCGCCTGCTCAATCATCCGCTTTTTCCGATTTATCTCGGTCTGTTCCAAAGACGAGATCGGGCGTGGCACATCAATGGATTCCTCCTGATTCGAAACAAAATTGTAGCGGTATTCGAAAATACAGTTTTTAGCGCCACTATCATAAAAGACTGCCGCCCAGACACTGTCGTTCGGTTTCCAAGTCACCGAGCCGCCAATCGCGTCCATGTCGAATTTTTCCAAAACGAGGTCTGAGGCAATCCAATTCACGCGTTCCGAATAGTAGAGTTGCCATCCCTCGTTCACAATGCTGTCGAGGGTGGCAAAGAGTTCCGAAGGCGGCGGAAGCCGGTCCAATCCGCTCATTTTTGCGCTGTTTCGGGTTGTGGAGCACGAGAAGAGCATCGCCACCGCAACACCGCAAGCCATCCACAGCATTGTCTTTTTCATGTATTTTTACGATTTAGTGATTTAAAAACTATCCAGCAAAAATAGAAAAATAATGCATACGAATAATACGCGGAGATAAAAAAAATGTATCTTCGCGGCGTAAAACAAACGGACTATGATGACCATACGCAAAATTACCCTGATTCTCGCTTTTTTGGCCACCGTATGGTGCAGCAGGGCGCAGGACTTCCTCACTCCTGAGTCATACGGGATATATAATTATTATGAAAACGGAAACGAAACGTTATTCCGTCTGTTAGTTACAAGCGAAAAGCCAAAAGGGATAAGCTATACATATATGGCAAATTTTAGCACATACTACCTCTGTGCCCCGAGCTTTTCTCCGGAATATGCCCTTATAATTGGCAAGAATCAGTTGATTTTGAACAAAGCGAAAGAAAGCGTTTGGCATTACATAACGGCGGTTGATTATGCCCAAGCAAAGGATTTCCGCAAACGCGACAAAGAGCAGCAAAAACAAATACAATCACTGGTAAACAGGTTCAACACAAACCCTGTCGACCGATTCACCCTGCATATTTCCGAAGAACAATCCCAATGTATAGCCGAACTGTTTGAACATGCCACCAAGACAGCCACTCACCTCCAGAGTTTGAGTCTTGGCCATGACGGCACCACCCATTATTTCAACTATAGCGGACAACTCGCTTCGGTATGGGTACCACAAGGAGGACGCACCGCAAGACTGACAAGCATAGCTAACAGACTTTGTTACGCTGTGGAACACCAGGACACGACAGTGTTGAAGCAGCAAATGGAATTGTGCAGAACACTGACGAAAGAATTCAAACAAGAATACCCGAATCGTTATTTCCTACCGTCTTGGGTGTCAAGATCCTCGGGCGACAAAGGGCCCTGGCATTGCGAATTAAGCGGAGACAACTGTATGAGATTGGAAGTTCTTTTTGACACCATGGTAAATTCGGAAACCGCTCAATTAGTAAGCGACTTATACACAGACAGTCTCGCAGCCTGGTCCCGGGAGATATTTCTGATGAGCGAAGATCCCTGTTATCCCTCCATTGTCATCGACAATCACGCTAACAACGCTGTCTGCATGGTGAAACAAAATGACAGGGGTTTCGAACGAAAACTCACCATGCCAGAAACCTACTGGCGCCGCGAGGTGATCCTCTCCGCCGCACAACTGCCGCCGGGACAGCACTATTTCACGAAGGAAGCATGGAGAGAATCCAAATCATCAACTGTTGACATGTATCAGCTTGCGAGCACCAACGAATACGACGACTCTGACGGCACCATCGTGGACTGGTTTTGTTATCCCGATTATGAAGGTGGCTTTGACTCTATCAAGGCACATGTCCAGCGGAATCTGCACAAACCAGCCGGCTATGAAGAATGGTGCGGCATTGTACTGGTGGAGATTACCATTGAAACCGACGGAACTCTCACCAACCCGAAGGTCATCATCTCTCTCGATCCCTTTTTGGATGCAGTAGCCGTAAAGGCCATCATGTCGCTGCCGAACAAATGGATCTGGCGCCCTGAAAGGTGTTCCGACGGAGTAATACAGCGGTGTTTCTATAGGATACCGGCATACTTTTCTCGGTAACAAATATTTCCGCGGACCTCACATATCACGAGGATAATAATCCGTGCAAATCCTTGTGATTCATGGCGACCATGTTTCACAAATCTCTCGAGTCTCAAGTAAAAAGACTGTTTCTTGATCACTCTTCACCGTTCACTAAAAAATGTATCTTCGCAGTCTAATATTCAATGATGATGAAAAAGATTGCAATCCTATTATTCTGCTGTCTATCAGCACTTTTTGCCACCGCCAACGACGGTGTCTTCTACGCTTCCGGCAACCAGCTGATCCCGATTACCGAGACTGACATCAGCGTGAAGAAGGAGGTGTTGACCATCAACCGCGTGGGCAACCATTTGGAAGTAACTGTCTATTACGAATTCTTCAACCCCGTGGGCGAGAAGGAACTGTTGGTAGGATTTGAGGCGAAGTCGCCTTACAACAGCAGTCTGGATCCTTTCAAGGTATTCCCGAGACATCCGCACATCCGCAACTTCAAGGTGGCGATGAACGGTGAGCCGCTCACATACGATATTGCGAACGTTGAAGACGGACGCTATGTGAACAAAAAGTATCAGTTTTCTCAATACTACTCCAACGGACGCTTTATTAATTGGACACCTCAACAGATTGAAGACACGCTGGCGGCCTGGGGTGACCCGCCCGGTCTCCCCATCGACTATGTCTATCACTTCAAGGCGAAATTCCGCCCCGGACTGAACATCATCTACCACACTTACGACTTCGACCTCTCTTTCTCTATCGGTGAGGAGTACTATTTCCCCTACGTGTTGACCGCTGCCAACCGCTGGGCCAACCACCAGATTGACGACTTCCTGCTGTTGGTCAACATGGGCGACCGCGAGTCTTTCAGCATTGATCCCGATTTTTTTCAAAGTCCTGACGAATGGCGATTCCTCGGGAAAGGCAAAGCCACGGCATACGGTTCTCCGTACCCTACGGAAAGGGAGGTCCCTGTTTTTCATGTCCAGGAAGGCAGCCTCTCCTTCCGGAAGGCCAACTTCCACCCAGAAGGTGAACTGTATCTCAGGAAAAGCAACACCATCAATTACACTTTCGGTGACCCTGACGATGCTCCTTCTTTCACAGAGACATTGGCAAAACAATATTATTTCTATTCTGATCTGCTGGCAGCCCTTCGACACGAAATCACGAATTCGCTGATCCCATCCGACACCGACTACGAATACAACTACGACACCATCGTCACCCCTGACCAGCGCCGCATCCTCAAGAACCTACCTTTCGCCTATCGGGGCTACATCTTCAAAGACAAAGCATTACGAGACTATTTCGAATCCACCGACTGGTACCTGCCAAACCCGGAATACGACGGGAATATGGATGCTTTCAACGCAGAGGAGAGGAAATGGGTGGAGTTTTGGAAATAGGAGTCGACGCTTCCAAGCGTCGCATAGGAGTCGACGCTTCCAGCGTCGCACGTTATTTGACGCTGGAAGCGTCAGCTCCTAGGGTGTACTGATCAGGCCTCAAATTGCAGGGATTATGATTGATGTAGTTGACGCACGCCTCATAACTTTGCATATCACGAACAAGACGGTCAAACACATTGCGCTGCCAAACATTCCCTCTGCGCCCTAAACGTTTGTTAATGGCATTAGCGGAAAACTGTTTGACACTACCAATGGATTTAACCACCTCGTCGTCACCAATAGGGGAAAGTAAAAGATGTACGTGATTGGGCATAATAACGAAATGGTGGAGTCTGTAACGTTTTCCGTTATGAAAAAGCAGTGCATTCACAACGATTTCCCTGATTTCTCCCCGTTCCAAAATGCATTCACCGTAACCTTGATCAAGCCACCGGTCCACTTTTACGCGAATTTTATGGTTATACTCCTCTCGCGTCTTATTGTCCCACGGCTCTGGATGCTCCGTCAGCCATTGTTTCTTGAAAGTCAAAAGTTCTGAAAGTTTTGCCTGGGGTAGTGAATCTGCAAGACGAAAAGTAACAAACTGCACTTTATCTGTCTGATGCCAATGGGGCAGTTTGGAACCTTTGATACTGATGAACTTGTCTTTTTCCATAAACAATAGCTGGCTATTTTCCGCATAGGAGGCGACGCTTTCAAGCGTCGCAGAATTGTTTATTATGACGCTGGAAGCGTTATCCTCTATTGTGACGCTGGAAGCGTCAACTCCTATTTTCACCCGTTTCATTCTCATACAAGATTTTATTTCAAAGTTATTAATAAGATATTATCAAAATTTTAAGTTTGCAAAGATAGTTTTTTTCTGACACTCTGGTCGAGGGGAAGCCTCTATTGTAAAGAATGTATGGCAGCACGTCTCTATAACGACAACATTTTTCTAATCATCAAATCCCAAACACTCTCTAATTTCATATCACAAAAACAAAAAAAAATCGATAACTTGCGATTAACTATAAAATAAAATGCGTTAACCGCAAGCTATCGCGTTGTTTTAACATAATACTATAAGGTTAACTATATTTAATAAAGTCGGAATGAAGTAGTTTCTATTATTTTCGTAACTTTGCACTATTAAATCAACCCCACTATGAGGAAACTCATTATTGTAATATTGTGCTGTATTTCAATATCTTGTGTCAACAATCCAACAAACACGGCAAATGATATGGATAGCAAGGACACCGCTTCCGTCGCCTCCGCATCGGAAATACACCGGATTGTGCGGGAGACCCTGCTCTACTGGGATTCGGTTTCGCCAGACAACAATGTCAAGATTGTTTGCCTTCAGGTGTTCCCCGAAGATAATCCAACCGACTCGCTCCATTGGCTTATGGTGTTTCCGCTTCCTTGTTATCACGCGGCATCATCCAATGACTATTTGGAGTTTTTTGACACAAAAGTGTCCGAATTTTATTCCATCATAGACGGAAAATTGACCAATCTGGTATTAGACAGCTTTATGCTAAGTAGAAATGAATCCTCGTTGGAATTCGTTAACCCCGAATCCTTTCCCGAATATAAAAAATGTGACGGAGAATTCTATTATGACCCCTTGATTTGGTATTATTGTTTGCGAAACGACAGCTTCAAACTCCGGCACATCGGCTATTACCTCCCCGAAAAAATCCGAAAAGGGAATTTCAAAGACACCCTCCCCGAATTTCCCTACCCTCTAAACTCCAAACCATAAACCTTAAACCCTAAACTAACCAAATGGAATCCATCAAGAAAATTTTCAAAATAGGCTACGGACCGTCGAGCAGCCACACCATGGGACCGCACCGCGCGGCTGAAATCTTCAAAGAGAGAACCCCCGACGCAAGCGGCTACCGCGTGACCCTCTACGGCAGCCTCGCGGCCACCGGCAAGGGCCACTTCACCGACAAGACCATCATCGACGCCCTTTCGCCAAAACCCACCGAAATCCTCTGGAAACCCGAGATCCAACACGAGTTCCACACCAACGCTATGCTCTTCGAATCGCTCCAGGGCGAGGAGGTCACCGACCAGTGGAAGATCTACAGCATCGGCGGCGGCGAGATTGCGGACGAGCACTCCGTGATGGACAAGGAGGAACGCTACGAGGAGAACAGCATGTCGGAAATCGTGAAACTGGTGGAAAAATACGGCATGAACTTCTGGGAATACGTGGAGAAACACGAGGACACCGACCTTTGGGACTTCTTGGAGGAGCGTTGGAAGGTGATGCAGTCAACCATCGAGAAAGGGTTGCAGAACGACGGGGTGCTGCCAGGCGGGCTGTACGTCAAGCGGAAGGCCACACAATATTACGTGAAGGCGCGCAGCTACAAGGCATCGTTGCAAGGCCGCTGTCTCGTGTCGGCCTACGCCTTGGCCACGGCGGAGGAGAACGCCTCGGGCGGCAAGATCGTCACCGCGCCCACCTGCGGTTCGTCGGGCGTGCTGCCGGCGGTGCTCTACCACCTCAAGCACAACCACGACTACAGCGATAAGTTCATCCTGAAGGCGATGGCCACGGCCGGACTCTTCGGCAACATCATCCGCACCAACGCCTCCCTGTCCGGAGCGGAAGTGGGCTGCCAGGGCGAGATCGGCTCCGCGTGCGCCATGGCCGCTGCCGCCGCCAACCAGCTCTTCGGCGGTTCCCCACAACAGATTGAATACGCTGCCGAGATGGGCCTGGAACACCACCTCGGGCTCACCTGCGATCCCATCTGCGGCCTCGTGCAGATTCCCTGCATCGAGCGCAACGCCTTCGCTGCCCTCCGCGCCCTCGACGCCAACCTCTTCGCGATGATGTCCGATGGCAAACACCTCATCAGCTTCGACAAGGTGGTAAGAACGATGAACCTGACGGGCAAGGACCTTCCGAGTTTATACAAGGAGACGGCGATGGGAGGACTGGCAATCGTGGAGTGAGACATAGCGTAATCCATTTTAACTGCTAACAGCTAATGGCTCATAGCAAAAAAAACGTATCTTTGCGCCTCAAATCTATCAAAATGGCAAAAGATATTCGCAAGATACTAACCGCCGACAACGGAAACTTCTTCCTCATTGCTGGCCCTTGTGTCGTAGAGGGCGAGGAGATCACCCTGCGCATCGCACGTGAGATCAAGGAGATATGTGGCGAACTGGAGATTCCATTCCTCTTCAAGGCCTCCTACAAGAAAGCCAACCGCTCGTCGCTGCACTCCTTCACCGGCATCGGCAACGAAGAGGCGCTGGCCGTGCTGCGGAAGGTGAAAGAGACGCTTAACGTGCCTATTGTCACTGACATACACACAGAACCTGAAGCGGCGTGGGCCGCCGAGGTGGCCGACGTGCTGCAGATACCGGCGTTCCTGTGCCGCCAGACCGACCTCTTGGTGGCCGCGGCCCAAACGGGATGCTGGATTAACATCAAGAAAGGGCAGTTCCTCTCCCCGGAGGCGATGCGCTTCGCAGTGGAGAAGGTGCGTGATGCCGGCAACCCCGACGTGATGGTCACCGAACGCGGCACCTCCTTCGGATATCAGGACCTCATCGTGGACTTCCGCGGCATCAAGGCTCTGAAGGAGAACCGTTGTCCCGTGGTGCTCGACTGCACCCACTCTTTGCAGCAGCCCAACCAGCCCGCGGGCGTGACCGGCGGGCGCCCCGACCTTATCGAGACCATCGCCAAGGCCGGCGTGGCCGTGGGCTTCGACGGCCTCTTCATGGAGACGCATCCCGACCCGTCGCAGGCCCTGTCCGATGGCGCCAACATGCTCCCCTTAGACCAACTAAAACCCCTTCTCCAAAAATTAACCAAGATCAGAAAAGCTGTTTATGAAAAATAGTCGTATCCATCAGCTCCTCATCATAATCCTGGCCGTTTTATGCTACGGCAACACCTTAACCCTCAAATATGCTTTGGACGACCGCATGGTCATCATGGAGAGCAAGCCCGTCATCCAAGGCGGCTGGGAAGGCATTCACTACATCTTCACCCAAGACTCCTTTAACGGTTATTTCGGCAACGAAGAGTCCATCGTCGTCGGCGGGCGCTATCGTCCCATGTCGCAACTGACATTCCTCATCGAGTTTCAGCTATTTGGGCAGAAAATCAAAAAGGAAATCGGCGACTACAATGATTTCGGCACCCTCCACAACCCACAGAACGAGGAGTTGTTCAATCATTCCATCCTACCCGTGGTCAGTCACCTGATGAATGTCCTCTATTTCACTCTGTTATGCCTGATCATATACAAAGTACTGGAGATGCTTTTCGGTCAATACTCTGGCAAAAAATGGTACCAGTCGTTGGCCTTCCTCGCCACCATGTTGTTCGTCATCCATCCTATCCATACCGAGGCCGTTGCCAACATTAAAGGCCGCGACGAAATCTTCGCCATGCTGGGAGCCATGACAGCCTTGTGGTGCTCGCTCAAATACGTGGACAAGCACCAGTGGTGGTACATGCTATTGTCGCTGCTGGCCATCACCTTTGCGCTCTTCTCCAAAGAGAACGCCATCACCTTCCTGGCCGTGGTCCCCTTGGCTATCTGGTACTACAAAGCGGATTCCAAACGCAAGAGCGACTATCTGGTGACCCTACTACCCATCCTGGCAGGCAGCATCTTCTTCGTTGCCATCCGAAGTGTCGTTTTAGGCGGATTGATGCCGGAAGACACCACCCATAACATCCTCAACAATCCTTTTATCGACAGCACCAAAGCCGAAGAAATCGCCACCGTGCTTATTACGTGGGGCATCTATCTCAAGCTGCTCATCTTCCCCCACCCGCTCACCCATGACTACTACCCCTTCCAGATTGAGGTCACGAACTTTGCCAACCCGCTGGTCTGGGTCATCGTCATCGCCGTCATGGCACTCCTCGTCTATGCCTTGTGGAAACTCAAGAAGAGAGACACCATAGCTTTCGGCATCCTCTTCTTCATCATCACCTTCTCCATCACCTCCAACCTGCTCTTCAACATAGGAACCATCATGAACGAGCGTTTTGTGTTCATCCCATCCTTAGGTTTCACCCTTGTTGCAGGCTACTTCTTCTACTGGCTCTTCACTAGCAAGAGTGACCTGCTTCGTAAAGGTGGCATCGCCCTTTTCACGATTGTTTCCCTTTTCTACAGCATCAAGACCTTCACCCGCAACTTCGTGTGGCACGACGACTTCACCCTATTTTTGACCGACGTCAAGACTTCCGACAAGAGTATCAAGTGTAACATTTCCGCCGGTGGAAGCTACCTGCAAATCTGGAAGAAGAGTCACAAGGAGCGGGACAAAAAGATGGCCTACGAGCATCTATACAAGGCCTTGGAGCTCCAAAAGACGGCACTCAACGCGCACCTGCTCATGGGTGAATTGATGTTCTTGGACAACAACTTGGAGGGCGCGCTCCAGTTCTACAAGAATGCGGCTGCCATCGACCCTAACAGCATGATGGCTCATGACAACATCATCAAGGTACAGCAGGCCCTCAAAGGTGCTGAGCTGGACCAGTACAACCAACTTATCGCTGAGGCTGAGCAAGACCGCTATCAGGGTCGCACACAGGAAGCCATCACCAAACTGACCATTGTGCGGGATGCGCTGACGAAGCAGCTGCAGGACAATCCTAAAAACATCGTGGCCCTGAATGTGATGGGTAATCTGTTGGGCCGCGGAATGGGTGATTACCAGGCGGCGCTCAACTACTACAACCAGGTATTGGAGATGGATCCCAACTACGCCAGTGCTTGGGAGAACATGGGCATCATCTACGCCATCCAACGCAAATTCGGCGATGCGGAGCGTTGTCTGAAAAAAGCGCTCAGCATTGCCCCTGACAATGAAAACATCAAGACCAACCTCAGGCTGCTCTACACCGACATGGGCAAGCCGGAGTTGGCCAAGCAATATGAATAGTCTGGTCATTCCAGAACTAGAACCCAACAAAAAAGGAGAGGCATAAACCTCTCCTTTTATTATATAATGTAAGGAATAATCGTAATCGGCTTAGAACTTATCTTCGTTGGCCAGCAAGAGTTTGTTTTTCTTGTTGTATTGGATAATCAGCATAGCCTCCATCAACATGGCCAAAATCATAATCACGATAGCCACAACGACCATGGTAGAGTGGTTAGCTTTCACGAAGAAGGCGCCTTCTCTGAAGAAGGTGAAGAACAGGATCAGGTTCATGATCCAGCAGCTAATTAGCAGGAGACCCCACCAGATGCCCATATACAGGCCGCTGTTGTCCACGGTGTTGTCTTTGTCAACTTTGACGATTTCCTTGTTCTCGAGGGCGTAATCGGTTTCATCCCAGATCTCTTTGAAGACGGAAAGAGGTTTGATCAGGTTAATGATGGGGACGAACCAAGCGATGTAGGGGGAAGCTACAGAGTTACCGTTCTTCATCCACGGGGAGATATTGTGCAGGTTGCGCAGATTCTTGCTATCCCAGCGGGCGAAGAAGAAGGTTTTGACAAGGAAAGCGATTGCCGTGATGCAGGCAAGCACCCAGAAGCCTCTCTTGGCAGCGTCGCGGTCAGCATTTTGGGCATCCCAAGCATCCTTCAACGGAAGATAGGTAGCCTCAGCTTCCTGCAAAGCCTTTTGGTCATTCTCCTGAGTTTTGGTCTTTTCCTTCAAAGTCTCCGTGGTAAGAGTGATCATCTCGGACAAAGACTTCTTCTCATCGCGGGTGTTGGCCACGGCTTTGGTGCGGAGAGAATCCAACTTGTTCGTGTAGTAAGCTACCTCGGCACTATCCTGGCGCAAGGGATGTTGGGCCATCACAAAGTTCTCGTATGCCTTTTCATAGGCATCGCGGTCGTTCACAACTGCCACGTTGATCTTATCAAACTTCAAAAGAGAAAGTGTTGATACAACAAATAATACCAACACAACCACATTTAATAACAACGTGAGTTTTCCAAGGAAGGTGTTGTCAGTGATTTTTTTCATACGTATTTTTTTTATGTTACTAATTATCAATACAATATACACTATTCCTCCAATAAAGGAATAGGTTGCAAAGATAATAAAAATAATACAAGTAGCACCACAAAAAAATAATATCTGAAAAAGTGGGCTACAATTAAAAAAAAGTGTATTTTTGCACCCGCAAAACGGACGGGGTGTGGCGCAGTTGGTAGCGCGCTACGTTCGGGACGTAGAGGCCGGAAGTTCGAGTCTTCTCACCCCGACTCAGCAGAGAGAAAGCGACAGTCTTTCTCTTTTTTTGTATATAAACATTAAAAAGAAACGGAAGCATGTCCAAGCGTGTACTGATGGCAATGAGTGGCGGCATCGACAGTAGTGTTTCGGCGCTCCTGCTACTGGAGCAGGGTTACGAGCTCGTCGGGGTCACCTTTCGCACCTTCGACTACATCCAGGAGTCGTGCATAGCGCGTGAGAAAGGATGTTGTTCGGTGGAGAGCATCATGGAGGCCAAGCATTTTGCAGAGTCGCTGGGCATGGAGCACCACATCCTCGACTTCCGGCAGACCTTCCGCGAGCATGTCATTGCCAACTTTGTGGACGAATACCAGCACGGACGCACACCCAACCCGTGTGTGCTATGCAATTCGCACATCAAGTGGGGGCACCTGCTCCGTGCCGCCGACGAGCTGCACTGCGACCTCATCGCGACCGGCCATTACGCGCAGATTGCCGTACGGAATGGGCATTACTATCTGAAATGCGCCACCGACCGTCAGAAAGACCAGACCTATTTCCTATGGATGCTCACCGAGGAGAACCTGCAGCGGACCATCTTCCCGCTTGGAGGACTGACTAAGCCGGAAGTGCGCGAGATAGCGCTGAAACATCATTTCGAGCGCTTGGCCAAGAAGAGCGAGTCGCAAGAAATCTGTTTTATCCCGGACAATGACTACCGGACATTCCTGGCCAACGAGGGATGTGTGGTGCGTCGCGGCAACTATGTGGACCAAGAGGGAAACAAGATTGGACGACATGAAGGTTACTGCAACTACACCATCGGGCAGCGCAAGGGCTTGGGCATCGCCTTCGGAGTGCCCAAATACGTCACCCGCATCGACGCCGAGCGTAACGAGGTAGCATTAGGCGACTACGACGACCTCTACAGTGACATGCTGACGGCATCAGAAGTGCGGATCCGGGATCTTGGCTGGCTTCAAGAATCACCGGAAGTCATGGCGCGCATCCGCCACAAGTCGCCCGCCAAGGGTGCCACCCTGCAACTCCCTGCCGATTTTGACACTTCTCGCGAAGCCACCCTTCACTTTGCAGAGCCCGTCTGGGGCGTCACCCCCGGACAATCCGTAGTGCTCTACAAAGACGAACTGGTGGTCGGGGGCGGAATCATCGCATAACAGTCCATTCTTTACGAAAACAAGAAAAAAAACAGGCTTTCCAATTCAAGAAATACCTTAAGGAAGATAGAATATCTACCTCAATTATCGTATTTCCAATCATTTAAGAAAAATAACGATTGCATTTCCAGCGAAGCATTTTTTTTTTATTTTTGCCGCCGATTTCAACAACGAAACCCGGAGAGGTGGGTGAGTGGCTGAAACCAACAGTTTGCTAAACTGTCGATGGGGAAACCTATCCGCGAGTTCGAATCTCGCCCTCTCCGCGAAACCCTGTAGAGACGCAACGCATTGCGTCTCTACGTGTTTTAAGACCGGAACAAAAACGGGAAAATCCCTCTTTTTTTTGCTTTTATTCATATCAAAAAAAATGTACTTTTGCGATTATCAAACTTAAATCACAAAATCATGGCAGAAATGAACGATTCAAACACAGAGAAAAAAGGATTTTTCCAAAGGATTGCGGACAAATTCAAAAGCACTTCAGAGAAAGTAGCGGACAAGGTGGAAGATACCATCTCGGACGTGAAGAATTCTGAATTTGCAGGAAAGGTGACTGAGACCGCACAAAACATCAGTGCCAAAGCCAAAGACATGGTCCAAGATGTCAAGGACAGCGAGATCGTGGACAAGGTTGGCGACGCTGCCAAAGACCTGGCCGAAAGAGCCAAGAAGTTCGGCGGAAAGGTCCTCGAAAAGCTGGGGTCCGTTGCAGGTATCCCCTCATTGAAGAACGCTGGCGAGAAGTTGCGCGCTACTCCGGAAGACACCACCGTGAAAGAGGATCAGCTGGACGAACTGGACAAATTCGTGGCTGTAATCCTGGAAGACGGTGTGATCACCCCTGAAGAGGAGACGCTGCTCACCCAGAAAGCCGAGTCACTCGGTCTGGACGTGCAGGCATTTCTCGCAGAGGTACGCGAAAGATGCACTCCTAAGGAGTAAGCCCCAGGTACCACTCTAGCTATAGTTATGATCCACGACGATGTGGAAAGGATGCTCGGGAAATTTCTCGTGCAGGTAGGTTGTCATGGTCTCCGCGAAGGCTCTATCATCCTTCACTGAATCATCCGGCACAATGTCGATGGCAATCATTCCACTCTCCTCGTGATAGTAGAAGGCGTGCACCTGCAGCACTCCATCGTGTGCATTTGCCGCCTGATAGACCGTGTTTTGCAAATCACCCATGGGCGTATCTCCCGTGCAGTCGGCATAGATGCCCACGGTCATGATGATGCCATATTCCTGGAAGAAGGTCTCCGCCATCGTGCGGGTGAGCAGATGTATCTCGCGGGCCGTCAGACTCTCGGGCACGCTGACGTGCAGGGAGCCTATCATCACATTCGGACCATAGTTGTTCACGATGATGTCATAGACGCCGTGGACCTGTTCGAACGACAAGGCAGTCTTTTTCAACTGGGCCACGAACTCCGGCGATATACGGCTTCCCAGCAGTTCGCCCACGGGAGAGGCCAGCATCTCAGCACCGGCCTTGATGATGACGAGGGAGATGAGAGTGCCGAAGATACCGTCCAGGTTCACCTTCCATATCAGCATGATGCCGGCGGAGATGAGGGTGGCGAGCGTCACGATGGCGTCGAAGAGGGCGTCGGCGCCACTGGCAATCAAGGCGTCGCTCTTCAGCGACTTGCCCTGCCCTTTCACATAAGTACCCAGGAGAATCTTCACCAAGATGGCCACGACAATCACAACCAGCGTCAGCGTGGTATAGCTGGGCGTAGTGGGATGGATGATCTTCTTCACCGACTCCACAAGCGACGTGCCACCGGCGGTGATGACGATCAGGGAGATGATGATGGCGCTGAAGTACTCTACCCTACCGTGTCCAAAGGGATGCTTCTGGTCGGCAGGGCGCTCTGACAGCTTGGTGCCTACAATGGTGATGACAGAAGAGAGGGCGTCGCTCAGGTTATTGACGGCATCCATCACGATGGCAATGGCGCCCGAAAGCAGACCCACCACCGCCTTGAAGGCGGCCAGCAGCACATTGGCGAGGATCCCCACCCAACTGACACGGATAATCTTTTTATTTCTGTCCATATTCAGTCGAGACAAGTGTTTTTATTATAATTCCACGGCAGGCCAACCGTAGTCCTGATAGTATTTGACGTTGAGGTTGTGTTTTTTCACATATTCGCGCAGCTGCTCCTGACGGACGGCCTCACGGACCTTCTCGTTGGAGTGGATGTTCTGGTAGATGTCGAAATAGCTGCCGAAGATGCGTTGGGCGCTGGCCTCGTTGCCGGCTCCATCGACGGTCTGCTCGAAGGATATCACCTTGTATTGGTCGCATTCCTTTTTCAGGGTCATCAAACCCGCGTGGTTGCCGCCGGAGACGCATTTCAGCGTGTCGCCGACTTTGTCGTACCAGTACACCCAAAAGTCGCCCATGAAGAGTTCGTCCTCCTCGTGCACCATGATCATCATGGGGATGCAGAGCTCGCCCTTCTGGTAGTTCTCGCCAATTTCGTTCACTAAATAGTCGCTGATGGCGTTGCGCACCACTTGTTCCTTCTTGTTGATGGCGATATGGCGGATGCAGTCGGCCTTGTGCTCGTCGAAATCGGATATCAGCCATTGGTTGCCCACCTTCTCCATATAGAGCTTATGTTCCTCTACGTCAGAAGATTCGTCGAACGAACCATCCTCCCATTTCTGGCGCACCTTGATGGTGGCGACCGCGTGGGTGTTGTCGGTTTTTTCCACACCGGCCACTTCATAGTCGGCGATGGTGCCGCCGTTGCCCGTCACGAAATAGTAGAGCCATTCGTGGTCCATGGCCTCGAACTCCGGCAGATGGTTGAACATTGTGTCCAGCACGTTGTAGAAATCCGCTGTCATATACGGTTTCGACTTCTCCGACAGTTCGTGGTCGGGGATGTACTGGCACAGCTCGGCCGCACGTTTCTGCAGTTGTTTTTCAGAATCACTGCACGCCGCAAACAGGAACGCGGCGATGGCAAAAATCAGGATTTTTTTCATCATATTTTTTTTTAATTGTTATTTACAAAAATCTAATCTCTACTTCCGGGCATTAGGTCGATGATGGTTTTCTTGACCAGATCGTTCAGTGCAACGCCGTACCTCCGCGAAATGCCAGCTGTGAAGCCAAATATTCATCGCTGAATATACAGACCAGGGCCTTGCAGATGATGAGGTCTTGCTCGACCATGGCATCAGTGTTCCAAGGCACTTGCTCGTACCATTCTTGTATGTAGTATTGGGGAATCATATTTCGTCAATTTCAACTTCGTAGTTTATAATAATTTTCCAACGCTTGTCTATGAACATATCATCGCTAACGGCATACGTTTGCTTCAGTGGAGTCTTTCGCATTATCCTGCCTGTTTGTTTCCATAATATATAGAGTTGGTCGGCTTGATCATGCTCTTCTATCTGTTCAAGCAGGTAGCCAAGACGTTGAATGGTGGCACTGCTGAAATAACTCAGCAATGGCAGCTTTTTGTCATCCCAAGAGGTTGACTCGCACAGTTCCACTAAAAGTTCAGCAGCTCGGCTCACACCTCCCACTTTGCGTTCTTC
>JAGCGA010000031.1 GCA_017649855.1 Bacteroidales bacterium
TCACCGTGTAGTTGCCCGGCGTGCCCGCCGTAAACTCGTAGCTCGTCAGAACATTCGTCACAGGGCTCTCGCTCGGGTACGTGATGCTGCCCGTCACAACCGCGCTGATCGCGTCGCTGCCAACAAGGCCTTCAACCGTGTAGTTCGCATTGCTGTGGGCTGTGCCGTCGTACGTGAACTCCTCGCTAGCCGCCGTAACCGTAACTGCCTTGGGAGTGATCGTCAACTCACCCTCCGCCTTGCTCTTGTTGGTGTACTGTCCGGCAACATCCGTGCCGGCAGCATTGGTGATTGTATAGCTGAACGAATTGTCAACCGTAGTCTCCGCAACGTGCGTGATCTTAGCATCAGCAGCAGGCGTGATCGTCACAACGTCGCCCGTGCTCAAGGTAACTGTAGCTGTGGAAGCACCTTCGGCGATAGTCACGGTCTGAGGATCTTCATTACCGTACGTCACCGTGTACTCGTACTTCGTGTGCTCCGCACCGTCGTACGTCCATTCGCCGTCGGCGGACTCAATCTTCAACGCCGTCGTATTAGCCGTCACATTAATCTGAATCGTCACCGACTCCGGATCGCAAGTGACATCCGTATAGACACTGTTGGCCGTGGCGGTAATGGTGTAGTTGCCTACCGCGGTCGGAGTGCCCGAAATGACACCGTTGCTGTAGGTTACGCCACCAGGCAGACCAGTCACCGTAACCGTAGAAGCAGTAGTGTTATTCGTAATGGTCACAGGAGCGATGGCGTTACCGTATGGAATATTCTGAGCGGTAGCGGTAGCCGGGTTAGCACTGATGGTCGGAATCGGGTTCACCGTGACCACAGCGGTAAATTGACTTCCCACACAAACACCATTGACAGGCACCACATTATAGGTCACTTGAGAAGGATCCTGGCAGTTGCTGATAAGCGTGCCATGAATGGATTCTTGGTTTGCCTTGGGTTGTAATCCTTCACTCTCAGAATCAATACATTGGTCATAGGCTGATGGTGCTGGCCAGGTGAAATAAGCAGTACCCGCCGGGATGACATCTTCATTGACACCATCCTGCGGAGTGATAGAGAATTCATCTCCTGAACATATAGTGGTCGGAGTGGTTATGTGATGGATTACCAAAGTGTTGGTTTGATCGATGGATGTGCTTGCATTTTGAGAACAGCCATTCCCATCGGTAACAGTAACGGAATAACTGATGGGGGTGGTTGACTGTGTCGGAGGAACCGTCGTCATATTCACAGGACCGAACTTCGTCAAGCCCGTCGCCTGGGGACCGGTCTGTTGATTGCTCCACACATAGGTGTAAGAACCTTCTATATCAACATTAACAAGAGCCGTACCATCGTTGCCAGCACATGTCTCTGGTTGTTTAGTAAAACCGATAATTTCAAATATGGCCGGAATCGTCACGTCCACCGTCGTGGTGCTCTGCTTGCCGCAGGCATCCTTGACGGTTACGGTAACGGAAATCTGTTCACCACCATATTCTTCTTGACTATACGAAGTTCCCGCTTGCGGTTCCTGAGTAATAGTCAGAGCTGCTTGAGCAGTACAATTGTCGCTGGAAATATTTCTTACCAATCCAGTCACATCCGGAATCTCGTATTGACAATTTTGAGCAGGAGTAGCAGTCTGAGCAGGAATCGTGCCAGAGATGACAGGCACCGTCTGGTCTCCACCGCTCACACTCATCGTCGGAAGCGTCTCGTTGTCATCCAAGTAGTAAGTGTTGTTGCAGGCGTCCTTGATCGTGTAGGTACGAGTCCATGTCCATGCGCAGTTGTCTGCATCCTCGCTAAGCAAGTCTTCGTGTGTCACCGTGATGGCACTGCAGTCAGCGAACAGACCCTTGATCTCACTGTCGTCCTTCAGACCCGTGGTGTCCGCTGACAAGAGGCATTTGTCCTGACCGGTGATGTTCGCGGGCCACTGTGCGTTGTTAGCCTGCACCGGAGCCGTCCGGTCGGAACCGCTGATCTTCTGAGTCTCCGTAATAGAAGTACAAGTGTTGCCATTGTAGATGGTCGAGATGGTAAACGTACGGGTGATGGACCAACCGCAATTATTGTCAACGATCACATCATCACCATGGGTGACACTGAGGGTAGAAACGTCAGGACAGCTGGTCGCATACATATTCCATACTTCACCATCAGTCTTCAACTGATCTGCATAACTTGCAGAATAACAACCATCAATATCTTCAATATCAGTTATAGTATTATTAGGATCTTTAAGCACCACCGTGATAGGACTCACGTGATAGGTGTAGGTCCATGTCACAGTCAGGGATTCATCAGTACAGTCTTTATATACGTATGTATAGGTAAAGTCTCCTCCTTGATTGCAAGCGTCATAATTATTGCTCTGGGTAGGTGTGGGAGTAGGTATGACATTGCCGCACTGGTCTTTCACCACCGGCATCGTAAAGTCGGCAACTTCATGCGGAGCTTTTACATCCGTAGAACAATCCACGGTGGATGCGGAGGCAGATGCCTGGGTCACAATTTGAGGAATCGCGTTGTGTTTCACCTTGATCAGCTGCGTCACCTCGTTACTCACCTTGCCGCAGAGATCCTTCACCTTGTAGGTACGGGTCACCGTAATGTTGCAAGAATCTGTCTCGTCGGACACATCACTTACCAAGACCTCCAACTGGGCCAAACCGGTACAGTTGTCGGTGATGTTGGCAGAGGTGCCATCCTGGGCATCTTCCAGAGCATCCTTAAGTTCGGTAGCGGTAGCGTAGGCATCCGGTTTCACAGCAGCACTACAGCCGATAGCCGTGAGTTCAGGAAGCGTACCCGTGATGACAGGCGCACTGTCGTCCTTGCCGCTCACGCTCATAGTCGCAGTCGTCGCGTTGTCGCAGACGTCCGTGATCGTATAGGTACGCGTCCACGTCCAGCCGGAGCAGTCGCTGCTCGAGGTCGGCGCGTCGGACACCTCAACCGTGAACTCGCCGCAGTCCTCGTACATCGCCTTCACCTCGCTTGCATCCAGCAGGCCGGTGGTGTCGGCGTCCGCAAAGCAGGCGTTCTGAGACTGCAGGGTCGGGAACGTCTCGCCATTCCTCAGCGCAGGCGCCGTCTTGTCGCCGCCGCTCACGCTCTGAGTCTTCGTCTCCGTCGTGCAATCATTGGTGATATGATAGGTACGCGTCACGGTCCAGCCGCAATTGTCTGAACCATTGGCTACGACATCTTCCGCAGCATCGTGCGTAACCGCAACCTCTTTGTTACAGGTGGAACTGCACAAAGCCTTAACATCAGCATCGGTCATGAAGTGATTCTCGGCCACTCCTGTTGCATAACAGGCGTTGACATTCTGGACAGCTGCCAGCGTCTCCGGAACTGTCAACACCGGCTCCGCCACAATGTATTTGTACGTCCTCGTCTCAGCATGGTTCCGGCAGTCCGTGTATTGGAACTCGTACACCACCTCGCCGCCGCAGGTAGCTTCAGCTATCTGGGTTGCAATGGACTCGGCTGTCGTGACCAAAACCGGAACGACATCGTTTTGACACTTGTCCTTTACAGTAGCCAAAGTCGGCTGCTGCACTTGACTGATACAGTCAACATTCACAGTCTGGTTCGTAGGCAGATCGTCAGTCCAATTCTGGTTGATATCGACATATAAGGTGCACACCACCGCATCCGTCGTACAGACGCCGTCGTTATACACCACAGACAAAGGATATACACCCCAACATGCAACTCCATCCGGATCGATGTCAGCCTGGTAGATGGCCGTGGTGGTGGTGGCGGGGATAGTTTGGGTTGTCGTCGTAGCACCGCGGTAGGTCCACGTCAAAGTATAGGCATCAGCAGGAACATTGATATTGGCCTGGATGTCCTTGAGTACCGTGGAGGCACAGAAAACATTATAATCGTTGAAAGTAATGGTGGGTTTATGGTAAACCTTCAAATGTACATTACCATTACTCGGAATCGGATCGCAGCCGTCGATGGTAATCACATATCGGAAGTAGATATCATCAGTAATGCCGGTATTCGTATAGGTATAGCTGAAATCAGGAGTGGTGGTGCTGGTTGGGTCATAGGAAATAGAAGCACCCGTAATATTAGTCCACGTATTGTCTTGGCCATCTGAAGAGGATTGCCACTGCAACGTGTAAGGCGCGTTGGATTCAACAGAAACCGTTCCAGCTTCTATCTGTTGGTTTACTGACTCACCTTCGCAGTAGTTCGTGGTACCCGTAAGTGTACCCGGATCGACTTGTCCGGCATAGATCACATAAACCACATTGGTATATACCGTACCACAGCTCTCTGTCACCCACGCTCTGCGATAGGAGGTGTGATAGGAAGCCGGGATCGTATATTGGGCAGAAGAGACCACTTGGTTGTTGGCATCGACGACATCATTCCATGTCTGTCCATCGTTGGAATATTGCCATACGTAATGGCCATTGTCACCACCGGAAGCCAGTGTTGTGTTGGTGATGGTTCTGATGGTATCGTTGTCATGACAAACGGTGGTTTGATACTCAATCTCACCCGGCACCAGCTGACCATACACCGTGTATGCATACGCCTCCGTCGTGGTGCTGCAGTTCGTACCCAGGGCAGTCTCCGTTACGGTAACAGTGACAGTACCACTGGCTTGGGCATTGCTGACTGTATAGGTGTTACCAGATGCAGTGCCAGCAGGATTGCCTGACCACGCATAAGAATAGGTCTCGCCAGTACCAGGATTTGCATTAGCGGTGAAAACGGCATCAGCGCCATAGCAGAACGGCTGTTGGCTGGTGATGTTCACCACCGGCTTCAGATTCTTCGTCACCGTCACAAAGCCTTCTGCCTCGCAACCGCCTTGGAAGGTGACGGTCACACTGTAGGTGCCGGTAGCAGAGACGACAAGGGTGGATTCGGTGGAGTTGTCATTCCATTTGTAGGTTGCGCCATCCAGAGAGGCCGTTGCACCCTGCGGGAGGGAGACGGTCAGGGTTCTGTCGGCAGCAGCTGCATCCTCGCAGAAGTCAGAGCCGTTGACGACCACGTCGGATCTCGGATTCACCGTAACCTCAACCGGTTGGGCGGTGTATTCACAGGCGAGGGTTTCGCCATGCTGGACTTTCACCGACATGCCGGCGGAATAGGTATTGGGCTCGGTGTAGGTCTTGGCGGCAGGAACACCTGTCCATTCTGTCCAGACGCCTTCATCATCCGTGGACCATCTGTAATGGGTCGGAGTGGGAGCACCTTGAGGGATGGAAGGTGTGATGGTGGCATTGTTGCCAAAGCAAGCATCAGCAGGTGTCAGAACCACGGTGGGGTTCGGGAATACATTCACCGTAACCTCATCACTCGTCGTGGCACAAGAGAGATCGCCATCCTGGATCTTCACCGACATGCTCTCGGTGTAGGTGCCCGTTACAGAGTAGGTCTTAGCTTCAGGGGCTTCAGTCCATTCGGACCAGTCGTTGTCCGTGGACCACTTGTAATGCGTGGGAGTGGCGCTGCCCGTGGCAAGGGCAGGAGTGATGGTAGCTTGATCTCCATCGCAGGCGCTGACACCCGTGAGGGTGACTTGCGGTTTGGCAACCACGGTCATGGTAACCGGATCACTGGTAACCTCGCAGGCGAGATCGCCATATTGGGCTTTCACCGTCATTGTGTGGGATTCCGTGCCGACTTCCGTACGCTCCTTGACAGGCGCAGAGGCAGGCCATTCGGTCCAGGTGGATTCATTGTCCCATTTGTAGTGGGTGGCACCGGTCACGGTAGGAATCACTTGGGCGATTTCGCCGGCACAGACTTTGGTGCCGCTCAGCGTAACCGTCGGCAACGCATTCACCGTCACCTGCGCCGTGGCGGAAGCGACACAGCCATTGTCGTTGGCCACGGTAATGGTCTTGGTGAAGTCCTCTGTGACGTTCTGCTGAGTGTATGGTTGCGGGGTGCCTTCTTCGATGTCTTCCTCGCTCTCCGGATTCTCAACCCACGTATAAAGGTTGATGTCATCAGACAAACCAGTCGGGGTTAAAGTCACATCATCACCAGAACAGATGGTAACGTCTGTCAATGTCACCGTGGGGTTGGCGTTCACCGTGACGGTGAAGGCAGTCACTTCGGCGCAAGTGGATGCATCCGGGGTGAAGGTAAGGGTCACCTCGCCTCCCTGATCAGGAGCGGTATAGGTGGTTCCGTCAACAGTACCGGCGGAAGCCGTCCAGGTACCCGTCAAGGCCACGCCGTCTTTGGTCGTCATGGGCAGCGTCATCTCTTGGCCTTGGCAGACAGGACTGAAATTAAAGTCCACGATCGGTGCCCAAATAGCGTACAGATAATCGTACGGGTTGGCCTCGTCGGCGGCCACGGAGTCGGCTTGGTTGGTGGTGCCGGCCGCATAATATAAATTATTGTTATAGTCTATGAAGTTGGGAACGCAAATGTTAGAATCAGAAGGAAGTTCATAATCAGCAAGGGTAAATTCAACATCTTCTTCATCTTCCACTTTCAGCTTATACCAGCCCTTGAAGGTGTAGCCATCGCGGGACGGGATGGCTTCTCCCTGACCCTTACCATAGATGACCACGGCTTGGTTGATGTTTATGTCATCATCCACTCTATATGTAGGAGTGTCACTACTATAGTTCTTGTACCATACTATATGGGTAAGAGTGGGTTCCTCCACGTCTTTATACACGGCTTTGAGTCTGATGGTGTAAGTGGCATTGTAAATCTTAGTATGGGTATTATCAGGAGCAGTTGTATTGCATGGAGTTGGATTTTGCACAGAAATAATATCTGTTTCCTGTCCTTGGGTAGGATTCTGCCATTGGGATACAATAATTCTAGCATCGGATCTATGGATAATAAATTCAGCACCCGGATAAACTGTAACGTCTCCATCCTCAAATTGCCCAGAAGTACAGTTAAATTGTTGTACCACCCAGTGGGAGAAGACTTTCCCAGTAGGAGCCTTTGAGGCGGCACCCGCTGTGGCTTTGGCGGCATCCAGATATTTATTTTCATCTGAAGGAGCTTGGGTACCTCCATTGGCATCATATTCCACAACAATACCGATAGCACCTTCCACCACAGCTCGCCATTGGGCATAAATATCCAACTTACGTTGAACCCAAGGACGATCGGCATCAGAGTTATAAGCGCCACTGCCTTCATTGGTGATCAAGCCCCATTTATCCATCTCATCTGTATAATCAATATTGTCACCTGTCTTATGATAAACAGGCGTTGCAGGCACCGTTGTGTTGTTCAACACAAAGGCATCTTCATTGAATGGATGTTCGAAGTTTTCATCGGTGAACCATCCCACAAATTCGTATCCGTCACGACGGCCATCAGGCACACTCACATGTCCGCCCCAAGCCACGCTGAAGTTCATTTGTTGTGAACCGGAACCCCAACTAAGGGTATTGTCTCGGGTACCATCGTCGTTAAGGGCGTTCGGATGCAGGAATGCACGGAAACGGATCTGGCGCCACTTGGCATACACCCTCACGTTATTGGAAGGCATTGTCGTGAAGTTATAGGGTGTGGAACAATGGTCGTCTGCATACCAACCTTCAAAGACATATCCTTCCGGCCAAGTGCTCTCTGCAGGCACATAATCTTTATAAGATGCGATATTGAGGTTTGTACCAAAAGCAACATCTTCCACCGTCCGAATCGGGTTCAGTGTTATATATCTTTGTTCAAAGGAGCCATATACGGTATTACCTTGTTGGTCTGTAGTATTATTACCTGTATAAGTGGAGCCGTTGTCATAGACAAAGTCGTATTTTTCGCAATCGAAATAAACATACAAATTATTGTTAAAACTTGCTGTTTGATAGCCCGATTGATTTGGATTTGCGTCATAGTATAAGTCCCCATTCTGATTCATCAACTCGCCTACAAGATTCCAGTTACTGGTATTGTTGGTAGTATTCCAAGCCACACATTTGAAACCATAGTATTTGTCTGAAAGATTGAATCCAGTTCCAGTTACATTAACCGTATTGGCCAAGGTATAGCCATTGCCATTAGGATTTTGTTTGTAAAAATAAACATGATTGTTTCCTTGTGGACTTCTCCCATAGAAGTTCACTGTGGTTTGAGTGCTGGCAGGAAGGAAAGCATCCAAAAAGGTAGTGTGAGTACCCGTAGGGGTACCATTGCTACCTTGTGACGAGTACCAGTCATACTCCTCAGGCCACACCTCGCCATTATCGGCCAAGGTGGAACCGTAACGACCGGTCATGGTTTTATAGATATCCCAAGCACTTCCATGATTTACTTGAGTCCGTGTATATACCGTTCCATAATATGGGTTTGAATAGTTATAACTAATGCACACTAAAATCCATAAGGCACATTGTCTATCTCTATACCAAGTATTATCATTACGATATAGATGAACTGCTTCGTACTGACCGTCACCATCCTCATCAATGTAATAATCACCATCGTTATAGTTCGTGGTCGCTGTATAAACATATTCCGTATATCCGTCACGCCACGTATAAAAATTAAAGGTAATCTCATCCCTGTCGAAATAGACATTCACCACCGCGGTGCCCTCGGGGGTAACCGTAACATCAGCCCGGTCTGTCCTAGCATAATGGAAACCCGTCCAACTATAGGAAGTGCCATTCACCGTAGCGGAGGAGCCATTTCCTTGTACCATATTAGCAGGGACTACTTGACCTACTGCACCATTTTGCACCAAAACAGATCTCTCAAAGTCGTAATCGGCGTTCGGGTCATTCGGATCAGACTGATCAGTCAACTTCTGCTTCCATATAATGATGGTATAATTGGCTTGAGAGGCAGCTGTCCATTTAGCGTAAATGGTGGTCATGCCTGTAAGTTCGTTATCAAAGTTAAATGGAGAACCCGTGGGTGTGCCACCCGGTTCAGAAGGAGCACCGGTGTACCAACCACCGAAAGTATAACCTACACGGGTCATCGGTAATGTCGGTTCATCCGGAGCAGCTCCGGACTCTACGAACTGAGGAGCGATATAGGTGGCTCCTTTACCGTTCTCATCAAAAATCAACCAATGTCCTTCTGCTTGTTTCACATCAAATTTCACACTACCAGTGATGGTAATCTCATCTCCGTTCTGATATAAGTTCGGGTCATGAGCATTCTGGATATTGTCACTACTCTCAGCAATCCACCCCTGAAAATTATAGGTCGAAGAGGTGGGAGTGTAGGCCATATTCACAGTATAGGGATAGGCTGTCTGTGTAGCATCTGCACGGAAAGTCACATCATGGGAACCCAGCGTGGCCGGGCTTCCATCATAGTAAGACACGATGTAGGATTTGAAGAGCATGGCATAGTAGTGCACCTCACTCTGCCCTTCAACAATAGGATTTGCAGCATCATTCAAAAGAGCCTGAACTTCAGTGCGGATGTCTGCTATGGTCTTGCCATTGGGGATATCCGTTTTAGTATAATTCGGATTCGTTGACCATCCTCGGAAACTGACTCCGGAGGCAAGAGTTCCAACACCCGGGTCGTACAGCACCGTCTCAAAATGCTCCGGCGTGTCATCCGCTTTCTTCACATAGATAATCACTGGAGCATCCGTACTGTTCTGGTGAAAACAGACCTTCAAACGAGCATTTTCACCCGTATGGTCCGCTTCAGTCACAATATACACCGAGAAGCTCTGTGCGGGGAAGGTGATGGTGTGGTTGGTCGGGGAGACCGTGGCCACGAACTCGTTTCCGTTGGCGCCCTCATGATAGACGTCCAACAACTCGCCGTCCGCAAAGTCGGGGTCGGTAATGGAGACCATCACCGGCTGGCCCTGCAGGGGCTGCCACTCGGCATTGCCATTGCGGATGGTAATGTCGTAGGCGCCCTTCACCTGCTTGCCCTGGGGCAGGGTGCGCTGCACCTTGGTGGCCTGCACCTGCGCCTGGGCGGGCATCTGGCCCACCACCTTAAAGTTAGCCTGCGGGATCTGCTTCTGGATCGTCCGCGTGGCGTAATGCTGGCCCTGGCCCTGGGCCGCCACGTCCGGCGTGAGCACCATGCCAAAGAGGAGCATAAAAGTAAAGATCGGCAGCAAGAAGCGCTGCATTTTCTTAGGGGTAGATGTACTTGTCATACGTTTATTATTTTTATATTATATTAATTATCAATCAATTGCACCACATCGGGCACGCTGCTGCACCCCATCCCAATGGAGAGAGGGCAAAACGTGCAAAAATAACAATTACTTGTTAACAACCAACACCTTCCCGCCCTCCCGGCGGGAAAAGTTATCAACAACCGTCCCCGCCCCCGTCGCGCCCTCACCCCACCCACGCATCGCCCTCACACACAGCGCGTTACCCTCGCAGTCCGCACCCACCCAGGCGGGTTTTCAACATTTGTTATTGATAAGTTAAGAATTAAGAGTGAAGAATTGCGGGATTAAGGATAACCCCGTCAGGGGTTCAAGCTTAGTAGAAGAAGGTCCCCCGAGGGCGCCTGCGTGCCATCGGCACGCTATCCCATCAACCCCGCACCAGCGTAACGCAGCGGAGCGCAGTGTGGGGCTGGGGCAGGACAGGCCGCGCGGGCACCCGGGGCTGGCATGGCGCCTCCTTGTTTGCGCTTCACTCGCCTACCCCGCCCTGCGGGCACCCGGACTGGCATGGCGCCTCCTTGTTTGCGCTTCACTCTCCTACCCCGCCCTGCGGGCACCCGGGTTGGCACGGCGCCTCCTTGTTTGCGCTTCACTCCCCTACCCCGCCCTGCGGGCACCCGGGTTGGCATGGCGCCTCCTCGTTTGCGCTTCACTCGCCTACCCCGCCCTGCGGGCACCCCTTCCAATGGAAGGGGAAACGTGCCACCGCATGGCAGGCGCCTGCCATGCCGCAAGAAAAGAACAAGTGAGGAGGACCTCATTCCCCTTCTTCCAGATTTGACGAATGAGCGAGAACAGAGCAAAAGGCTTTTGCTCTGTCGAGCGAAGAGGAAAAGCGGCTTGCCCGCAACGGGTGGCCGCAGGCCGGGGTAGTCGGGGCCATGGCCAACCACACGTCACGCACCCACAACGGGGTAACCGCAGGCCGGGGTAGTCGGGGCCTGTGGCTCGGAAGTGCAACCGTATGATTGTGGAGGATGTCGTGCCAGTCTTATTGTCTTTTAGGGCAACATCTATGTCATTGCAACTATGGAAAATGGAAAATCGGGGGCGAGACGGCTCTTCTTTTTAATTATCAATTTTCAATTATTTTAACTGTTAATTGTAAATATATCACTGATTATCAATCATTTGAATAGATTTCCTATCTTTGCCGCGTATGACAAAGACTATAAGAAATGACTATTTAGAATCAAGATCGCAAAACAAAACATACACATTCTACACTGGGGATCTGGAGAGTTTTGCGAAAAACATTCTACAAAACGGGCGTGGAAACGGGACGGTTTGCCTACTGATAGAAGCAGCCATCCGGGATCCAGCACATATTTACGAAGACACCATGCAAAAACGGCTTGTATATGTCTGCACCCATCCCTACCACACAGACAAAATGGTAAAAGTGGTGGTGGTTCCTAACTTCAAGGAGCATGGAACTGTAGCAAACAGGGTCAAGTCGTGGGGCCTGGTTGAAAAGAACAAGATGAAGATGCCCCAATACAAAGAAATAAAATAAAAGGAGACCTTGAAAGGCCTCCTTTTGTGTCGGCGAAGGGAGTCGAACCCTTAATATGTAGGTTTAAACAAACGTACCCCGCTACCATGTTGCGACCATCAACCAACGAGAATGCAAAAATACATTTTTTACAACACAAAAACAATAATTATCAAAAATTTTCAATTGATGTGGGGGCGTGGCCGGCAGCGCGGGCACCCGGATTGGCACGGCGCCTCCTTGTTTGCGCTTCACTCGCCTACCCCGCCCTGCGGGCACCCGGGTTGGCACGGCGCCTCCTTGTTTGCGCTTCACTCGCCTACCCCGCCCTGCGGGCACCCCTTCCAAGGGAAGGGGAAACGTGCCACCGCATGGCAGGCGCCGGCCATGCCGCAAGAAAAGAACAAGTGAGGAGGACCGCATTCCCCTTCTTCCAGATTTGACGAATGAGCGAGAACAGAGCAAAAGGCTTTTGCTCTGTCGAGCGAAGAGGAAAAGCGGCTTGCCCGCAACGGGTGGCCGCAGGCCGGGGTAGTCGGGGCCCTGGCCAACCACACATCACGCACCCACAACGGGGGGGGGGGGGGTAACCGCAGGCCGGGGTAGTCATTTGTGCCCCCACACGCGCTCCTACTCCCCATAGTTCTTCAAAATAAACTCTTCGAGTTCCTGCATCACCCATCCAAGGCTGTGTAGCACATCGTAGTCCGTCACCCGGAATATCAGGACACCTAGAGAACGCATGTACTCCTCACGCCTCTCGTCATACGTCTCCCGCCCATTGTGGGAACATCCGTCAATCTCTATCACCAAGCCCAACGACCGCACATAAAAGTCCGCAATATAGTTCCCGATCACGTACTGTCGACCGAAATCCAGGCCATGGAACATCTTCTTATGCACCTGCAGCCAGAAGACCACTTCTGCCAGATTTCGGCTTTTGCGGAGTTTGCGCGCCCGCTCACGGAGCTCGGGGTTTTGAGGCAGATTCCGCAAAAAGCGCTTCCGTATTCGCCTCCCCCGTATCAACAACGTCTTTTCCATACTCTCTGTTAAAAAATTTAAAAAATCAATCTTTCATTTTCCATTTTCAAAAAAATTTGTATTTTTGCAGCGGAGTTAGGGGTTAACCCTTAGCTGGCGATTCTACGGGATCGACGAAGGCGTGGGCTGGTGACTGTGTCATCGGCCTTCCGTGTTTTTAAAGAACAGGACCATCCCTTCTTTTGAGTGTATCCATATCTCCCTAATAGCCATTTGGGCCTTCAGCCTGTCTCGAATAGACTTTCTCATAATACGTTCTGACAACCCGCACTCTTCAATGATGACACGATCGGATTGGGACAATCCGCGATGAAGCATATTGCTGAAATTCGACTTCGGGTTGTCATGTACAAACCCCTCATGCTCGTACCAGACGCCGTCCACGCACAGATCAGGGCATTTGCCGTAATATGGGGTACCCCGCAGCGAACCGTAGATCCGGTCGTACGCCGGATTCTTGTAGGGGACGTCCACCTTCGGTGGGAGGACCACCTCGCATCCCTGCCGGGCAAAGAAGTCAGCGCAGCGCAGTATGCGCTGGAAGTCCGCCGTGGTACGGTCTATGGCGTTATACACCAGCACGCTGCCGCCGTTGTCGTAGCGCGCCACCGTCTCCGTGGAGAGGTCTATCACCCGTCTGCCGTCACCTCGTCGTTCCTGCATACACGTCAAAGGCCGCAAAAATAGCACAAATTTTCACATAATTCACTAATACACAAATATTTACAATTGATTGTTAAAAAGAAAACGGAAAATTTGGGGGTGCCTCGGCGCTTCTTCTTAATTTTCAATTGATAATTAACTGTTAATTGTAAACATATCACTGATTATCAATTATTTAAATAGATTTTTTATCTTTGCCGTCCGGAGCAACCGCGTGCTGAAGGCACGCCATCCCATTAACCCCGCACCAGCGTAACGCAGTGGAGCGCAGTGTGGGGTCGGGGCAGGCGGGACAGACCGCACGCACCCGCAGTGTGGGGTCGGGACAGGACGCAGTACACGCACTCGCAGTGTGGGGTCGGGGCAGGCCGCGCCGCGCGGGACGTGGCGTGCTGAAGGCACGCTACTATCACCGCGCACAACGCCATCTGCCACGGCCCTGAGGATCACGGCCCTCCCTCCCCTCTCCTCCCTCCTCCGCGACGACGAGTAGCGTGCCGTTGGCACGCCGCACACACACGTGAGCCTCGCCATCCCCCACACTGCGCTCCCAGCGGTCGTTGCAGCTCCACACTGCGCTCCCTGCGGTCGCTTGTGCGGGGTTAATAGTATAGCGTGCCGTTTGCACGCCGGGAGGAAAGTGCAACGAGGAGAAAATGGAAAATGGAAAATTAGGGGTGAGTCGCCACTTCTTTTTGATTTTCAATTTATAATTTTCAATTATTTTTTATATTTTTGCATTTTCTAAACAATCGTCACTAATATCAACTAAAATCACTACTATGACGAACATACTGGATGTTGAAAACAAGATTATCACCCTGCGCGGGCAGCAGGTCATCCTCGCAAATCATGTAGCTGAACTTTACGGCATTTCAACACGCGAGGTCAATCAAGCATAAAAAAACAATCCCGAAAAATTCCCTGAAGGTTATGTTTTCGAGTTAAACAGAAAAGAACGGGAAGAGGTTATCAAAATTTTTGATAACCTCGGGAATCTGCGTTACTCACCCTCCTCTCCCAAGGCCTTCACCGAGAAGGGGCTCTACATGCTGGCCACCATACTGAAGAGTCCGAAGGCCGTAGACACCACCATCTCCATCGTGGAAGCGTACGCCAAGCTGAAGGAACTTTCACGGGTCATCGTCGAGATACCCCAGCACGAGGAGGACAAAATGGCCCAACAGTCGCTGCTGAGGCGTGGAGGTCAACTTGTGAACGACCTTCTACAGGATATGATGCCCGGACAGAGCAGCGAGACCTCCTTGGAGCTCAACCTCGCCATGATCAAGCTGAGGCACACCGTGCGCCGCGAAAGCACGGAGGAGGTGAAGAGGCTACGGGAGGAGATCGAGGAGCTGAAGAGACTGCTTCGGGGAGAGAAGGGGGAATCGTAAATTGAAAATGGAAAATTAGGGTTGAGTCGTCACTTGTTCTTCATTTTCAATTTTCAATTGATAATTAACTGTTAATTGTAAATATATCACTGATTATCAATTATTTGAAAACTTTTACTATCTTTGCCGTCCGGAAAGACCGCGTGCTGAAAGCACGCCATCCCATTAACCCCGCACCAGCGTAACGCAGTGGAGCGCAGTGTGGGGTCGGGGCGGGCAGACCGCACGCACACGCAGTGTGGGGTCGGAGCAGGACGGACATCCCGCACTCGCAGTGTGGGGTCGGGGCAGACCGCGCCGCGCGGGACGTGGCGTGCTGAAGGCACGCTACTATCACATCACAACACACACAACACATCATGAGCTACACTACCACCTACTACCACATCGTCTTCCGCACCTATCGCAGCGAGATGACCATCCCAGAGGATCATGAAAAGGAACTCTACGCCTACCTCTATGGCATCGCCAAGAACCTTCATTGCCAGACCTACCGCATAGGAGGCATGCCAGACCACATCCACATGTTCGTATCGTTACCACCGACATTGCCGCTCGCCTCTTTCGTCCAAAGACTTAAGACCGACAGCAGCAAATGGCTGAAAGCCAACCGAAGATTTCCGGATTTTCGCGGTTGGAGTCATGAGTATGCCGGCTTCAGCTACAGCTTGCGCGACAAGGACATGATTGTCGGCTACATATTGAGGCAGAAAGAGCACCACCGGAAGGTCACCTTCAAAGAGGAGTATCGATCCTTCCTGCTGAAGAATGGGATAGTCCCTGACGAGCGCTATTTCCTCCGCGACGACCAGTAGCGTGCCGCTGGCACGCCGCACAGACGTGAGCCTCGCCATCCCCCACACTGCGCTCCCTGCGGTCGTTGCAGCCCCACACTGCGCTCCCTGCGGTCGCTTGTGAGGGGTTAATAGAATAGCGTGCCGTTGGCACGCCGGGAGGCACCAGAGGGGGCAGCCGGGAGGGAAGTGCCATGAGGAGGTTTAAGAAAAAGTTATCACCAATTATGAACAACCGTAGATTGTTACGACATTTATATATATTTTAGCCCTTTCATTTGGAATGATGGGAGGTGAGGTCGTGCGGGAACGTCATGGCTTGTCGCCTCAGGAGCGGAAGGAGAAACACTTAAAAGTCTTACTATGAAGCACTTCTCTACCACTTTCAAACGACTCATCATGGTTGTTCTTTTGTTCGCATGGGCCGGCGCCCTCATGGGGCAGAACGGCATCCGCGAGCGCATCAACACCATCAAGAATTCCGATCCTTTTGCCATCAGCGGCACCGTGGGTACGGCCTTGGGGCTCTCCTACAACTCTAACTATCCAGCCTGCACCCCCTTCTCGGGCAGCATCTACGCGAGCCTCAACCTCTCCTTCTACAGCTTCCAGCTTCCCTTCTCCTTCTATTTCGCCAACAACACCACCTCGTTCGACTATCCGCAGCTGCCCACCTGGCACCTGGGCTTCATGCCGACCTGGCGGAACTGGAAGTTCCACATCGGCAGCAGCAGCATGCACTTTTCCAACTACACCTATTCGGGTCTGACCTTCCTCGGGGCGGGCGTCGAGTACCAGGGCAAGCTCTTCCGCATGGGCACCTTCGGCGGTCTGCTGCAGCGGGCCACGCGCATGAAGGGCTATGACGACCGCACCGCCATCCAGCAGCTGGCCGACTCCCTGCTGGGTCTCAACGTGCCACAGTCCACCCTGCCCCAGTACCGTCGGGAGGCCATCGGCGTCAAGCTCGGCGTCGGCAACACCCGCAACTTCATCGACATCAGCTTCCTGAAGGCCAAAGACCGCATCAAGACGCTGCCGGAGGAGTGGCGAGACACCATCCCGCCGCAGGACAACTTCGCCATCGGCCTGTCGGGACGCTTCGCCATCGGCCGCTGGTTTGCCTTCACCGCCAACCTCGGCGCCAGCCTGCACAACCCCGACCTGCGCGACTCCATCCACATCGAGGGATACCAGAAATATGAGCGCTACTTCAACTGGCTCTTCACCCCGGGCAACAGCTTCCGGATCCGCTTCGCCGGCGACGCCGCCATGAACTTCATGACCAAGGTCTTCAACGGCAGCCTCACCTACCGCTTCATACAGCCCGACTACGTGTCGCTGGGCGCGCAGAACTTCAACCAGAACGCCCACAGCCTCGGCACCGTGCTGAACTTCAACATGTTCAAGGGGCGCGCCAACCTCGGCCTCGTGGGCTACGTGCAACGCGACAACATGGACCACAAGCAGATGTACACCAACCAGGTGGCCACCTACTCGCTCAACTGGCACAACTCCATCGGCAACATCTTCAACCTAGGCATCCTCTACAGCGGCATCAAACAGGACCAGTTTGACGGCAACTTCGCCGTGGTGGACTCCCTGCGTATCAACTCCATCGTGCACACCATCTCCGTGTCGCCCACCTTCACCATCGAGAAGGCCAACACCCACTCCATCGGCCTGACGGGCAACTTCGTGCAGAACAAGAATCTCAACAAGCTGAATCACAACGGGATGAACATACAGACCTTGACCATCGGTGTCGTCTACGGCATCGACTTGACGGATATCCGCCTGGGCATCAACACCGGCTACGACTTCTCCATGTCGTCGTCGAAGTATGCCCACTACAACTCCCACGGCCTGAACTTCGGCCTCAACTACCGCATCATGCAGAAGGAGAAGCTCAACTGGACCCTCAACTACAATGGCTTTGCAGCCTACAACATCCAGAAAGACGAGGGGGCGAAGAACGACTTCTCCCTGAGTAACAGCATCGGCAGCAGCTTCAGCTACAAGAAGCATGCGGCCTCGCTCTATCTCTCGTTGAGCAACTTCAGCGACATGGAGCGCATCGGCCAGCGGGTGCACACCAGCCTGGACACCCGTTTCACCTTCTCCTACTCCTACACCTTCGCGGCCAAGGTCATCAAGAAAAAGAGCAAAGAGCAGCGCACCGCCGAGAAGGTCGAGCGTGCCGCCAAGAAACTGGAAAAACAGGGACGTTGACTTTGAACTTTGAACTATGACTTTGAACTTTGACTTTGACTTTGAACTTTGACTTTGAACTTTGACTTTGAACTATGACTAAAACTTCTAACTTCTGATTATAATAAAAAATATATAGGTATGAAAAAGCACATTTACCTCCTCGCTGTCCTGATGATGAGCCTGTCGGCATGGGCACAGAATCAGATCATCACCACCATCTCCCCGAAGGTGAGTGCGTTTCCGAACACAGGACTGAGCTATGTGGATGACCCCGCGCGCTACTTCGCCATCCAGATGGTCAACACCACAGGCACCGCCATGGATGTGTTCTTCACCATCGAGTTGACGGCGGACTTTACCAGCGCCGGCCAGAACTACTTCATCCGCACGAAGAAGGAGATCCAGCCCTTGACACCCTTGTCGATCGGCGGTGCCCCGGTGATCATCAACCGGGCCATCTTCGATCAGGTGGTAGGCCATCTCAACGCCTCGGCGTATGAGACCAACTACGACCGTAACAAGCTGGCCCAGGATCTGTTATCGCTGCCTGAGGGACAATACAGCTTCTGCATCACCCCCTACCAATGGGATGGTTACAACAACCCGAACCCCATCCAGGTGGGCGAGCGCACCTGTTTCACCTTCACCATCTGCTATACCGGCTCGGCGCCCGAGTTCACCTCTCCCATCAGCGGACTGAGCGCGGCCAACCTCAACAACAGCAACCCGGCCAACAACCTGCTGCAGCCCACCTTCAACGGCCGCCAGAGACCCATCAGCAATAGCCTCCCGACAAACTCCAACACCCTCAACCCCTCCCCCACCAACTCGCTGGGGGATAATGGCCGCCACCAATTCATGGCCGGCAGCTCCGACAACCGCGAGAATTCCCAATACCAACGACTGCCCTTAAGCCGCCAAGTGATCTTCACCTGGACGGGTGTCATCTCCAACTGCTTAAGTCCCAGCGACTTCTTCTATTATTTCAAGATTGTGGAGCTCACCGCCAACCAGAATGTGCAGGAGGCCATCGAGCACAACGGCACGGTGACCACCTACAACAACCAGTCGAACACGACCTACATCCATGACACCGTGGCGAACCGGCACTTCCGCTTGCAGCCGGGGCATGTCTATGCCGCCCAGGTGCAGGCCGTGCCGAAGCGGAAACTGATGACGGACATCGAGCTCAGCAACGATGGTAAGAGTCAGATCATCACCTTCGTATGGGGCGAATCGGGGCCTGTCATCATGAACAGCGGCGGTGACAACACGAACCTGCATTCGGTGGTCAGCGACAACCACAGCGACATCGTGTCGGCATTGCGTCTCCCCTACATCGTGTCGCCGGGACAAGACAAGGGCACGATTGATGCCTTGAAAGCTGCCATCGCCTCGGAGGGGGCCCTGGTGCCCGCCGCCGGCACGAACGCCTACGTGACCAACGTGGACAACGGCGACCTGCCCTACTATCAGGTGCCCGTGGCCGACACGCTCGGAATCAGCTGGATGCCCGTGCGCGGCGACTCCGTGCTGAAGGTGGACTACACCGCCGAGCTCTACGAGTACAACGGCGGCGCGGCCAGCAACTCCATGATCGGCCTCCCCCTGAAGAGCTACAGCACCAGCGTGCAGCAAGTGCACGACTTCTCCCCGTCGGCCACCCAGCTGATGTCGGTTGCCGGCGACCAGTGGGCCTCCTCGCTGCAGGAGGGCTACAAATACCTCGTGCACCTCAAGGCGGAGACCTACTACAGCTACCAGAAGACCACCACCTACACCATCACCGACTACATCCACAACGTGCCGGTGGAGCGTGACAGCGTGGTCAACACCGTGGCTTTCGGCTCCCAGGAGATGTCCTCCGACGTGGTCTTCGCGTGGGGCATCGACACCGGCGCCCTCGACCAGGTCTATCCGCCGCAATTCACCTATCCGCAGAACCTCTCCTCCAAGCAGTGGGACGACACCCTCATGTTCGACATCCCCGAGGTGGCCCGTTACGACGACTTCAAGTTCAAGTGGAAAGCTGCCACCGGCATCGACTTCCAGGACTCCGCCTACTACAAGCTGCTCGTCGCCAAGCTGCCCAAGGGCAAGACCCCGCAGCAGGTGAAGGACACCCTGTTCTTCAAGGACTCCATCACCACCACCTCCTACATGGACACCGTCTTACGGGACTCCCTCAAGACGGGCGAGCAATACATGGCGGTGTTGTGGGTGTATGTCAAGCAGAAAGAGGACCTGAGCGAGCACTACAACCTCATCAACAAGGGCAAGTCGATCTACACCACCTTCAAGCTGGTAGAGCCACGCGCCTACAGTGCCGACCTCAACAGCAAGTACAAGTGTAACCCCAAGGCCTTGGACGACCTGAGCAAGGATATCATCACCCCCACGGCCGACAGCTTGATAAACAATAAGGTAGAACTCAAAATGGGCGACTTCCGACTAGTGCTGCAGACGGCCACCCTGGACAAGAACAAGAAACGTTACAGCGGTGACGGCTACATCATCTGGCATCCCATGGACATGGATGTCAAGTTGAAAGTGAAGGTGGACACCATCCAGATCAACAAGAACTACCAGATCATCAACGGCACGGCGGTGAGCACGGCCACTGACTCCAGCACCTACCTGCCGGCGCTCATGAACGACCTGCAGCTGGGCGACTGGAGTGCCGACGACATCAACCGTCTGGCTTCGCAGTTCGGCGAGGAAGACGAGGTAAAGGATTACTACGACAAGTTCATCAAATACGGTGAGAAATACGGCAAGAAGTATGGCGGCTTGGTAGGACCGTTGGTGGGCGAAAACATCTCCACCGGGGTGCTGACCTTCCCGATCAGCCTCACCGACAAGGAGTTCACGGGCTCCGAGAACGTCATCTTCTCCATCAACAACATGTTCTTCTCGCCGGTCACGGCCTTGATGAACATGTGGGCCATCTTTGCGGCGCAGGACGACGACTACTATGTGCCGTTTGTGGCCAACAACATCTGTATGGACGAGAAGAGCTTCTTCGGCAAGACCGACCAGCACATCGACCACTTCATGGCGCGCAGCTATGAGCAGGACCTCAACGACGGCTACAAGATCCGCTTCAAGGCCTCCTCCAACTTCGCCGACCCGAAGGATGGAACGGTCATCACCATCGACACCGGCAAGTTCACCTGCCTGCGGGCGGAGATTGAGCTCGACCTGAACCAGAACGACTTCATCGGCCTGAGCAAGGACGGTCTGCCCATGAAGGGCAACGTGGTGAAGGCCAGCATGGCGACCGAGATCCGCACCTGGAGCGACTGGGTGGTGAAGGTCAGCATGGACCCGTTTGCCGTGGCCGGCGCCGACCGGTACACCTTCTACCCCACCGGCAAGGGCATCTACTACGACCACTCGTCCACACAGACACCTAGCGTCGTGTCGCTCACCTACGACTACCTCTTCGGCACCCCGCCGCCTCCGGAGATGAAAGACGAGGACAAGAAGAAGCTCACCAAGGCCACCAAAGAGTGGACCGGCTTCTACTGGGACGAGCTCAAGGTCTTCCTCTCCGACGAGATCAGCAACACCTTCACCGACACGGTGGATCGCAAAGACTCCATGGTCATCTACAAATACGGTCTCAACAACACCATCGTCGACTCCGTGCACTACAACTACCCGGGCACCCGCATCAACTTCGGCGCCCAAGGGTTGATTATCGACCAGTACGGCTTCACGGCTGAATTCTTCGTTCGGGACATCCTCAGCGCCAGCACCAAGGAGGGCTGGGGCTGGTCCTTCTCCCTGGACACCGTCGCCATGAAGTTCACCAAGAACAAGTACATCTACACCCGCATCATGGGCGGCATGGGCGTGCCGTTGTTCAAGGGCGGCTTCATCTACGAGTGCTCCGTCGGCGCCGACAGCCTGACCTTCAACGTACAGCCGCGTAAAGACACCATGGCCCTCGACCTGTGGGCCGCGTCCGTCAACTTCCTCAAAGAGTCGTCCTACTTCCGCGTCCAGAAAGTGTACAAGGAGTCGGGCACCCGCGTGGACCTGACCCTGAACGGACATATCACCATCAATGGCAGCAAGATAGGCCTGCCCAGCGACTTCAGCCTGATGAAGTTCGAGCACATGGGCATGCGCAACTACAACCTGAGCGGCAAGCCCAAGAAGGGCACCGCCTCCATCGAGAAGTTCGAGTTCGACATCGGCGAGTGGTCTTTCGCCTCGCCACAGAAATTCATCGGCGGTTCTATAGAGCAGACTGACGCCGTGACCGACAAGGGCAAGGGCGGCGACATCGCGTCCGTTGACATCGGCGGCTTCACCTTCAGCCTCACCAACATCGAGCCCATCGTGGATTACCTGGGCGACGACCTGAAGCTGGGCGTCTCCCTGGCCGGCAAGATGAAGTTCGTGTCAGGCGACTGCGACTTCGGTGCCTCTACCGGCTTCTCCATCTGGGGTGTCTGCGAGCCGAAGAACAAATTCCACGTGAAGGATGTGGATGGACGCCTGGACTCCATCGTCTTGGACAAGATCGACTTCATGATCTTCAAGATGAGCGGCACCTTGAATTTCTCCTATGAATGTGCCACCTGCACGAAGGTGACCGGCTTCAAGGGCAAGCTCAGCATCACCGTCATGGATGTGATCGACCTCACCATGGCTGCCGGCTTCGGCAAGGGGAAAGACAACAAAGGAGAGTTCAGCTGGTGGTTCTTCGACGGCGCCTGCAAGTTCCCGGGCGGCATCCCCTTGGGAGGTGTGGTCAGCATCAACGGCTTCTCCGGCGGCTTTGCCTACAACATGAAGTCGAAATACAACTTGGACGATCCGAAATACAGTGCCAAAGGTCTGTTGGAGGTAGCCAACAAGAACGACGACAAGGAGACGCTGCAAGCATCGGGCATGGACTTCGACCCGGCGCGCGACTGCTGGGTTGCCAACGCCGGCATCAGCCTGATCCTGACCGGTGCGGAGAACACCATGAATGCCGACGGTCTGGTCACCGTACGCTTCGTCGACAGTCACTTCTCCGGCCTCTTCATTGAGGCGAATGCCTACATGTTGACAAAGATGAACAAGGAGGCCACTCCAGGTGATGGTGGGAACAACAAAGGAACGCTCATCAAGGCGAAGACCATCATCGGCTTCGAGAACACCCCCAACTATCACTACTTCCGCTTATCCATCTGCTTGAAGTCCAAGATGAGCTTGTCAGACCTGTTGGCAGGTGCCAACACCACCGAGCTCAACGCCTTGAAAGGCAAGGTCAAAGGAGCCATCCATTCAGGTGTCGCCATGGTGACCACCCCCAACATAGCCACCGCCCTTGTCAATGCAGTGGATGAAAAGGATTCTGAGCTTTCCTCCCACACGGAGGAAGACCGCAAGGCCGCTGAGAATGCCAGCGAGTCTGGCGGCGCCAACACCAAGAAGCCTTCTATCAGTGCCTCTTTAGAGATTCAGATCCCCTTCGACTTTGAGCTCAAGCATTACAAGAAATCTTACGAAGGACACAAGAAAGGACAGGTTGACTGGTATGTCGCTTTGGGCAAGCCCAAGTACGAAGACCGCCTGCTGCTCAAGGCAAATATAGACCTGGTGGTGGTGAAAGCCGAGACGGAGTTCACCTTCTACATGCAGACCGGCAACGCCTTCGCCTACGAGATGCCTCCGTTGAGCCAGGCCTTGCAGGATTTCTTCGGTATCGCCAAGAGTGAGAAGAAACTCGACGCCAACAGTCAGTCGGTGAAGAACAGCCGTAAGATCAGCGACACCGACTGGCTGAAGATTGACAAGGCGGGCGGCTTCTGCTTGGGTGCCACCTTCCATGCCGGCTTGGAGTTGAACTTCTTCCTTTATATCGACATCTCTGCCGACCTGGGCTTCGACGTGGCCTTGCTGGATGTCAACGGCTTAGGCTGTCCGGGCTATCCGCGCATCGGTCAAAACGACTTCTACGCATTGGGACGTGTCTATGCGGCCCTGCAGGGTGATGTGGGCCTCAAGATCAACTTGGGCTTCTGGAAAGGCAAGTTCTCGCTCTTCAAGGCAGGTGTCGGCGCTCTGTTGCAGGGCGGCGGTCCCAACCCCTCCTACTGCTACGGCCTGCTTCGCTTCAAGGTGAGCCTGCTCAACGGCCTCATCAAGTTCAGCACCTCTTGCGACTTCAAGTTGGGTGACGTGTGCGTGCCGGGTGCCGGCGACCCGTTGGCCAACGTCAAACTCTTTGAGAATGTCACCCCCGGCTTCGAAACCGAAAAAGAGGCGAAAGACAAGTCCAACCTGCAGTCACCGCTTCAGGTCGGCACCATCGTCTCCAACATGCCTTGGAACCGCGATGTCTTCCTGGCTGACCAAGACGGCCGCAACGCCCGCCGTTTCCGCTTCCAGTTGATGGCTGGCAAATGCAGATATGACATCAAGTCCACCGAGAATGGCAGTTATTCCAGCGTGTCCAACAGTCAGGCGTTGACTTTCACCTACAGTAAAAAGGATGCCAACGTGATGCTCTTTGAATGCGCCGATGGCGGTCTGGTGGCCAACACCTTCAACAGACTGAAGTTGAATGCCCGCGCATTCGAATATCGGACTAAGACTGTCAAGGATTTGGGCAAGATTTTAAATGACAAGAGAAAGGACGTCATGTACAATTACGCTGATGGATCCATCTACAGCGAGAATCCAAGCTCTACGCAATATGGCTGGTTCGACCCGATCTTCTTCAACGATGAGACCAATCGTTACGACATCAAGCCGTTTGTCAAAGACTCCATTTTCTACTTCAAGACCAACCAGTTGGATACCACTTTGCGGAATCAGGTCATATTCTCGTGGCCATACAATGGAGAGACCCACTTCCCTGCCAAAGAATATGTACACTCCGAAGCCCACAGCGGCAACAGCGGCATGGGCGCCTATTACAACCAATACCACACCTCGAGCAGTACAGGTCCTATTCCATACTGCAACCTCTATCTTTTCAAAGAGCGAAAAGATCTGTTGGACAAGACCTATTTGGCGGATAACGGCAAGGAGTTGAAGATCTACCTGTTGAAGGCCGGTCTGGAAGACGGGGAGTTGGCGGAGTGCAGTTACAGTTATAGCATCAGTCGCAGAATACCTGTCTTATCCGTCCAGCTGCCCGAGAAGGAGTATGGTCTTTCTGGAGGCTGGGGCGCCCGCATGCTGAAGTTCATCATAGTGGACAAAGACGCCTATGACAATGCTTTGGCCGCGGCCATGGAGGCGGCGGACATCACAATGAAGCAGGCGGAGTACAGCAGCCGTATCAGCGATGAGACTTACAGCTTGGCGGCGCAGGCGCACGCCCAGGCTTCCGGCCGTGGTCGGAGAGGCAACACCGGCTCTGGTGGTGGCGGCGGTGGCGGTCATGTCATCGTCGGAAGCCTCGACTCCGGCACCAGCGGTTTACAACTTGCCGGGAAACCTAGTGGCAGTGGCAGTGGCAGCGGCGGCACCAGCGGTATGGTATTAGCCTCCGGCGGAAGCTCCTCAGGCAGCAGCGGAAGTGGCACTGCCCACAGAGTCACCAGAGGAACCACGTCTAGCGGCAGCTCCGGCACCACCGCCACCTCTGTGAGCGGCAGAGCCCTGCAAGGCTTGGCAGGCAATGGCAGCGGCAGCACCAACATATTGTCCGGCACCGTGGTCACCTCGCGCGGTGGCACCACCACTACCACCAGCAGCTCTGGCACCGTCAGCAGAAAGGTCGCACAACAAGTTGCCGCTGCCGCCAACAATAGTACAGGCACAAGCGGCAGAACCGGCACCTCGGTCCGCGATCATACCGGCAGGACTTCCAGCTCCTCCTCCGACCATTTCCGTCACAACAGGAGAAATGATCGTGTGGTCGCAGCGGTCCAGCAGTCTACAGCAATCCAATCCACGCTCAACATCCAAAATGAGATGCTGGACGAAATCTACATGGACATGCAGGATGTGGGCAAGGACTCCATGACCTACATCCGTACCAAGCTGAAAGAGGGCTACAAGATCAGTTGTGCCATTGGATCTGAAATCTATCAATGGACTTGGTATGTGGATCCTTACTACAACACCTACCAGGAGATGCTCGAAGGATACTTCGGCAAGAACATGAGCAACTTCGATATGCCGCTCCTTTATACAGCGAACACGGACAAAGGCGATTACGTACATGTTCAAAGCTCCAAGGTGGCCAATGATCCCATGGGCAAGTTGGGATTCCTGTTCCTGAAATACGACCCGCAGGATCCCAACCGCTACTCCACCAGCTGTACGATGCCGCCGATCTGTTATTTCACCATCCGGAAGAGCACCGACAACAAGCTCATTGCGGCACACAAGCGCAACTTCCAGTACCTTCTTGACCTGGAGCGGGATTTTAAGAAGACCGAACTGGAAACTGTCTTCCACAGCTACTGTGATGATGAACAGATCAAGTGGAAAGAGAGTGGGAGTACCTTGATGAATGCCACTACGGCCGCCGAATACAGGAAGATCATCAACAAGGGTTTGATCTTGTCCAGTAGCGATGCCTATTATTTCAAAAGCATTGACCACCGTATTAACGGTAACTCCGACTTTGCGCAGTGCGTCCCCGCCAACTATCACCCTACCAGCTGGGATCTGCCCTGCATCCTGGAAACGTACGTCAAGGAAGGACAGCAGCGGGAGCCGCTGGACAACCAGTTCTTCGAAACCAAATTTGCATACGCTGCACCCAGATATGTGCCGAACCAGACGGAAAACTGGGAGTGGTACCTGAAAGACTATGCCACCATTGCCATGATGGATGACATTAGCAAAATCCGCGGCTTCATGAATGACATGCAACGTCATGCCAAGGCATTGGACCAAAGAGGTTGGAGCTACAAGCGGAAAATCATCAACCGCTTCTCCGATGCCAGCCACATCAACTCCTTCATGACCTACACCGCCTTCCCCTACGACATGCCCGAGATTTTCCGCGTCAACCACTTCGTGAAAGCGATTGACATGGTGACCTATTACACCCGTAAGAAAGTTCAATATCTCACCTCGTCCGGCACCTACTGTGGCTTCTACAACCACGACAATGACTACATCCCGGCCAACGAGCTCCAATTTCAGCACCGATATTGGGCCAAATACTGGTGGCACACCAATGCACAGAATCTGGATCTCGAGCACCAGGGCTTTGACAGGACTTTCTACACGGAAGACAAGGGGAAGTATTACAACACTTTGGAACCGCTCAATGCCAATGGCAAGCACAATGTATATGACGATTACAAAACCATGCTTGGCGATTGGTATCGTCCTGATCCAGACCTTGCTGCCCTGTTTACGAAAGATCTATTCATCTACAACAATGTGTCTATCCTATACTTGACCTCTCAAAACGACTATTTCTCCGACAACCTGTTGAAGATTGCCGAAGCCATCAAGCTTAGCAAAGACGACAAAGATATCATCTTCTTCCCTAACGCCAAGATGACCAATCCGGCACAGTCCACTTACTACACCATCAAGTTTGATACTATGAAGGCTAGCAATAAGAACAAATTGTTCCACGGTTATCAATGTGTAATCAGCACCGAAGCTTTAAGCAACGACTAACTCTAAAAACAACAGCTATGACAAAGAAAAACATTCAATTATTCAGCATAGATTTCCTTTTAGGATTTGTTTTCTTCCTTTTCGCGATGCCTTCGGCGATAGCACAGGAGGCGGATACGGAGGATGACTCTCCACAGTCGTTGTACCAATATACGGTGATGGCGCGCAGCTATGGCGACAGTATCGTTTTGCGCTGGCTCCCGCAGGATGCCGGCGTGTGGCGGGTTGCCAGTCACTACGGATGGCGCGTCTCCCGTCTGAAGACCGACGCGGAGATGGAAGCCAATCCGGCAGACTCCTCCAACCTGGACATCTTCCTCTCCCCGAATCCCGTCCGGGCCTTGACCTTGGACGAGATGAAGGCAAGATACGACTCCACGCACTTCTACGTGGGTGTGGCCGCGCAAGCCCTCTATGGCGAGTCGTATTACAACCCGCAGGAGAAAGACGGCTTTGAGAACTACGTCTTCCGCAAGGACCAGGAGCAGACCCAGCGCCAGGTGATGGCCTACGTGGCCGCCGAAGGGCACATTGACGCGGCCGACGCCCTCGGTCTCCGCATCGTGGACAAGAGCGTCAAAAAGGGCGAGCTCTACACCTACACCATTGAGAGCCTCATCCCGCCGGAGATCATCCAGCTGCCCACGAAGATCTTGGACGTGGAGAACATCCCATTCAAACGTGAGGCCGAGGATCTCGTCCCTGAGATCGAGTTCTACCAGTACTCTCCCTACACAGCCTTCATCTATTGGGCCAAGGGCAGACTGTCTGGCTATTTCGTAGAACGCAGTGAGGACAACGGCAAGCACTGGAAAGCCCTCAACGATGCCCCCATCTTCCCCTACGACCCGGATGAGGAGACCTACGCGGTCTTCGGCCAGACCATCGGCGAGATCTTGGAGGGACACGTCGGCACCTTCGACTCCTTGGAGCTGAACAAGAAGTATATCTATCGGGTGAAGGCCTTCGACGCCTTCGGCGACTATGCCCCGGCGCAGCAGTCGGAGCCCTTTGAGATGGCAGATGTCATCCCGCCCTGCGTGCCGGTGCTTGACTTCGTCATCCCCGAGGACAACAAGGTCTGCTATCTGGAATGGTACATGGACAAGCAAGACGAGGACCTGAAGGGCTTTGTGGTCACCTTTGCCGACGAGCCCGCCGGCCCGTGGGTAGAGGCCTCCGAGCTATTGCCGCCCAAGACCCGCAAGTGGACCGACAAGAACGCCCACGACCGCGGGCGCGGATATTACCGAGTTTTTGCCGTGGACAACCACAACAACGTCTCCTACTCCCTCTCCCAGAGCAACAACATCGAGGACGATGTGGATCCCTCCGCCCCCAAGAACCTGGGCGGCGCCGTTGACACCGCCGGCGTGGTCTATCTGCAATGGGACAAGAACCCCGAGAAGGATGTGATCGGCTACCGCGTCTATTTCGCCAACCAGCTGGACCACGACTTCATCCAGAAGACCAGCCAGTGCAACGAGGAGCTCTTCTTCTGGGACACCCTCTCCCTCCACACCCTGACCAAATACATCTATTATTATGTGGTGGCCGAGGACTATAGTCACAACATGTCCGCACCTTCCGACACACTGGCCATTCCGGTGCCCGACATCGTGCCGCCGGGGTTGGCCCTGCTCCAAGACTACACCCAGACCGACGAGTCGGTGACCTTCACCTGGCTGCAGAGCGTCTCCGATGACGTGGTGGCCTACGTCGTCTATCGCAAAAAAGACAACGAGAAGCAGTGGAAGGCCATCCGCATCATCAGCCCTGACGAGCTGGAGCCCGGCGCCTCCTTCTTCCTCACCGACTACCCGGAGCCCTCGGCGGTCAACTACAACTACTGTATCGAGGTCTTCGACAACAGCCGGCTCACCTCGGGCAAGACGGGCCAGACGACCGTCCGTTTCCGCGGGGCCTCCGTCATCAACATCCCGCTCACCCTGAAGGGTTCCCTCAACAAGCAGAAGACCTGCGCCAACCTCTCTTTCACCTACGAGTACAAGTCCAAGAGCGACTACTACGGCGTCGTCTTCAAGTCAGTGAACGGCGAGCCCGCCTACGCGTGCGGCAGCTTCCACCGCGGGGAGACCACCTTCACCGACTGCAACGTGAAGTCGGGCAGCAAGGTCACCTACCACATCCAGATGTTCCTGGGCAAGGGCAAGCGCTCCCAGAAGTCGGAAGAGATCACCATCTCCGTGCCCTAGCGGTTACGGACCAGCCGAATAAAAAAAGGTGGATGCTATCGGATAGCACCCACCTTTTTAGTGTTCAGACGTATCGGTTAGCACTCCACGATGGTGCACCAGCCGTACTTGTCTTCGATCTCTCCATATTGGATACCCATGAGGATCTCGCGCATCTTGACAGACCAAGGACCGGGCTTGCCGTCTTTGGCGATGACATAGACTTCGCCAGTCTCGCGGTCTTGGATCTTGTGGATCGGGGAGATGACGGCGGCGGTACCGCAGGCGCCGGCTTCCTCGAAGGTGCCGATCTCGGTGAGCGGGATGTGGCGGCGTTCCACCACGAGGCCGAGGTCAGCAGCGATGGTGCGCAAGCTCATATTGGTGATGGAAGGCAGGATGGAGCCGGAGTCCGGGGTCACATACTTGCCGTCCTTGATACCGAAGAAGTTGGCGGGGCCAGCCTCGTCGATGTAGGTCTTCGTCTTGGCATCAGCGAAGATAGAAGCGCTGAAGCCCTCTTTGTGGGCGCGTTCGCCAGCGCGCAGGGAAGCGGCATAGTTGCCACCCACCTTCACATGGCCGGTACCCATAGGAGCGGCACGGTCATAGTCCTTGGCAATCTGCATGTCGGTCGGCTTGAAGCCCTCTTTGAAGTAGGGGCCTACCGGCATCACGAAGACGATGAAGAGATACTCGTCGGCAGGTTTCACACCGATGGTGGCGCCAGTACCGATCAACAACGGACGGATGTAGAGAGAGCCCTCTGTTCCGTAAGGCGGGATATATTCGGCGTTAGCCTTGATCACCATCTCCAGCGCATCGAAGAAGAGCTTCTCGGGAATAGGTGCCAACATGATGGTATCGGCGGAGTTGTTGAGACGTTTCCAGTTCTCTTCCCAACGGAACAGACGCACTTTGCCGTCTTTGCCACGGAAGGCCTTCATGCCTTCGAAAGCCTCCTGACCGTAGTGCAGGCAGGAAGCAGCCATGTGCATAGGGATGTACTCGTCAGAGCTGAGCTCCAGTTTGCCCCATTCGCCGTTTCTGAAATAGCAGCGAACATTGTAATCGGTTTTCACATAACCGAAAGAAAGGTTTTTCCAATCAATGTTTTTCATTACAAAAAAGTTTTTTTATGGATGTAGTTATAATTGTAACAAACTAAATGTTTTGAATTTCTTGAGTTTATCGCGGCCTTTGAGCGCGCTGAGTTCCATGAGGAAGAGCAGGTTGATTTCCGCGGGCTGGAAGTGGTCCACCAGCTTGACGGCGGCGGCCATCGAGCCTCCGGTGGCGAGCACATCGTCCACCATCAGGAGTCGTTTGCCCTGCGGCATGGCGTCCTTGTGGATCTCCACGGTGGCGGTGCCATACTCCAGATTGTAGGTCTCGCGGTAGGTCTCGGCCGGCAGCTTGCCCTTCTTGCGCACGGGCACAAAGGGGATGCCCAGCTCGTAGGCGATCACCGGGGCGAAGAAGAAACCGCGGGATTCCAAAGCCACCACGACTTCCGGGTTCACCTCGCGGGCAATGGTGAGCATCTCGTCCATCACTGCACGATAGGCCTCGCGGTCGTTCATTAACGTGGTGATATCGTAGAATTTAATGCCCGGAGTGGGAAAATCGTCGATGGTTCGAATCTTCGTTTTTTCAAACTGCATAATTCTCTTTTTAATAGGCGGGCAAAGATACGATTTTTTTATTACTTTTGCGCATCCCAAACGCTAAATCAAATTAAAAACACAACAATATGAGTATCACAAAATTAGATCAGATTATCGACTTAGTGAAGTCTAAACCCAGAAAGAGATTGGTGGCTGCCTATGCCAACGATGAACACACGATTGACGCAGTCAACGCTGCCGTGGACATGGGCGTGGTAGATGCCACGCTGGTAGGTGATGAGGAGACCATCAAGCAGGTATGTGCGGGTCTCGGCATCGACGCCGGCAAGTTCCACATCGTGCATGAGCCGGTGGACACCAAGGCTGCCGCGCTCTGCTGCGAGATGATCAACAACAAGGAGGGTGACATCCTGATGAAGGGCCTTCTCTCCACCGACAAATACATGCGCGCCATCCTGAACAAGGAGAAAGGTCTGTGTCCGCCGAAGGCCACCCTTTCGCACGTGGCCGTCATCGAGAACCCGAGCTACCACAAGCTGCTGGTCGTCAGCGATGCCGCCATCATCCCCCTGCCGGAGCTGAAGCAGAAGCAGGACATCCTGAAGTATCTGGTCAGCATTGCCAAGGCGATGGGTAACGAGATGCCGAAGGTGGCTGTCATCGCCGCCACGGAGCAGATGCTCGCCGGCATGCCCGCCTGTGTGGACGCCGCCATCCTCGCCACCATGGCCAAACGCGGCCAGTTCGGCAAGGTCAGCGTGGACGGACCGCTCTCCCTCGACATCGCCATCGACAAGGAGACTGCCGAGATCAAGAAGCTGGACAGCGAGGTGGCCGGCGACGCCGACTGCCTGCTCTTCCCCAACATCGAGAGTGGCAACGTCTTCTACAAGTGCTGCACCAAGTTCAACAAGGCCGAGATCGGTGCCATGCTGATGGGTGCCAAGGTGCCTTGCGTGCTCACCTCCCGTGGCGACAGCGCCAAGACCAAACTCTACTCCATCTCCTTAGCCGCCCTCATGGCCAAGTAACCATCCCCTTCCGACATGATGACCCTACTGGCAGATCTCAGCTTCATCAACTTCCGGTTCATCGACGTACTGGACATCCTCATCGTGGCCATCCTCTTCTTCGAGCTCTACAAGCTCACCAAGGGCACGGCGGCGGTGAAGCTGTTCTGGATCATCTTCCTCTTCTACGTCATCTGGAAGCTGGTGGGCTATTTCCACTTCACCTTGCTGTCAGGCCTTGTCGGGGAGATCTTCAGCGTAGGTATCATCGCGCTGATGATCATCTTCCAGCCCGAGATCCGCAAGTTCATGCTCTTCCTGGGCAATGGCAAGTTCCTGAGTTTTTTCACAGACAAGTTTGGCAAGCAGGAGGACTTCAATGCCTACTCCAACGAGATTCTGGCGGTGCAGGAAGCCTGCGGTCACATGTCGAAATCCAAGACCGGCGCACTGATCATCTTTGCGCGGCAGACTCCGTTGGACGACTTTCTACAGACGGGCGATCCCATTGATGCGTATCCGTCCAACGAGTTGTTAGAGAACATCTTTTTCAAGAATAGTCCGTTGCACGACGGTGCGGTGATCATCAAGGACCACCGCATCGCCGCCGCGCGGTGCATCCTGCCCGTCTCTAAAAATCCGGACCTGCCCCAGGAGGTGGGTCTGCGCCACCGCTCCGCCCTCGGCTCCACCGAGATGACCGACGCCATCGCCGTGGTCGTCTCCGAACAGACCGGCACCATCTCGGTCTGCAAAGCGGGCAAGCTCACCCGCGACATCTCGCCCGTGGAGCTGCGGCAGATGCTCATCATGGAGCTCACCGAAGATTAACATCCTTGTGCCGGAGGCACACACCCTCCATAACCCCACATGCCATGTGGGGCGAAGGCTGCATAGCCTGACACCCAGCGTGCCAGAGGCACGCGATCCATCAAAAAAAAAAAAAAAAAATGCAAATGAAGACACAATATTTTGAAAATATTTTGTATTTTTGCGCCAAAACAACAAACAAACAAAACTATGGAAAAACAGAATCCTATTGAAGAAGCACGGCGTTACGTCGCCAATGCTGAGGAAGTCATTCAAAAAGCCCTATATGACCCTGAAACAAAATCATATAGGGACAGCAAGTATATTAAGACAGCGGGAGACATTCTGTGGAAAGGGTGTTTGATAGCCTTGGATGCCGTATTAGGTGTTCGAAAAGGCAAAGGGCGTCCATCCATACAGAAATACAGGGAGGCTGCCAGCAAACGGGACAACAAGCTTCTCCAATTTTTAAACATAGGCTATGACACTGCGCACCTTGTCATGGGGTACGACGGGAACAAAGGCAAGAAAGTCTGCGATGCAGGCTTCGAATATGCCAACGCCATCATCGATCGCTGTGCGCTACTGGCTCCAACGACTTAGTATATTATATGAAGTGCGCCTGCACCCACTGGGCAATCTGCACCGCATTGGTGGCGGCGCCCTTGCGCAGGTTGTCGGCTACCACCCAGAGGTTCAGCGTCCTGGCTTGTGACTCGTCACGACGGACACGCCCGACGAAGACCTCGTCCTTGCCCTCCGCGAAGAGCGGCATGGGATAGACATTGTGGGCGGGATCGTCCTGTAGCACCACGCCAGGCATCTCCGCCAGGAGACGGCGCACCTCCTCGAGGTCGAATTCCTCATAGAACTCCACGTTGACCGCCTCGGAGTGGCCGCCCGTCACGGGCACGCGCACCACCGTGGCCGTGACCGCGATCTCGGGGTCACGCAGGATCTTGCGGGTCTCATTCAGCAACTTCATCTCCTCGGTGGTATAGCCGTTAGGCTCGAAGGTGCCGCCGTGCGGGAAGAGGTTCATGTCGATCTGGTAGGGATAGACCTTCTCGCCCGCGATGCCGGCGCGCTCGTCGCGAAGCTGCTGCACCGCCTTCATGCCCGTGCCGGTGATCGACTGGTACGTGGAGACCACGATCCGCTTGATTCTGTAACGCTTATGGAGAGGAGCCAAGGCCATCACCATCTGGATGGTTGAACAGTTGGGGTTGGCGATGATCTTGTCGGCGGCTGTCAGCACGTCGCCGTTGATCTCCGGCACCACGAGGGGCTTGTCGGGATCACTGCGCCATGCGGAGGAGTTGTCCACCACCACCGTGCCCTGCTGCGCGAAAAGAGGGGCGTACTGCAGGGAAGGACCGCTGCCCGCGGAGAAGATGGCTATGTCGGGACGCTGCGCGATGGCATCCTCCACCGAGACCACCCGGTAGGTCTTGCCCGCAAACTCCACCTCCTTGCCCACGGAACGGGCAGAAGCGGCAGGGATAAATGTACAATCACCATATCCTCTTTCTTCCAATACTTTACGCATAACGCCACCCACCAAACCGGTGGCTCCGACCAAAGCTATTTTCATAATTTTAATTATTTTTTAAAAGTTATCAACAATCTATTGACTTTCGGCTGCAAAGATAGTATTTTTGCAATATCAAAACACGAAGATTTTACCGCAAAGGCACAAAGGGCACAAAGATGATTACCGCAAAGGTACGAAGGGCACAAAGATGATGACCACGAAGGCACGAAGGGCACAAAGATGGTGACCACGAAGGCACAAAGGGCACAAAGTAAATGGAGAAACAAATAGTTTTGGAGCCCCTCCACCTTTGCTCACAATTTTCAATTCTCAATTCTAAATTTATTAAACTCGTTCTTACTCATCACGCACTAAACATGAAAAGCATCAACAGAAACCACTTATGGCTGGCCTCCTTTCTACTATTAGCCTTACAAGGCAGCCTCTTGGGGCAAATCAGGCGGTACGATATCATCATCAGCGAGATCATGGCGGACCCCACGCCGGCGGTCGGGCTACCCGCGGCGGAGTACGTGGAGCTTCACAACCGCACCGACAGTGCCTGTCTTCTGGTGGGCTGCACCTTGCGGTTAGGCAACACTGCCAAGGCGCTGCCGGCCATCAGCATGGACAGCGGGGGCTATGCGATCGTGGTGGCGGAGAAGTACCGCGGCGACTTCGAGCCCTTGGGCATTGAGGTCTACACCCTCTCGTCGCTAAGCATCACCGACGGCGGGCAGCTGTTGACTCTGAACGACGCGTCGGGGGCGATCCTTCACAGCGTTGCCTTCCGCAAGCAGTGGCACGAGGCGCGCATCAAGCAGGATGGCGGCTGGTCGCTGGAGTTGATGGACGACCGTCAGCCCTGGCTGGGACAGGAGGGGTGGGCCTCGTCGGTGGACCCGTCGGGCGGCACCCCGGGACGTGCGAACTCACACGCGCCCTTGCCGCCCGACCGGACAGCGCCGCTCCTCTGGCGGGCCACGATGCCCGACAGTCTCACCTTGCGACTATGGTGCAGCGAGCCACTCGCCCCTCCGGCCACCTCAGGCGGGGACCCCTTTGAGCTGACGCCGGGGATCCTCCTGGTGGGAGTCACGGAGGTGCCGCCGCATTACGACGCCCTGGACCTGCACCTGGCGGCGGCACCGGACAGCCTCACCCGCTATCGGGCAATCGTAACGGGAGGGCTCACCGACTGCGCCGGCAACGCCATGGCGGTCGGCGCTGCCCTGGAATGGGGCATGGCCCATCCGCCCGAAGCGGGCGACCTTATCATCAACGAGCTGCTCTCCCACCCCTTGGGCGGCACCGACGCCGACTTCGTGGAGCTCTACAACCGCTCGGACCATCTCCTCGACCTCAAGGCCGTCAAGATCGGCAGCGGAGGCGACACGTTGCCCGACAAGGCCGTGACTGCCGTCAGCAGCGGCATGCTGCTGCCACCCGGCCATTACGTGGCGCTCTGCAAAGACCGGCGGCTGACGCTCACCGAGTACAACTGTCGCGACCCGCTGGCCCTGGTGCCCTGCGACTCCCTACCCGCCTACGCCAACAGCGCCGGGGTGGTCTTCGTCACCGACTACGGGCTGCGCCCGATCGACCGGCTGGCCTACGATGAAGGGATGCACTACGGCCGCCTCACCAGCACAGAAGGGGTCAGTCTGGAGCGGCTGGACCCGGAGCGGCCGACGCAGGACGACGGCAACTGGCACTCGGCGGCCGAGAGTGTCGGCTTCGCCACCCCCGGCTATGCCAACTCCCAGCAGGCGCCGATCGTCAGCGACGGCGACCTCACCGTCGAGCCGGAGGTCTTCTCGCCCGACAACGACGGCTTTGAAGACTTCGCATGCATCCGCCTGCAGCTGCCGGCGAACGAGTGCCGGCTCTCCATCTGCCTCTACGACCAGCGGGGCACGCCGGTGCGCCATCTCGTCAACAACGCCCTATGCGGCACGGAGGCCCTGTACCGCTGGGATGGCGACGACGACCGGGGGCAGCCCGTGCCCAGCGGCCTCTACATCGTGGACGCCCGATGGTGGCATGCCGAGCGACGCCCCGGTCACCGCCGAAAAGTGGTGGCCGTGTACAACTGAACGGATTTTGTTGTACTTTTGCAGCCGCTGAATATGAACGTCACCCTATTGGGCACCGGGACCTCGCAGGGCGTACCTGTAGTGGGCTGCCAGTGTGCGGTTTGCCGCTCCGACAACCCGAAGGACCATCGTCTGCGCACCGCCGCCTTCGTGGAGGTGGACGGCCAGCACATCCTCCTGGATGCGGGGCCCGACCTGCGCATGCAGTTGTTGCGCGCGGACATCACCCGCGTGGACGCCGTGCTGGTGACGCATGAGCACAAAGACCATCTGGCAGGGCTGGACGACATCCGACCCATCTACTTCATGATGAAGGAGCCCATCCATATCTACACGCTTCCTCGTGTCCTGAAGGTCATCCACAAGGACTATGACTACGCCTTCCGCCAGCACCCCTACCCCGGCGTCCCCTCCTTCGTCTTGCACCCAGTGAACAACGAACCCTTCCGGGTGGGAGACGTAGAGATCACGCCCATCCATGTGCGCCACCTCACGCTCCCCATCTTGGGATACCGCATCCAGGATATGGCTTACATCACCGACGGCAGTTTCATCGCAGAGACGGAATTGCAGAAGCTGACGGGCCTGAAGCTGCTGGTCATCAATGCCTTGAGAATCAAAGAGCACTACTCGCACTTCAACCTGCAGCAGGCGTTGGCCATCATCGAGCGGCTGCAGCCGGAGCGGGCGGTCATCACGCACGTGTCGCACGAGATGGGACTCTACGAAGAAGTCTCTCAGGATTTGCCGCCCAACGTGGAGATTGGCTACGACGGATGGTGCATGGAAATAAAAAATGAATAGTGGAATAAAAAGAAAAAATAGTATATTTGCACCCGTCATTTTTAGCAGGCAAAAAACAACAACTAATCAAATTTATAAATTCTAAAACACATTGAATTATGGCATTTAAAGGAGCTTTAATCATCGACACGGAGAAGTGCAAAGGTTGTGCCGTCTGTATCACAGGCTGTCCCAACCAGTGTATCGCACTTTCCAAACACGTAAATGCAAAGGGTTACAATTACCTTGAGGTTGTGAAAGAAGACAGCTGCATCGGTTGCGCCAACTGTGCGGTCATCTGTCCGGACGGCGTCATCGAGGTTTACCGTGCGAAGGAGTAATCCATTCATCCCTTAGAATTAATCGAAATAACAATTAACAACAAAACAACTTAGTAAAAATGGCAAAAGAATTAAAATTAATGAAGGGTAATCAAGCCATTGCAGAGGCTGCCATCCGCTGTGGTTGCGACGGATATTTCGGATATCCCATCACGCCGCAGAGTGAGGTGTTGGAGCATCTGATGGCTGAGAGACCATATCTGACAACCGGCATGGTTGTTCTTCAAGCCGAGAGTGAATTAGCATCCATCAACATGGTGTATGCCGGTGCAGCTGCTGGCAAGCGCGTCATGACCTCCTCCTCATCCCCTGGTTTCTCCTTGATGCAGGAAGGACTTTCCTACATTGCAGGCGCAGAGCTGCCCGCTTTGTGTGTCAATGTGGTACGTGGCGGCCCTGGCTTGGGAACCATCCAACCCTCCCAGTCCGACTATTTCCAGACCACCAAGGGTGGCGGTCATGGCGACTATCGTCTGATCACCCTCGCCCCTGCTTCCGTACAAGAGATGTACGACTTCGTGGAGCTGGGCTTCGACTTGGCTTTCAAATACCGCAACCCCGTTGCCATCCTCTCTGACGGTGTCATCGGCCAGGTGATGGAGAAAGTCATGGTGGACGACTACAAACCGCGTTGGACGGATGAATATATTGAAAAGACTTGTCCTTGGGCAGCCACTGGCCATCGTTCCACGGGCAAGCACAGAATCGTGACTTCTCTTGAGTTGGAGGCTTTGAAGCAAGAGGCCATCAACGACAGAATCCAGGCTAAATACAGAAAGTGCGAAGAAGAAGATGCCCGTTACGAGGCCATCCAATGCGATGATGCCGAGTATCTGTTCGTGGCATACGGCTCTGCTGCCCGTATCTGCATGAAGACCATCGAGTTGGCACGTGCAGAAGGCATCAAGGTCGGTCTGGTTCGCCCGATCACCCTGTGGCCGTTCCCGACGAAGGCAGTTGCCGAGATTGGCGGTCGCATGAAGAAGATCCTCAGCGTGGAGATGAACGCCGGCCAGATGATCGAAGACGTGAAGTTGGCGGTGGGCTGCAAAGTTCCGGTAGAGCACTTCGGCCGCTACGGTGGTGTCATCCCGACCCCGATCGAGATCTTCGAGGCATTGAAAAAAATGGTTAAATAATTAAAGCACTTGAAATTATGACAAGAGAAGATATAATCAAACCCGAAAACTTGGTGTATAAACGCACTCCGGTTCTCACGGATGCAACCATGCACTATTGTCCAGGCTGCGGTCACGGTGTGGTTCACAGAATCATCGCCGAGGTGATCGAAGAGATGGGCATCCAGGATAATGTCATCGGTATCTCCCCTGTGGGTTGTTCCGTTTTGGCATACAACTATTTTGATGTGGACTTTGTAGAGGCCGCCCACGGTCGTGCTCCGGCCTGCGCCTCCGCCATCAAGCGTCTGCGTCCCGAGACCTTCGTATTCTCCTACCAGGGCGACGGCGACTTGGCATCTATCGGCTGCGCCGAGGTGATGCACGCCTGCAACCGTGGTGAGAACATCACGATGATCTTCATCAACAACGGTATCTATGGTATGACCGGCGGTCAGATGGCTCCCACCACCTTGGAAGGTATGGAGACTGTGACCTGTCCTTACGGCCGTGATCCCGAGATCATGGGACACACCATGCGTCTCACCGAGATGCTGGCCCAGCTGCCCGGCACCTACTATGTGACCCGCCAGGCTGTTTACACCCCCGCTCTCGCCAGAAAGTGCAAGAAAGCCATCCGCACCGCCTTCGAGAACCAGAAACTCAAAAAAGGCGTCTCCTTCGTAGAGGTGACCTCCAACTGTAACTCCGGCTGGAAGATGACCCCTGTACAAGCCAACAAGTGGATGGAGGAGAACACCCTCAAGTTCTTCCCGCTCGGCGACATGAAAGTGGACGGCAAGTTCGACCCGAAATTCATCGAGCGCGTAGGCACATTCGATCAACCCAATGAGACCATCTTCTCATTGAGAAAAAAATAATCCTTAAAAATCACAAAGACATGACAGAAGAAATCATTATAGCAGGCTTCGGCGGTCAAGGTGTGCTCTCTATGGGTAAAATTTTGGCTTACGCCGGCATTATGCAAGACAAGGAGGTCAGCTGGCTTCCTTCCTACGGTCCTGAAATGCGTGGTGGTACCTCCAACGTCACCGTTATCTTAAGCGACGAGCGCATCTGCTCCCCTTATCTTAACCAGTTCGACACCGCCATCATCCTAAACCAACAGTCTATGGACAAGTTCGAATCAGCCGTCAAACCTGGCGGTCTGCTGATTTATGACCCCAACGGTATCACCAACCACCCGACCCGCAAGGACATCAACATCTATCAGGTGGCTGCCGCCGACAAGGCCAACGAACTCGGTATTGCCAAACTGTTCAACATGATCGTCCTCGGCGGTTTCCTCGCTGTGAAACCCCTCGTAACCCCTGAAATGTTACACAAAGGTCTGGAGAAGTCCCTGCCTGAGCGTCACCACCACCTCATCCCGAAGAATGAGGAGGCTGTGGAGATCGGCAAGACCATCCTTCAACCTTATCATACTTTATAGTATTTGTCATACCCGGGGAGCTCTACATCCCCGGGTATGTTTTATCATTTTCAAAACATCACAGCTATGAGTACAAAGAAATTATATTTGAGCCAGACCGACAAGAAGATTGCCGGCGTTTGTGGCGGCATCGCGGAGTATCTGGATGTAGATCCTACCGTGATCAGAATCATCTTCCTCGTCGCGCTCATCTGCGCCTCCTTCGGCTTCTGGGCATACATCATCGTCTGGATTGCCGCTCCCAAAGGGCCCGAGATGCCCGGCAGTCCCACGCCCAATCCCAACAACGAATATATCCGGGAGGAGTAGTCCCTACCCCATTTTTCCCCTTTCAGGCTTTGCCTAGAGCACCACGATAGACCCTTTCTTCACAAAGGGCCTACCTTCTCTATTTTTGTAATGCAAGACGTAGTTATAGACAACGTCGGTCATCAGTTTGCCCTGAACGGAGCCATCCCACTCAAAGTCTTTCGTCGCGGAGTGGAAGACCAACTCGCCCCAGCGGTTGTAGATGTGGATGGAGCAATCGCTGATCTGGTGTTTGGCACGCTCGTCCAGCCTGAAGAGGTCGTTGAGACCGTCGGCATTGCTGGGGGTGATCGCATTGGGCAGATAGACATTCAACTCACAATAGGGAACCTCAAAAGATGCCGTAGCCTCGCAAGGCTCCCGCGTGGCGCTCACACGATAGGTACCCGAGTGGTCCACCTCCACCTGGGTGGTCGTCTCGCCCGTGTTCCATAGATAGTTCGTGAAGTCGCCCTCCACGGTGAGGGTCATCGTCAGCTCATCACAGTAGTCGTCCGCAGAGGCTATGATATGGAGGGAGGTGTCCACCACCGTCAGCTGCAGGGCGATGATGCTATCACAGCCCACAGCATTTTCCAGTATGTAGGTGGCTTCCTGATTGCTTTCGGCATACCAATTCCCGTCCAGCCACAGGAACGGGCCGCAAGAGGTTCTCACGTCGTGCACCAGGCTGTTGTAGAGCACCGTGACCTCCATGGTAATCACACTGTCGGCGCCTGTGCTGGCGGGCAGGATCACCGTCCGCACGTCACTCGCCGTGAAGGTCTCTCCATTCCACACCAGCGGCAAGTCGTTCTCACACAGCGTGCTGTCCAAGGTCACATACTGGTTGAGGTACACATGAAGGTGGTAATTCACCGCGCTGTCGCAGCCCACATGATTCAACAAGTGGAAGACGGAGTCTGCCTCCCCCATAAAGTAGCTGTCTTGGTACGTCCAATCGGGCAGTTGGTTTTCCACGATGGTGTCAAAGACGGCGCTTTGGCTGTGATGTCGGATGATCAGATGCAGCGTGTCCGTCTGCGCGCAGCCGTGCAGGTCCGTGTGCGGATAGAGGAAGGTGCCCGTCTGCGTATAGTCGGTGCCATGCCAGCTGTAGCTCTCGCATTCCGTCGCCGTGTCCGACTCGTGCTGGGCGTGCCACACGGTCAGCTGCAGTGTCACGATGCTGTCGCAGCCCCACTGGTTGCCGCCCGCGATTGTGTGCACCGGCGGCGTCACCGGCGTCTCCGCATAGGTCTGGCCATCGATCCAGGTGTAGCTCTCACAGGCCGTCCGCACGTCCGTGCCGGTCGTGTTGTAGTGCACCGTCACCTCCATTGTCACGATGCTGTCGGCGCCTGTGCTGGCCAGCAGCGTCACCGTGCGCACGTCACTGGCCGTGAAGGTCTCCCCGTTCCACACCAGCGGCAGGTCGTTCTCGCACAGGGTGCTGTCCATGGTGACGTACAGATTGGGATAGACGAACAGATGATAGCTCACCACACTGTCGCAGCCCTCGAGGTTGGGGATATGGATCAGCGTGTCGGTCGTGCCCCCGAAATGATGGCCCTGGTACTGCCACGTCGCCAACTGGTTCTCCACAATCGTATCATGGACGACGCTTTGGCTGTCGTGCAGGATCGTCAGGTGCAGCGTGTCCGTCTGCGCGCAGCCGTGCAGGTCCGTGTGCGGGTACAGGAAGGTGCCTGTCTGCGTATAGTCGGTGCCGTGCCAGTTGTAGCTCTCGCACGCCGTCGCCGTGTCCGACTCGTGCTGGGCGTGCCACACCGTCAGCTGCAGCGTCACGACGCTGTCGCAGCCCCACTGGTTGCCATCCGCGATCGTGTGCACCGGCGGCGTCACCGGCGTCTCCGTATAGGTCTGGCCATCGATCCAGGTGTAGCTCTCGCAGGCCGTCTGCACGTCCGTGCCCGTCGTGTTGTAGTGCACCGTCACCTCCATCGTCACGATGCTGTCCGCGCCCGTGCTGGCGGGCAGCGTCACCGTGCGCACGTCACTCGCCGTGAAGGTCTCCCCGTTCCACACCAGTGGCAGGTCATTCTCGCACAGGGTGTTGCTCATGGTGACGTATATATTGGGATAGACGAACAGATGATAGCTGATGGCACTGTCACAGCCCTCGAGGTTGGGGATATGGATCAGCGTGTCGGTGGTTCCGTTGAAATGGTGGCCCTGGTACTGCCACATCGCCAGCTGGTTCTCCACGATCGTGTCATGGACGACGCTTTGGCTGTCGTGCAGGATCGTCAGGTGCAGTGTGTCCGTCTGCGCGCAGCCGTGCAGGTCCGTGTGCGGGTACAGGAAGGTGCCCGTCTGCGTATAGTCGGTGCCATGCCAACTGTAGCTCTCGCAGGCCGTCACCGTGTCCGACTCATGCTGGGCGTGCCATACGGTCAGCTGCAGTGTCACGACGCTGTCGCAGCCCCACTGGTTGCCGCCCACGATCGTGTGCACCGGCGGCGTCACCGGCGTTTGCGTATAGGTCTGGCCATCGATCCAGGTATAGCTCTCGCAGGCCGTCTGCACGTCCGTGCCCGTCGTGTTGTAGTGCACCGTCACCTCCATCGTCACGATGCTGTCCGCGCCTGTGCTGGCGGGCAGCGTCACCGTGCGCACGTCACTCTCCGTGAAGGTCTCCCCGTTCCACACCAGCGGCAAGTCGTTCTCACACAGGGTGCTGTCCTTGGTGACGTACAGATTGGGATAGACGAACAGATGATAGCTCACCGCACTGTCGCAGCCCTCGAGGTTGGGGATATGGATCAGTGTGTCGGTAGTTCCGTTGAAATGGTGGCCCTGGTACTGCCACGTCGCCAGCTGGTTCTCCACGATCGTGTCATGGACAACGCTCTGGCTGTGATGATAGATGGTCAGATGCAGCGTGTCAACTTGGTCGCAGCCATGGATATCGGTATGCGGATAGAGGTAGGTGCCCGAGGTGTCGAAGGTCATGCCGTGCCACCCATATTGTTCACATTCCGTCACCGTTTCCGATTCGTGCAGGGGCTGGAACATCTCCACCCACACGCTGTCGGTTCGTTGACAGTAGGTGGAATAGGCGGTCACCGTCACATATAGGGAGCTGTCCACCGTTATCGTGAGGGTGGGATCATCGCTCCCGTTGCTCCAGTGGTAGTGTTCCGCGCCAGCAGCAGAGAGGGTCACGGAGCCGTGCGGGCAGACGGGCAACGAGGTGGTGGTGATGAGCAGCGGAGGTTGCGTGTGGATCGTCACGAACAGAGAGTCGGCCTCCGTCGTGTCGATGCCGTTGGTCATGACCAGCGTGTATAGTCCGGCCATACTGGCGGTCACGTGTGGGATCACGGGGTTGGCCACCGAGTCCGTCCAGCCGTTAGGGCCCGTCCATAGGTACGTGACGCCGTACGAGGGGGTGTTGCAATAGAGGAAGAGGGTGTCGTCTTCACAGACAGGGGAGTTGCTGGCGACCGCCTCGGTGATGGAGCAGTCGGCCATCGCGTTGAGGGAATCGGCGGTATTGGTGGCGGTAGAGAAGGTGATTGTCCCGTAACGTCCGTAATTGGATGCGAAGTTGGTGATCAGCAGCAGATAATACTCCCCTTCTTGGGCATTGGGGATGTAACACCATTCCGTCGCGTCGGTGGCGTAGCTGCAGTCCACGAGATTGCCATAGGGGTAGCGGTTGTTATAGGTGTTGGGCGGCTGATGGTGCCCGGTAGAGCCCACCACATGGCTCAGCACATTGTTTTGGGTATTCAACTCATAGACACCGCAGCAGAGATTGTCCAGGAAGTCAGCATTCGTCTCCGCGTGGAAAGGTCCCCAGCAGGCGAAGTCCACGTCGATACCGACACTGTCTTGGTCAAATTGTTCGATATGGAAGAGCAATTCGCCGGGCTCCGAGATACGGAGATAGTACCATGCGGGAGCCGGGGCGTCGCTCAGGCAGGCCACCCTGTTGGTATCCGGGAAGAAGGAGCCAAAGGCGTTGCCCTCGGTTCCGGAGGCGTAGGTGATGCCATACGGATTCAGGTCCGTGCAGAACGGGAGGATGCCTTGAAAGGCGCACGGGGAGCCCATCTCCGTGCTCTGCGGATAATCACACTGGGCCCAGGACCTTCCCAGGAAGAGCAGAAGGGCGAACAGCGCCAATACGGGTTTTATGTGTGCAGTCTTCAACAAGATAACTGGCAAAGATAGGATTTCCCAAGAGGTCAGATCTCCACTTCCGAAAATTTTATACACAGTCCCCTCGTAACATCTTTCAGGCATGCAGGCCGCTCCACCATTTGTTTTTGCTTCATTATCAGGCTCATGACCATGCATTTATGGTGACAAAATAATTTACAAAGAACGCCTTAAGCTGAAACATTTTTTTGTATTTTTGGCGCTTTATTTTTGATTTATCAATAAGCTAAAAATCAATATGAAAGAACAAGAAGTATCCCATGAGGAAAACATGGAAGAAATCAAATTGCCCGACAACGCCTATCGCGAGTTAAAGGACGGGGAAACTTACAAGCCCATCCTGTTAGGGGAGAAGAAATATCCCGAGTTGAATGCTTGGACGATTATCTGGGGTATCATCATGGCGGTCATCTTCTCGGCAGCTACAGCCTATTCGGGGCTCCGTTTCGGCCAGGTCTTCGAGGCCGCCATCCCGATTGCCATCATTGCCGTGGGTGCCTCCACGTTGGCCAAGCGCAAGAGTCCTTTGTCAGAGAATGTGCTCATCCAGTCCATCGGCGCCAGCTCCGGCGTCATCGTGGCGGGTGCCATCTTCACCTTGCCGGCCATCTACATCATCAAGGAGACCAACCCGGCGTTAGGGGCGGAGATACAGGTCAACTTCTGGCAGATCTTCCTCTCATCCCTCTTTGGCGGTTTCTTGGGCATTCTGTTCCTGATACCGTTCCGCAAGTATTTCGTCTCCGACATGCACGGCAAGTATCCGTTCCCGGAGGCCACCGCGACCACCGAGATCATCGTGTCGGGAGCCAAGGGCGGCAACCAGGCCAAGTTATTGCTTATCAGCGGTCTTATCGGCGGTCTGTACGACTTCCTGATGACGACCTTCCACTTCTGGGCTGACACCATCTCCACGCGCATGTGCGGCTGGGGTGAGAAGCTGGCCATGGACCACAAGTTCGTCTTCAAGATGAGTGCCGAGTCCATCCTGTTGGGCACGGGCTATCTTATCGGTCTCAAGTATGCGGCCATCATCTGTGCCGGCTCCGCCCTCTCCTGGTGGATCATCGTGCCGCTGTTAGGGCAGTATGGGGTCACTCCCGACCTGACCCCGATGAGCACGTTAGATCCCGAGTTCATCTTCTCCAACTATGTGCGCTACATTGGCATCGGCGGCATCGCCATGGCTGGCATCCTGGGCGTCATCAAGTCCGCGGGTGTCATCAAGAAGTCGATGAGCGTCGCCTTCAAGGCCGGCAAGCAGAGCGGTGGTGACCAGCAGGTGTTGCGCACCCAGCGTGACATCCCGATGAAGATCATCCTGCTCGGGTTCCTCGCCTTGATCATCCTCATGACCATCTTCTTCTTCGTGGGCGGCATGGAGATGAACCTCACCCAGGTCATCGTCGGCCTGCTGGTGGTCTTCCTCTTCGCCTTCCTCTTCACGACGGTCGCTGCCACCGCCATCGCCACTGTCGGCACCAACCCGGTGTCGGGCATGACGATGATGACGCTGATCCTTTCTTCCTTCATCCTCTCTGCAGTGGGCCTGAAGGGCGGCACCGGCATCATCACCTCCCTGGTGGTGGGCGGTATCGTCTGCTCCGCCTTGGCCATGGCCGGCGGTTTCATCACCGACCTGAAGATCGGTTACTGGATCGGCACCTCCCCCTACAAGCAGGAGTCTTTCAAGTTCGTGGGCACGCTCGTCTCGGCCCTGACCGTCGGTGCGGTCATCATGTTGTTGTCGAAGACCTACGGCTACACGGGTGAAGGCGCTTTGGTGGCTCCGCAGGCCAACGCCATGGCTGCCATCATCGAGCCGCTGATGTTCGGCGGACAGACCCCCTGGATGCTCTACATCATCGGCGCCATCCTGGCCATCCTGCTGGATGTCGTCGGCGTCCCCGCACTGGCCTTCTCCTTAGGTATGTTCATCCCCTTGCAGCTGAACCTGCCCTTGCTCGTGGGCGGCTTCCTGGCTTGGCTCATCAAGACCCGCAGCCAAGATGCCGACCTCAACAAGGCACGCAGCGAGAAGGGTACCCTGCTGGCCTCCGGTCTGCTCGCCGGCGGCGCCATCATGGGCATCATCAGCGCTATCCTCAAATACGCCGGCGTGGAGCCGACCTTCATGGCCAACTACATCGGCACCCCCACCTACAACATCCTCGCCATCGTCATGTTCGTGGCCCTCTGCTGCTACCTCGTCTTCCATGCCCTCAGCGCCAAGAAAACTGAAGTTTCAGAATCGTAAACCCTTATTATTCACCTTATAACAACCATAACACTATGCATATAGCCGTCGCAGGAAACATCGGTTCCGGAAAGACCACCCTCACCAACATGCTGGCCAAACACTATGGCTGGGATGCCCTCTACGAGAGCGTGGACGACAATCCTTACCTGGCCAGCTTCTACCAAGACATGCAACGCTGGTCTTTCAACATCCAGATCTACTTCCTCAACAGCCGCTTCCGTCAGGTCATCGACATCCGCAAGCGCAAGAAGAGTGTCATCCAAGACCGTACCATCTACGAGGATGCCTACATCTTCGCCCCCAACCTGCATGACATGGACCTGATGGCCACCCGTGATTTCGAGAACTACAAGTCGCTCTTTGAGCTGATGAAACAGTTCCTGCAACCACCAGATCTGCTCATCTACCTGAAGGCCGACATCCCCACCCTCATCACCCAGATCGGCAAGCGCGGGCGCGCCTACGAGGACACCATCCGCTACTCTTATCTGGAGAACCTCAATGAACGCTATGAGAAGTGGATAGACAACTACAAGGACGGCAAGCTGCTCATCGTGGATGTCAACACCACCAAGTTCGCCGAGCGTCCGGAGGATTTCGGCAGCATCATCGAGCGCATCGACGCGGAGTTGTTCGGTTTATTCCAGTAGCATCATGAAGTTCGTGGGCATCATTCCAGCCAGGTACGCCTCCACCAGGTTCCCCGGCAAGCCGCTGGCCATCCTCCAGGGCAAGCCGATGATCCAGGTGGTCTATGAGCGCGTGAAAGCGTCGGCACTCTCCCAGGTCGTCGTCGCCACCGACCACCCGCTGATCCAGCAGTGTGTGCTCGACTTCGGCGGAGAGGTCGCGATGACCCGTCCCGACCACCCCTCCGGCACCGACCGCTGTGGCGAGGTGGCGGCCACCCTGTCGCTGAACGACGAGGATGTGATCGTCAACATCCAAGGCGACGAGCCCGGCATCAGCCGCCAGGAGATCGACCTGCTGACCAGCCTTTTCCAACGACCCGAGGTCTGTCTGGCCACCCTTGTGAAGCCCTTCACGGACGAGGAGCGGGCCCATAACCCCAATGTGGTGAAGGCGGTGCTGGCCGACAATGGCAAGGTGCTCTACTTCAGCCGCTACCCCATCCCCTTCCAGCGCGACCCCGGCCAGGAGCCCGTCACCCACTACCAACACCTCGGCATCTACGCCTACCGTTACAAGACCTTGAAGGCCATCACCCAGCTGCCCCCCTCCTCTCTCGAGAAAACGGAGAAGCTGGAACAACTGCGATGGCTGCAAAACGGCTTCGACATCTATGCCGCCAGCTGTCACTACCAAGGCATCGGCATCGACACCCCCGAAGACCTGGCTCTATACAACGCCCAACATTCAAAACTGTAAACACCACCCACCCCTATGATACGATATATCACCAAAGCCTTACTAGAGAATGACTCCATCTATGTCAACGACCTGGGGACCTTCACCAAGCACTATGTCTCCGCCAAGATCGAAGGCGACACGATGCTTCCCCCGCATTATGAGGTCACCCTGGACACGGACATCGACCATGAGGAGATCATCTTCACCAACCTGGTCTGCCGGGAAAAACAATGCCTGATCACCCAAGCCAACGCAGAGATCCTGCAATGGGTGGACGAGCTGAAGAATGCCCTGGCGAACAACAAGAATGTCACCTTTGAAGGCTTTGGCACCTTCTCCCTCGTCAAAGACAAGATCCTCTTCGAGAGCGGGCAGATCGATGACCTGAACTGGGAATTTGAAGGCATGGAGACTCTCTCCCTGAAGCCCAACGCCATCCTGGTTCCCGAAGAGGAAGTGATGGAGGAACCGGAACCTGTTGCAGAACTGGAGCCCGTTGTGGAGCCTGAACCTGTTGCAAAACCTGAACCGATTGTAGAGCCGGAACCTGAAACAGAACCGGAGCCCGTTGCCGAGCCCGAGCCGGTACAAGAGCCAGAGCCTGTAGAAGAACCCGAGCCCGAACCGGTGGTTGAACCAGAGCCTATTGTCGAGCCAGAGCCAACGGTGGAACCCGAGCCCGTAGAAGAGCCCGAGCCTGTCATCCAATACAGTCATGTGGCGGACGAAGAGCCCAAGACGGAACCGATTGAAGAACCGACAGCCGTGGAAGAGCCTGTATTTATCGCTGAACCCGAACCGGAGGAAGAGCCCACACCCGTGGAAGAGCCTGTCGAAGAACCTGAGCCCGATGAAGAAGCTGACACTTCCAAGGGCGGTGACGTTCCTGAACGGCATGCCGGCAAACGCAAAAGACGTATATGGCCATGGATTCTGATCTTACTCCTATTGGCTGCGGCGGCTGTACTGTTTTTCATCTTACGCCAACAGGCACTGGACATTTTAAATCAATTGCCGCACAGAAGAAGCACCGACCAGGTAATCGATTCCCTGCCTCAAGAGACAGATGTCATGGCGCTTGACGACACTTTGGACATCATTGAGCCAGAAGAGGTTGACGCCCCTGCCGTCTATATCCCCGACACGCTTCGTTTAACAGCAGACCAAAAGTATCCTTACATTCAATTTGAGCAAGGACATTTCTACGTGATTGCAGGCAGTTTCCCGGCCGAGAAGGATGCCCTCGCGCACATCCGGCAGACTCATCTGGATGCCTTCAACCCGTCCTTGGTGCTCCAGGATGGCGTCAAGAACATCCGTATCTGCATCGGCATCTACGACACGGAGGAGCGTGCCCAGCAGTTCATCGACAGCCTCCAAAAGAAATATTGGATCCTCAAAGCGGAATAGTCATGAAGAAACATATCCCCAACACCCTCACCTGTCTGAACCTGGTCTGCGGCTGCATCTCCATCATGGCCTCCCTGAAGGGCAATCTGGAGCCGGCGGCGCTATGGATCATCGCAGCGGCAATATTTGACTTCATGGACGGTTTTGCCGCGCGGCTGCTCAAGGTATCCTCCCCGTTGGGCAAGGAGCTGGACTCGCTGTCTGACATCGTCTCCTTTGGGGTGGCCCCCGCCATGATCATCTTCGTATGGCTAAGCCGTTGTTTTTATGAGATGCCCTCTATCTTTCACGAGAGCATTCTCCGTTGGCTCCCCTACACCCTCTTCATCATCCCGTCGCTCTCGGCTGTCCGGCTTGCGCGTTTTAACATGGACGAGCGGCAGCACACCAACTTCATCGGTCTGCCCACGCCCGCCAACGCCCTGTTCCTCGCCTTCGTCCCCTACGCCGCCGAGCGCGTCCCCTTCCTGAACAACTTCTGGGTCGTATGGATCTTCGCCATCGTCTTCGCACTGCTCCTGGTGAGCAACATCCACATGATCTCGCTCAAATTCAAGAGTTTTGAGTTCAAAGACGAGAACATCGTGCGGTACATCATCCTGTTGTTGGGCATCTTGCTCTTCATCTTATTCCGATGGAGCTCATTCCCCATCACCATCCTTTGTTATCTGCTCATTTGTCTCATCTATCACGCCATCATCAAATTCCAGAATATATGACTTATTCATCCATAGCACTCTTCTGTGGTTCCTCGCGCGGGGAGAACCCCGACTTCGCCGCTGACGCTGTCACCTTCGGGCGCACGCTCGTCCGGAAAGGCATCACCCTGTACTACGGGGGAGGCTGCATCGGCCTTATGGGAGTCGTGGCCGACACCATGCTGGAAGAGGGCGGCACCGTCATCGGCGTGGCCCCCGACTTCTTCAAGCTGGGCCCCGTACTGGCCGACAACATCACCGAGATGATCTACGTCAAGAGCATGAGCGAGCGCAAGCAGCTGCTCGAGAAGCGCGCCGATGCGTTCGTCATCTTCCCGGGCGGCTTCGGCACTATGGACGAGCTCTTCGAGGTCATCACCGACGCCCAGCTCGGCCTGCACCACAAGCCCGTCATCGTCTATAACCCCCACGGCTACTACGATCATCTGAAAGCCCTCCTGGAGCACTTCACCCAAGAAGGGTTCCTCCGCCAATTCCACAAGGACCTGCTCCAGTTCGCCGACACCGTGGAGGAGATCTTCCTGGCCATCGAGCACTATGAGAACACCAACAGCGAGAGCTGGCTCTCCAAAATCAAAGATTAACCCCTATTCTGTCAGACCATCATGCTATTCAAAGATGTATTAGTACCCCAGGAACTCAAAAGCCGGCTGTTGCAACAGATCCGGGAGGGTCGTATCAGCCATGCGCAGCTCTTCCACTGCCTGCCGGGCAGTCACGGTTTCGGACTGGCCGTCGCCATGGCCCAGTATCTGTGCTGCGAGCATCCTTCCGAGGACGACTCCTGCGGCGAGTGCCCCTCCTGCAAGCAGTTTGCCAAGCTGGAGCACCCCGACCTGCACCTGTACTTCCCCAATTGCGGCACCAAGGAGGTGGAGAGCAAGAACTGCGAGTCGTCGCAGTTCATCAAGGAGTTCCGCGACTATGCCCTCGCCAACAACCTGCACATCGACCTCTCCGAGTGGATGGCCATCCTGGATGGGGAGAACAAACAGCCCTCCATCAACATCCGCGACGCCTCCAACATCCTCCACTTCAACAGCATCCGTCCCTACGCCGGACGCTACAAGACCTACATCCTGTGGTGTGCCGACCGTCTGCATCACGATGCCGCCCCCAAGTTGCTGAAGACCCTGGAAGAGCCCGAAGAGGGCAGTCTTTTCATCCTCATCACCGACAAACCCGAACGTATGCTGGCCACCATCCTCTCGCGCACCCAGGAGGTCAAGTTCCCCCGCCTCAGCAACGAGGCTATCGAGCAGGCCCTGTTGCAAGAGCACCCCGACCTCTCCCCCGAGATGGCGCACAACATCACCCTCCATGCCGACCACAACTACCTCAAGGCCCGCAGGAGCTACCCCAACGACGAGCTCTCCGAGCAGATGCTGGACTCCTTCAGCCAGTTCATGCAGAGCGTCGTCGCCTTCGCCACCCGCCAGCCTTTGGAGACCGTCAACTACAACCATGTGCAGATGCTGATTGCCGACATCGCCGCCCTGAGCCGCGAGATCCAGAAGCAGCATCTCCTCTTCTGGCTCGACACCTCCAGAAAGTTCTTGCTGATGAAAGCCAATCAGGATGCAATCGTGAAACTGACCACCCAGGAACAGGAGGTCTATGAGAAACTCAAAAACGCCTTCACCTTGCGCTTTGTAAGTCAGATGAACGATGCGATGAACACGGCCCTGCAGCAGGTGGCCCGCAATGGCAGCACCGCCTTGATCCTCACCGACCTGTACTTCCAGCTGGCGGCCTTCCTGACCCCTAAGCAATAGCTCTTACAGGGAGCCTTTCCCTATGACAACAACACATATTGGATGGTGGTACGACTCGTCTGCCGCAGCAGGATCGTGCGCCCCTCCGTCACCCGCCGGATAGACTCGGGCGTGTAATGCCGCACCGTCACCAGCGTGACATGCTCGTTGTATTTCACCTTGTAGCGGGTCTGCATCTCCTCCACACACTCCTTCACCCGCTCCAGATCGGTGCCGGTACAGACCGAGAAGCTGAGGGCGGAGTTCTGCATCATATTGATCCGCACCCGGTATTTGGCAAAGAGGGAGAATATCTCCGACAAGTTCTCTTCCGCCACAAAGGAGAAATCCTTCGGGAAGATGGTCAGCAGGGTCTGGTTGTCCTTCACGATGAAAGAGGGGATCTTCGTGGAGAGCACGCAGTCTCCGATCATGCTGCCGGCATCCTCCGGATGGAAGAATGACTTCACATGGAGGGGGATATGTTTGTTCTGGAGGGGTTTCAAGGTCTTGGGATGAATCACGGAGGCACCGTAATAGGAGAGCTCCAGGGCCTCCTGATAAGGGATCTCATCGAGTTTCACGGCGTCCGGGAAGCGTTTGGGGTCGGCGTTGAGGAGGCCGGAGACATCCTTCCAGATGGTCACCCGCTCGGCATCCAGACAGTAGGCGAAGATGGCCGCGGTATAGTCGGAGCCCTCCCGGCCCAGCGTCACGCGCGTCTGTGCGGTCGTTCCCCCGATAAAGCCTTGGGTGATGACAACCTGGTGTTGGCCCAAGAGGGCGGGCACAACCTGGCGGATGCGCTCACCCGTGCGCTGCCAGTCCACCCTACCCTCCCGATAGGTGGTGTCGGTCATCACCAGCTCACAGGCATTGAGCCAGGTGTTGCCAAGCCCGGAACACTGCAGGAAATGGGAGATCAAGGTGGTGGACATCAGTTCGCCGAAACTGACGACTTGGTCATATTCATAGTCATAACGACCGCTGTATGGCTCGGCTAGCTTGCGCGTAAGCCCGTCCCGGAGAGCCAAGAGACGCGCCACCCCCTCTTCATCGTCCGGGAGCAGCTCCCTGAGGATGTCCAGATGGTAACGCATCAGTTCCTCGACCAGCGCAGAGGTGTCCTCCTGCTGGCTGTAGGCTCGCAAGACGCCCTCCAGAAAGTTGGTGGTCTTGCCCATAGCGGAGATGACCACGACCAGCTCCTCCCCGTCGTAGCGTTGGAGGATCTGCAATAGATTTCGGATTGCGGGAGCATCTTTCACCGAGGCTCCGCCAAACTTAAAGACCTGCATTATCTTTCGTTTTTGATGACTTGTAATAAGGTGGTACCCACAATGCCCAACGATTGCTTGTCGATATGGCCGATATTGTCCTGGGTGGTATGCCATACCGGGTCGAAGCCCGTGCCGGAGGCCATATCATAGTGGATGATATCGATCATGGGTATGTGGGCGGTTTTGTTGACATAATAGTGGTCGTCGGTGATGACACCGCCGGGTTGGTTGATGAAGTGGCTGCCGTAGCCAAGGCTGTAGGCGGTGCTCCACACCTTCTGCACCACGGCGGGGGCATAATGGGTGGAGAACTGCTCCTGATAGAACTTAGGGTTGGGGGACCCCACCATGTCGAGGAGAATGCCATAGGAGGCCTGATAGCCCTCCACATGCGGGTTCTTGGCCCAGTACTGGGAGCCGAGGCCCCACCATTCTCCGTTCGGGGCGTTGTCGCTCTCCCGCGGGCCATAGTCTTCCGCATCGTAAAAGACAATGTCGATGCCCACGGCTGGCTGCTGACCATGAAGCTGGCGAGCCACCTCTAAGAGGACTCCCACGCCGGAAGCACCGTCGTTGGCCCCATCGATGGCCTCCTCGCGACGGGCAGGGGCCGGATCATGGTCGGCAAAAGGACGGGAGTCCCAGTGCGAAGCCAAGACCACCCGGCTGGCCGCATCCGGACGGATAGCGCCGACGAGGTTCTCCGCCGTGAACTGCTTGCCGTCATAGGTGCGCACCGTGAAGGTCTGCACATAGACGGTGTCACAGAATCGACGCAACTGGCTGACCAGATAGTCACGGCACTGGCGGTGCGCGTCACTGCCGAGCACACGAGGCCCGAAGTCGGTCTGCGCCTTCACGAAAGCAAAGGCAGAGTCACAGTCAAAGGCAGGCTTGACAACCTCCTCCTTGGAGGTCGAGGTGTCAACCGCCCCCTGCTTGTCTTTCCGATGACAAGCCGTCATCACGACAAGAAGGGCACACACACAGATAAGGATCCGTTTCATATCGTCAGCATATTTTAATAAACGGCTGCAAAGGTACAAAAAAAATCAAACATACAGCAAGAGGTGGAGACACGATGCCTCGCGACTCCACCTCTGTAACTGTTAACTGATAACTGAAAACTTTTTACAGCACGGTGATAGAACCCTTGAACATCGTGGCATAGCCATTGTAGTCCACGACCTTCAGAAGGTAGTTGTACACGCTGTTGACGTACAGTTTTCCGTTGACACGACCATCCCACTCGAAATCCTTGTTGGTGGTGTAGTACACCATCTCGCCGTTACGGTTGAAGATGGTCAGCTCGATTGACTGGATCAAGTTCTTCTGCGGAAGGGTGAGCACATCATTCAAGCCGTTGTAGTCGGACGGGGTGATGGCGGTAGGAAGGTTCACAAACGGGGTACAGGCGGGGATGGTCACCGAGGCTTCGGCCTTACAGCCACCCTCGTCCGTGATGGTCAGGGAATAGTCGCCGGGCTCCGTCACCTCAATCATCGGGGTGTTGTCACCCGTATTCCACTCGTAGGTGACCACATCCACGTTGGAGACCACCGACAGGTTGGTGGAGAAGTTGTCGCAGTAGTCGGCACTCATGGCAATCTCCACGGTAGGTTTCTGGACGGTCAGGTTGACCGTTACCAAGCTGTCGCAGCCGTTCCATGCGCCGCCCTGGTAGATGACGGTACGGGTGCCTGACTCGTGCCAGGTGTAGAGATCTCCGAAATTGGCCTGGTCATAGATGACGGGCAGGTTCTCCTCGCAGGTAAAGATGGTATCGGTGCCCGTAGCCTCATGCAACTCTTCCAGCATGATGGCAATGGTGGTATCTTTGGAGCAGGTATGATCTTGATCCCAGATGATGATATGCACCAAGTGTTCACCGGGCGTTGCATAGGTAAATTGCGGATTTGTCGTATTCTCGGCAAACATCACCGTGTCGTAGCCTCCAGCGGCATTTTGGTTGAGGTTGTACCACTGGATAAGCTGGGTAGGCTGATAGATAGTATCCTCATTGCCACCTGCCACAGCGGCCGGAGCACGCAAACGGATCGTGCTATTGTCGGAGAAGGCTACCTTATAGGCACAATTTTCAAAGATCTGGTCGTAATCGAAGTTCGGGGTGAGATCGTAGAACTTGATATTGGCCTCATACATAAAGGGCACGCCCGTCATGGAGAGCATCTCGCAACGATAGTAGGGATAGATACGGGTGCCGTCGGTACGGCTCAAGGTCAGTTTACGCAGACCGTCATAGTTGCTCCTGAAAGAGGCGCTGGCCGAGTCGGCACCGGCATACCAGTGATAGGAGGTGGGTTGGAAGCCATAAGGAACGGAAAGTTCAATGTCACCGTCGCCACAGGCATCCACCTTGATGGAACCGGAGATCATCTTCGCGGCAAAATAGCCATACGCCCAGTGGTAGCTAGCCTGACAGGCATGTGCCTTCACACGGAAGATGACAGTCTGGTTATTTTGGGCTTGCTTGGTAAGGTCAAAAGCAATTGGGGTATATTGGAACCATTCGCACTCAATACCGCTGTGGGATTCTGAAATATAACTACTATACTGGCTATACGGACAGGAATAAATCTGGAAAGCCAGGTTCTCGGCATTCGTCCCGTAATAGTCATAGGTGGAAGGAGTTGCCCGGCAATAAGGAATGGCCGGATAATTGGAACAATTAGGAATGGGCACAATCAGGAATTGCGAGTATGGCCAGTAGTTGGCGTTGTTGGGATTGCTCATGGGCTGACCATTCTGATTGGAGTAGTATCCCAGATTCAACAGGTTATTGTTCTGATCCAGCACCTCGATGGTAAAGAAAGGGTTATAATAGACATAGTGGCAAGCTTTCTCCTGGGCGAAAGCAAACATCACCATCAACACCGGATTATTGGTATCCGGTTTGAACCAATATTCAATAGACTGGCTATGCGTACCCTGGTCATTGGGGCCACCGATTTGGATGACGGTGTCAATGGCATCATCGGTAGTATTAGGATTCCCGTCCCAGCCACCATGCGGCAACACATATTCCCGAACATATTGGCTACCAACCTGATAGCACATACACACATCGCGTCCAGATACAATACCTCCGCCAGGATTTTGATTCTGAGACGTGATCAAACGGTGACTGAAGTTCGTGCCGTTGTTCAGCGTACCTGTGGCAGCATTGTTATATGAAGCTGAATAGGTAGTCTGATACCAATTATAATTCGGCCCTGATCCATTGTAATTCCAGATCTGATTACTAATATTACAAGCCGCCCAACTGGATGATAACGTACCATATCGGCATTTCACATAATTGGCGTCGAAAGTATTGAATGTAGGCGGGGTGCCATTGTACGGGGTGGGGTTCTGGGCAGAGATCCATCCGAAACTCATACAGAGCAAGAACAAGAGGGCAAAGTATCTTTTCATATCCTAGTTATTTTCGTGTCGTTTCAAAAATGCAAAAGTAACATTTTTAATAACGAATGAGACAATCAATTGTTGCAGTTCTAGCAAGAAAAAAAAATGAACAAAATCACTTTATTTTTTTTCAAAATGCTCCACAGCATAGGCCTTGGTGATGGCAATCTTCTTCTTGCCGGAGGAGGGGAACTCGAACATGGCGTCATTCATGATCTTCTCTACGATAGAACGCAGTCCACGGGCCCCGAGTTTCAGCACTTCGGCCTTCTCCACGATATAGTCGAGAGCCTCTTCGTCAAAGGTCACGACGATGCCGTCCATCTTGAAGAGTTTGACATATTGTTTGATGATGGCATTCTTGGGCTGGGTCAGGATGCGCTTGAGGGCGGCTTTGTCGAGGGGTGCCAGGGCTGTGATGACGGGGAAACGGCCGCACAACTCGGGGATGAGGCCGAACGACTTGACATCCTGCATGGTGATATGGCGCAGCATATCCTCTTTCTGGATGGAGCGGCCCTCTTGGTTATAGCCAATGGTGTGCGTGTTGACGCGCTCGGCGATGATCTGGTCGATGTTGTTGAAGGCGCCACTGCCGATGAAGAGGATGTGCTGGGTGTTGACCTGGATGAACTCCTGCTCGGGGTGCTTGCGTCCGCCTTGAGGCGGCACATTGACGATAGAGCCTTCCAGGAGCTTGAGCATGGCCTGCTGGACGCCCTCCCCGGACACATCGCGCGTGATGCTGGGATTCTCGCCTCCCTTGCGGGCCAGCTTGTCGATCTCGTCGATGAAGACAATGCCGCGCTCCGCCTGTTCCACGTCATAGTCGGCTGCCTGCAACAAACGCGTCAGGATGCTCTCCACATCCTCGCCCACATAGCCGGCCTGCGTGAAGACGGTGGCATCGGCAATGCAGAAGGGCACGTTGAGCATCTTCGCAATCGTGCGGGCGATCAAAGTCTTACCCGTACCCGTCTCGCCCACCAGCAAGACGTTGGACTTCTCGATCTCCACGTCATCGTCCTTGGTCTCCGCCGTGGAGAAGAGACGCTTGTAGTGGTTGTACACCGCCACGGAGATGGTCTTCTTGGCCTCCTCCTGGCCGATGACATACTCGTCCAGCTTTGCCTTGATCTCTTTGGGCTTCATCATCTTGGTCTTCAGGTTGCTCAGATCCATCCGGGTGAGATGGGCTTTCCGCTCCTGATAGATATCCATGGCTGCCTGGATACAGTCTTCGCAGATCGTGGCATCCAAGCCTCCAATGATAAAATGGTCGCGAGGGATCTCGCGACCACAAAAACTGCATATTCTGTCTAAATTTTGCTTCTTAGCCATTATTTGTCATTGTGATAAATGAGAAAAGGGAGTCATCGCTTTCCTGGCCGCAGGGGTCTGCAGCCGTCGTGGGCGGGCCTATTTGCGCTCGTGCGTGAGCACCTTGTCGATCAGGCCGTACTCTTGCGCTTCGGAGGCGATCATCCAATGGTCGCGGTCGCAGTCCTTCCACACCTGGTCGTAGTCTTTGCCGGTATGGTAGGCGATGATCTCGTAGAGCTCCTTCTTGATCTTCTGGATCTCTTGGGCTTCGATCTCGATATCGGAGGCCTGGCCTTGCGCGCCACCCATCGGCTGATGGATCATGACGCGGGAGTGCGGAAGGGCGAAGCGTTTGCCTTTGGCACCGGCACAGAGCAGAACGGCGGCCATGGAGGCTGCCATGCCCGTGCAGATGGTGGAGACATCCGGCTTCAGATACTGCATGGTGTCATAGATGCCCAAACCGGCATACACCACACCTCCGGGGCTGTTCAGGTAGATCTGGATATCGCGCTCGGGGTCCTGGGACTCCAGGAAGAGCAGCTGGGCTTGGATGATATTGGCCACGTCATCGTCAATGGGTACGCCCAAAAAGATGATACGGTCCTTCATCAAGCGGGAGAACACATCCAGCTGGGTGATGTTCATCGGGCGCTCTTCGATGATGTACGGGGTGATATAGTTGCGCGTCATGGACATGTAGCGGTCCATCTTCAGGCTGCTGATGCCATGCTGTTTCAGCGCATAATTTCTGAATTCGTCTTGCATTCTCATCTTCGTGGAATAAGGGTTATTCTTCTTTCTTCGTGGATTTCTTGGGGGCTTTCGGCTTGGCAGTCTTGGCCTTCGGGGCTTTTTCCTCTTTGGCCTCTTCGGCAACCTCTTCCTTCACAGCCTTCTTGGCGGGGGCCTTCTTGGCTTTCGGCTTCTTGGCCGGGGCCTCGGCAGCATTCTCTTCCGCCTTGGTGACATAGGTCATGAAGGCCTGGCCGTCACCCTCCACCATCTCGATGTTGAGTTTGTCGCGGAGCTTGTTGGCCAGTTTCAGGTCGAAGAGCATGTCGTAAACCTGCTTCACGGACTCCTGGTTCTTCATAGCCTCATTCACCATCTCATCGATGCGCGGCTCCATCTCCTTGGAATAGATGGCACCGAAATAGTTGTCAATGAAGTATTTTCTGAAATAGTCGCGCACATCGTCGGCATTCACTTGGACCTCATTCTCCTCGAGCAGCTTGTTCTCGATGAGCTGCCATTGGAAAGCGCGCTTGTACTGGTTGTATTCCGTCTCCAACTTCTCAGGGGTCATATCCTTCTGGGCTACGAGGATGTAGCGTTTAACGAAATCGTCGGGAAGCTCCACCGGCACATTGTCGATCAAGGCCTCGATGGCGTCGTTCATGAAGCGCTGATTGATGGGGGTCTCATACTGCAGGGCCATCATCTTGGCGACAGCCTCTCTCATCGTCTTCTCATCCTTGACGCTGCCATCCGGGAAGGCTTTCTTGAAGAACTCCTCATTGATTTCAGCCAGGTCGAGATGGCCGACATAGTCGATGGTCAGTTCCTCTTCGTAGGCATTGCCTTCTTCGAGATCCTTGACATCCACGCGCAGGAAGCGGGCGAGGGAGGTCTCAGCGGCAAAAGCCTCTCTGAGCTTGAGCTTGACGGTCTCCTTGACCTTCTTGCCGACAAATTTCTTGGCTGCCTTCTCGGTCAGGTCCTTCAGGAAGATATAGCCGGTCTTGTCCTCACCAAACTTCACGGAGACGTTGTCTTTGTCGGTCTCCACCACCTCGGGGGTCGTATAGTTGCCATAGCGTTCACGGAGTTGGTCCACCTGACGGTCGATCTCCTCCTCGGAGGCCACATAGCGGAAGTCCTTCACCACAGGGAGTTTGGAGTAGTCCACATTCACTTCGGGTCTGAGAGCGTACTCATAGGCGAAGACGAAGGTGTCGGGATTTTGAAAGTCCACTTTAGACTTCTCTTCAATAGGCAGGGGTTCGAGGATGTATTGGATGTTGTTGTCTTTGATAAAGTTGGCCATGCTGTCGTTGACCAGCTTGTCGACCTCCTGCACGAGCAGGGTGGGTTCATACATCTTCTTAATCATGCCCATAGGCGCGTTGCCGGCTCTGAAACCCGGAACCACGGCGCTACGTCTTTGTTTCTTCAAGGCGGCTTCGAGATTGGCCGCATAGTCTTCTCTGTTAATTTCAAAAACCACTTCCTGCAATAAGCCGGGAACGTTTTCGTGCTTGATATTCATTATACTTTAAATTTGGTTAACCATTAATAATATAAAAGACACGCAACATCCTAGGAGTTGCATGTCTAACTATCTTCTAACTAGATTATATTCAGGAATCTATTACTCCTCACCGCCGTCGGTCTGCTGAGTTTGTTCCACCTGGTTCTGTTGGGGGCGCATGGAGTTAACCTCGTTCTTGGAGAGGAAAGCGCAGACGAAACAGAGCACCATGATGAAGGCAGCCACACTCCAGGTGGTCTTCTCCAGCACATCGGTGGTTTTGCGGACACCCATGATCTGGTTGGAGGAGGCGAAGTTAGAGGCCAAGCCACCGCCCTTGGAATTCTGAATCAACACTACAAACGCCAACACGACGCAGGCTAAGATAATCAATACAACACAAAGTGAAAACATTTTCTAAAATTTTTGTTTATAAATACCTAGTTACTTTTCGCTGAAAAACTCTTTTTCAAATTTTCAATTTGGGCTGCAAAAATAGAACTTTTTTCGGGAAAATGCAACCTCAAAATTTCATACATCTGGATCGCTTTCTCATAGCAGCCTTGTTCAGCATAAATACCTGCTAGTGTTTCACTTACGATAGTGGGATCGTCTTCAGCGCTGGTGATGCCGTAGTCGGCGAGCAGCTCTTGCGAGTCGGCAGGAATCTGAATTTTCGCATCATTGGCGGAAAATTTTTCAATTAGCTGGTCTATCAGGGCGTTCTTGTTCCGGTCGCGTTCCTGATGATCTTTGGCGAAGACAGGATGCAGGGTCTCGTTGGGGGTGGTGTGGACTGTGGCGGCGACCATAGCCGGGCGGTCGGGGCGGCTCATGACGGCCGGTTCCGCCTCCACGTTGAGTTGGGCAAAACGCTGGCGGTCGGGCAGGGTCAGCAGCATACGGGCGCGCTGGCGAGCGCTCACACGCCCCGGGTAGAGCTTCAGGTAGAAGAGGCTGACCAGCGAGGAGGCCGGATAACGCTTCACCAAGGCCGTCAGCTTTGACTGCAGGGACTCCTGGTCCGTCAGGGTGACATAATCGCTAAAAAAGACTTTCTCCATATTTCTGTACATTCGTTACCAATTCACAAAGGCCTTGTTGAAGATATCGTCGGTGAGGGCGTCGTTGATGGTGTTGATGAGGTTGGACTCCACGCTGCTCAGGTTCTGGCCGCTGGAATAGTCGGCGTAGCGGGAGAACGACTGGTCGAAGTTCTGGGTTTCGTCGAAGCTGTTCACAAAGCGCACCCGCACCGTGATGGTCAGGCGGTTCATGGCGGCGGTCTCGTTGCCCTGGATGGCCACCGGCGAGACGGTATAGCCCGTGATCTCGCCCTCGATGGTGTAGTCGCCGTTGCGGCTGACGATGGTCAGCGGGGTCTGGCCCTGGATCTTGTCCTTGAGGGCCGTGGTGAAGCTCTGGCTGAGCATCGGGTTCACCAGCGACGCGTTGTTGGGGAAGTTGGTGATGGCCACCGTCTTGGCACGCGCATCGACGGTGCCGCCCGTCAACGAGACAGACAGTTTGCAGGAGGCCAGCACGACCGCCAACAAGAGCAACAACCCGGTCTTGCATATCCTATTTCTCATCATTGGGCACCAATCCATAGAGTTTGATTTTACGATAGAGGGTACGTTCCGATATCTGGAGCTCATCGGCCGCCTTTTTCCGGTTGCCGTGATGACGGCGCAGCGCCTCGGCAATGGCCACTTTCTCCGTCTCGGACAACGAATGCTCGCGGCTCTCATCCACCTCGCTATAGGTGGATTCGGGAATCGACTGCATGTCGCCGTCGGAGACATGGGTAATGCGCATCTCCTCATTCTCCGGCAAGGCATAGTCGTGGTGCATCATGGCGGCGGGCACAACCTTGTCGCCTGTCGCCTCTTGCATCCTGCCCAGTTGCTTCTTCAGCTCCATGATCTCCTTGCTCATGTCGGAGATCACCTTCATGGTGTCCCAGCGGAACTGCTCGAAGGCGTCGGTCTCGGCATGTGCCAGCACCGGCAGGCTGGAGGTGGGAGAGGTCAGATAGGGCTTCAGGCGCTCGGCGGTGATCTCACGTTCCTCCTCGATGAGGGAGATCTGCTCCGTCACATTCTTGAGTTGCCGGATGTTGCCGGGCCAGCTGTAGCGTTTCAGCTCCTCCTTGGCATCGTCGGTCAGCGTGATGACGGGCGAATGGTACTTGGCCGAGAAGTCGCTGGCGAACTTGACGAACAGCGGCAGGATGTCCTCCTGGCGTTCGCGGAGTGCCGGCATCCGGATCGGCACCGAGCAAAGACGGTAGTAGAGGTCCTCGCGGAACTTGCCCTTGCTGATGCGGTCGCCGATGTTGACGTTGGTGGCAGCCACCACCCGCACATCAGTTTTCTGCACCTTGGAGGAGCCCACGCGGATGAACTCGCCACTCTCCAGCACACGCAACAGGCGTACCTGCGTGGAGAGCGGGAGGTCGGCCACCTCATCCAGGAAGATGGTGCCGCCGTCGGCCACCTCGAAGTAGCCCTTGCGACTCTCCACCGCACCCGTGAAGGCGCCCTTCTCATGGCCGAAAAGCTCCGAATCGATGGTGCCCTCCGGGATGGCGCCGCAGTTGACCGCGATATAGTTGCGATTCTTGCGGGCACTATACGCATGGATGATCTTCGGGATGTTCTCCTTGCCTACTCCACTCTCGCCGGTCACCAACACCGACAAGTCGGTCTTCGCAGCCTGCACGGCCACATAGACCGCATGCTCGAAGGCCTTGTTGAAGCCTATCATCTCAAAACGGCGCTTTATAGAAGCGAAATCCTCATTCATTCGGCAAAAAATATTAAGGGGCGCAAAGATACATTTTTTTTGGTAAATATATACCTGATGGCACACACTCCCTTTCGCGGCGGCTCGGATCATCATCTTGGCACGGACTCCCCGCGCCGCGAGATGTTCCCCGCGCGTAGCCTGTACCCCATATTGCGGCTGACGCCTTATGAACTGCACCCCAAAAGTTGGACAAAAAACCAAAGGAGTACAGTTCTATTATGAAACATGATTTTGAAGAGAGACTAGATGTGGTCAGAAAAATCCTCAGTGGCAGA